>DATLBX010000119.1:0-2763 GCA_035526705.1 Acidimicrobiales bacterium | reverse complement strand
GCATCGTTGGCCAGGACGTTGACCGCCGTCGCCGCCGCATCCTCGGGGACGGTGGCCACATCGTCCACCGCGTTCGGGTTGTCGTTCACACAGGTGACCGTCACCGATACCGTGGCGATGTCGCCGCCCGGGGTCAGGGTGTAGGTAAAGCTGTCCGGACCGCAGTAGTTGGCGTCCGGCTGATAGGTCAGGCCCGTGTGCGCGCCGGGCGTGCCGCCAGTCAGCACCACCGTGCCATGCGCCGGATCGCTCGCCGAGGCGATGAAGAAGGGGTCGCTCTCTTCGTCTGAATCGTTGGCCAGGACGTCGATCGGCGTCGCCGCGGCGTCCTCCGCCACCGTGGCCACGTCGTCGGCCGCGACCGGATTGCCCGCGACGCAGGTAACGGTCACCGAGACCGTGGCGGTATCGCCGCCGGGAGACAGCGTGTAGGTGAAGCTGTCCGCGCCGCAGTAGTTGGCGTCCGGCTGGTAGGTCAGGGTCAGATTGTCACCGGCGATCACGACCGTGCCGTTCGCCGGATCGGACGCCGAGGCGATGGTGAAAGGATCGTTCTCGGCGTCCGCGTCATTGGCCAGGACGTTGATCAGGGTCGCCGCGGCATCCTCGAGGACGGTTGCCGCATCGTCGACTGCATCCGGGGCGTCGTTGACGCAGGTCACCTTCACCGAGACGGTCGCGGTCGAGCCGCTCTGCGCGATCGTATAGGTGAAAGTGTCGAGCGTCGTCCCCGGGGGATCGTTGCAGTAGTCGGGATCCGGCTCGTAGGTCAAGGTCAGGTTGTCGCCCGCGATGACGACCGTGCCGTTGGCCGGATCGGTCGCCGAGCCGATGGTGAGCGTCTCGGCGTTGGGGTTCTGGTCGTTCGCCAGGACGTTGATCGTCGTCGGAGCAGCGTCCTCGGTCACCGTTGCCGTGTCCGGCACTGCCTTGGCAGCCAGGAAGTAGCCCACGACGTCGATGACGAAGTGAAAATGCCCACTCGGCGGCGGCGGAGGGATCGTGGCGCGGAAGCTCACTGCCCCAGACGGGCTCAAACCCACCGTCTGGAGGACCGCCTGCGTCCGACCGGCCCGGAAGGCGAGCATGCCGACGAAGGGAGGCGGCGAGCCGGCAGGGAAGACCGCCAGATCGCCAGATCCGTTCGCGCCGATGATGGTCACGTTCAAGGCGACCGCGCTCGCACCGGTCGGCACTCCGCACTCGCCTGTGATTTGCTCGGTGTATGTCACCCCCTGGTCGAGCGGTCCGCCGGGGCCGGGGCGGCTGTCATACAGACGGCAGGGAGTGATCGTGTAGAAATCCGTGGCAGCGGCTGGAATGGCCGAAGCCACCGCGGCGAGGACGAGAAGGACGATACGAACTTCACGGGAACCAAGAAATTTCATGCTCATCTCCTACTCGTCCCACTGCATGCCCGTTTCGCCGCCGAAGAAATCTCGAAAAGAACTCCGGGCGAGAGAACACACGACGAAGGGACCCAGACGTCTGGGTGGATGGCGTGGCGAATCATCCGTTACACACCGTGACCCTTTTCCGATTTCCGGGGGAGGGACTCACACATCTTAGGTGGGACTACCCCCTCTGGAATATCACTAGCTTCGTGATGCGCCATACCTTAACACAGGCAACGCCTGAAGTTGCACCCGGAAGACACATATTAAAGCTGTGGAAAATACGCAGATTGCGGCAGGGGAATCAGTCGCCGCGGGGTTTGAGGCGGTAGTGCTCCCTCAAAGCCCTCTGGGAGGCCTTGCTCTTCTGCTTCTCCCGGAGGCGGGCCAGTTCGTCCTGTTTCACCTGGATCTGGTGCTGCTCGCGCTGAAGCTTGTGGTAGCTCTCCAGGCGCTCAGGGGGCAGCTCGCCCCGGGCGACCGCCTCTCCGACGGCGCAGCCGGGCTCCCCCTGGTGACGGCAGTCGGAGAAGCGGCAGCCCTCCGCCAGCTCTTCGATGTCCCCGAAAGTGGACTCTATGCCCTGGTCCCCTTCCCAGAGCTGAACCTCGCGCAGGCCCGGAGTGTCGATGAGAAGCCCGCCACCCGGGAGCGACAGGAGCTCGCGGTGGGTGGTGGTGTGACGGCCCCGGTCGTCCCCCTCGCGCACGTCGCCCGTCCGCTGGGCCTCCCGGCCTAGGAGGCGGTTGATCAGGGTCGACTTGCCCACGCCCGAGGAGCCGAGGAGGCTCACGGTCTCGCCCGGTTTCAAATACTGAAGGAGGGCTTCGCACCCCTCGCCGGTCTTAGCGCTGACCCGGTGGACCGGCACGCCCATGGAGACCGCCTGGGCCTCCAGCAGGCAGCGGTCGGGATCTGCGCAGCGGTCGAGCTTGTTGAGGATGACGACGGGCTTGGCGCCGCTGTCCCAGGCCGCGGTCAGGTAGCGCTCGATGCGCCGGGGATTGAAGTCGCCGTCGAGCCCCGAGACCAGGAAGAGCGTGTCGACGTTGGCAGCCACCACCTGCTCCTCGGTCTTGTTGCCGGCGACTTTGCGTGAGAACTTGGAACGGCGCGGGAGGATCGCATGGATCATCCCCCTCCCCTCCCCCGTCGGGGGACGGAAGGCAACCCAGTCGCCCACCGCAGGATAGCCAGCCGAGCCGCCCGGCCCCATCAATTCGTGCCTGAGACGGCCGGCAAGATCGGCATAACACTCGGCGTCACCCGTGGAGACCCGATTGAGCCCGCGCTGCGCCACGACCCGGCCGGGGACCAGCCCCTCCGTCTTGTAGGCGTCGAAGTGCGCCGCGAAAAAGTCGTTCCAGCC
>DATLBX010000118.1:0-7890 GCA_035526705.1 Acidimicrobiales bacterium | reverse complement strand
ATCACCGGGTTGTGGACTGGGTGAAGCCGCCCGGTTGAGGACCGGGTTGGGAGTGGGCGGGATCACCCGGTCGTGGACTGGGTGAAGCCGCCCAGTTGGGCGCGGCGGGATCACTCGCTGGTCAGTCGGAGCGCGGCCCGCCGAACTGGCAGTTGATTTTGCGCGAACTCAGTCACTCTTTGGGTATGCGTCGCCGTCTTGTCGCCGGGCTTTTGTTGACCGCCGTCCTGGGGGGTTGCGGAACGCCGGACGGCCAGGTACCCAGCGGAAGTACCACGACCGCTGCGCCCGGGGCGGGTTGGGAGCAACTCGCCCCTTCTCCTCTCCCGCCCCGCGGCGGCGCAGTTCTCGCCCCTCTCGGCGACGGCCGGCTCCTCGTGGTCGGCGGCGACACCTCGCCTGGTTGCCACGACACGCTGGTCGTCCCGCAGGAAGAGCCACGGGACGGCACCTCGTCCGACGACACCACCGCCTCCGGCGCCTCCTCGGGCCCTGCCGTCATCTCGATCTCCACCGCCGCGACATCCACCGCCGCGATGAGCTGCGTCGGACCCGAGAGGGAGACCCGCCTGCGCGACGGCGGCATCCTCGACTCGGCCACCGGCACCTGGAAGACCATTGCCGACGCCCCCGCCCCGCTGTCTGATCCGACGCGCCCCGTGGTAATCGATGACGTCGTCTACGTCTGGGCGTGGCCGAGCTTCGTCCAAGGGGCGCCGCAGGAGGGCGTCTGGATGGCCTACGACGTCAAGGCCGATTCCTGGAAACGACTCGCGCCGCCGCCCCTCGGCGAGGACTCATATATCGGACTCGTTCGCTCCGCCAACCAGGTGATCGCCGTCCGGGGGAGTGAGGAGCGTGGTGTTCTTCCGGACCTCGTCTACGACCCGGCGTCGGACACGTGGTCCGAGATGCCGCGCGATCCGTTGTCGCCCTCCTTTGACCGCTTCATGGTCTGGACTGGCCGCGAAGTGGTCCTGCTCGCCCACGAACTCGTTCCTAATCCCGGCGCGGACGGCCCCAGCCTCGTTCGCGCCGCGGCATTCGACCCGGCGACTCAGCAATGGCGGCGCATGCCTGACTCGGAAATCCTGGGTGGCTACGAGACGTGGTGGTGGTCGGGGGAGCGCGTGGTCAACGCCGTCGTGAATGCGTCGGACGGCGGTGAAGCTGGTAACTACGGACGGCCCTATCCGCACGGCGGCATGCTCGATCCGACGACGGGTGAATGGTCGACGCTGCCCTCAGGGGCGCCCGCGGCGGACTGCCAGGACGGCAACCCGAGCCTCGGGCCGGACTTCGGTTATCACGCCGCCGGGCCTGAAACCGTCGTCAATGACGGGCTCGCCTTACATGTGAAGGAGGCTCGATGGGAGGCCCTTCCGTGCAACCCTGACCGCGCCGACTTCGCCTACGCGTCGACGTGGGCCTTCGACGGCGTCGTCACCTTCGGCGGCTACGAAGCAGTCGCTGAACCCGGGCAGTTCCCCACCGATTACAGGTTCAAGAACGACACCTGGCTCTGGAGGCCGTCGAGTTAGCAGGCGTTCTAGAGCCCCCCGAGACTCACTTCCCCGATGACCAGGCTGAGGCCGGCAGTGCTTCCCAGCCAGCGCACGTCGCCACCGACCGCGGTCACCTCGAGCAGCAACCGCTGCAGCGTCGAAGCGATGGTCATCTCCTGCACCGGCTCGGCCAGGACCCCGTCGCGGATCATCAGACCGGTGGCTCCCACCGAGAAGTCGCCACTCACGGTCGACACCCCCGAGTGCAAACCGCTGACGCCCTGGATGAGCACACCGTTGCCGATCTCCGCGATGAGCTCTTCCTGGGACTTGGTCCCCGGAACCAGCGACAAGGCGCGCGCTCCAACCGAAGGCGTAGAGGAGTAGCCGCGAACCGCGGAGGCCGTGGAACCGTGACCCGACCTCCGCCCCGACCATGTGTTGTGCAGGAACTTCTTCAGGCTTCCGCCCTCGATCAACACATTGCGCCGCGACGCCAGGCCCTCGCCGTCGACCGGGGAGGCACCGAACGATTCCGGGTCCGTCGGGTCGTCGACCAGCGTCACCACCTCCGACGCGACAGCCTCGCCGAGACGATCGGCGAACACCGAACGGCCCTTCAGGATCGACTCACCGTTCAGCGCCGAGGAGATCACGCCGAGGAACGAAGTCGTCACCGACGGCATGAGGATCGCGGGGAGTCGTGCCGACTTCGGCTTGGTGGCTCCGAGCATCCGGACCGAATGCTCGACCGCGTCCTTGATGGCTTCGTCTGGATCGATGTCACTTTGTGACCGGCCGAACGTGAACCCGCCGCCGATCTGGGTCTGCCCGTTCTCCTCCGCCATCGCGCCCACGCTCAATGAACAATGCGTGCCGCGCTCCCACCGGCTGATGCCAGTCGTCGTGGCGACGGCACTTTCGCCTTCACCGTCCGACCACCCAGCGCTGTGGATCCGGGCTATCCGCTTGTCGGCGGCCAGCACGGCCTTTTCCAAATCCATCGCCCACTGGATCTTCGTCTCGGTGGGCAGCTTCGCCAGCTCTTCCCGATACAGGTCGAGCTCGGGCGCCTCGAAGCCGTCGGGTTCGGCCAGGCCCACCCACTCGTCCTCCTGCGCGAAGGCCAGGTTGTCGCGGGCTTCCTCGAGGGTCTCCTTGGCGACCACCTCGTCGAGCGACCCGGCAGACGCGAATCCCTCTCGCTTCCCGACCACCACCCGGATGCCGATCCCCGCCGGCTCCTGGAAGGTGAATTCCTCCACCTCGCCGTTTCGCACCCGCACGCTCGTGGAGCGGCTGCGCGTGACGAAGGCTTCGACGGCTTCGCCGGGGCCGGCCCATGAGGCGACCTTCTCGGCGAGTTCTTGAATCTCAGGCTTTTCAGACACCGGCCGTGCCTCCGATCGTCATCGACGAAACGCGCAGGGTGGGCTGGCCCATCCCAACCGGAGCCGACTGTCCGGCCTTGCCGCACATGCCGCCGCCCGACGACATGGCGAAGTCATTAGCCACCGCGTCGATTCGCTTGAGCACCTCGGCGCCATTTCCGATCAGGTTCGCCTGGCGCAGCGGGTGGGTGATCTTGCCGTCTTCGATCATGTACGCCTCGGTCATGCCGAACACGAAGTCGCCGGTTGCCGGGTTGACCTGTCCACCGCCGAGCTTGGCGACGTACACGCCGTGGTCGGTCTGGCGAATGATCTCGTCCGGGTCCTCCGGTCCGTTCTCCAGGAACGTGTTAGTCATGCGCACGATCGGCAGGTGACGGTAGGTCTGGCGCCGACCGTTACCCGACGACTCCCGCTTCGCGTTGCGCGACCGGATGCGGTCCCACATGTAGTCAGTGAGAATTCCCTTGTCGATCAGGACGTTGCGCCGACCGGGGTTGCCCTCGTCGTCGACCGGCACGTGGCCCCACTGGTTGGCCATGGATCCGTCGTCGACCAGCGTGACGAACTCAGCCGCCACGCGCTCTCCGACCTTTCCGCAGAACACCGACGCGCCGCGCTCGATGGCGTCGGCTTCGAGTGGGTGTCCGCACGCCTCGTGGAACAACACCGCTCCTCCTCCTGCGGCGATTACGACGGGCAGTTCGCCCGACGGGGCGGGCCGGGCGGCCAGCTTGCTGATCGCCTGGCGTGAGGCCTCGCGCCCCAGGTCTTCCACGTCGATCTCGTCGAACAACTCGAAACCTTGAGTCCGGGAGATGTAACCCATCCCGGTCTGGCGGCCGGTGTCACCGAGGGCCACCGAACTGACCATGAACCGGGTCCGCCACCGGTCGTCGCCGGTCATCAGGCCGTCGCTGTTGGCGATCTGAATCCGGCGGCGGGTGCCGGCGTAGTTGGACGTGACCTGAGCGATGTCCTTGCCCGCGGCGCGCGCTGCGGCCTCCCCGCGAGTGAGCAGTTCGATCTTGTCCGTCTTGGCCGCGTCGATGGCGTCGCTCTCATGGACACCCGGCCCCTCCTCGAGAGAAACGACTCGGTCGGTGCCTCCTCCGCCCTTGGCGGCCGCCGCCGCGGTGCGGGCGGCCCGCAAAAGCGCGTCCTCCCGCAGGTCAGAGGTGTAAGCGAAGCCCGTGGTCTGACCCGAGACCACGCGAATGCCGGCGCCCCGCTCGCGACTCGAGCTCAGGGCGTCGACCTTTCCGTCATCGAAGGTCGCCGACTGCGATGTACGGTCCTCCGCGAAGATCTCTGCGAACTCTGCCCCCGTGCTCAGCCCCGCTGAAAGCACCCGTTCCACTACATCGGTCTCGATCATCCGGCGAGCTTACGCTCGCCTCCTGATCGCCATCATTGGCTCCTCCGCCTTCGGCTCGTCGCCGCGCGGCGGGGACCCCATCCCCGCCGCGCGTGGACCAGCGCCGCAGCTAGAACCTTCGATAAGGCGGTCGAGAATGGCGCTCCGGCCAAGCCGGGCAACCCTGCCTGCTACGGTTACCTCTCGGAAATGCCTACCGACACCACTTCTGTAATTGCCGAGCACCGGCGTCACGAGACCGACACAGGTTCCGCCGAGGTGCAGATTGCGCTCCTTACCGATCGCATCCGCCACCTCACCGAGCACCTGAAGGTCCACCGTGGCGACCATCACACTGAGCGCGGCCTCAAGCAGTTGATCGGACGGCGTACCAGGCTCCAGGCCTACTTGCGTAATCAAGACGTCGAGCGCTACCGCGCCCTCGTCGCCAAGCTCGGCCTGCGCCGCTAATCATCCGGCGGCCGTCGGCCGCCGCAATTGGGCGTTCTGGCGGTCAGCTGCCAGTCGCCGCTTACCGGCTCTCAGATTCGGTGGGTGACGACTGGGATCTGGCCCACCGCCCCAGATGCCGGGAGATGGGAAGAGCCCATAGCCGGCCAAAGGAGTGAAATGGCTGAGGCCACCACTGTCACTGTGCCGATATCAGGCACGGACAAGACCCTTACCTTCGAGACGGGCAAACTCGCCCCTCAATCTCAGGGCGCGGTAACCGTCCGGATCGGCGACACCGTCGTTCTGGTCACCGCCAACATGGCGAAGAACCTTCGTGAAGGTCAGGACTTCTTTCCCCTGACCGTCGACATCGAGGAGCGCAAGTACGCCGTGGGCAAGATCCCCGGCTCGGTGTTCCGTCGTGAAGGCGCACCCGGCGACGAAGCCGTGCTGTTGTGCCGCCTGATCGACCGCCCGCTGCGTCCGTCGTTCCCCAAGGGCTTCCGTAACGAAGTCCACGTCGTCGGCATGCCGCTGGCCGCCGACCAGGTCAACCCGCACGACGTCATCTGCATCAACGCCGCTTCCGCGGCCCTGATGTTGTCGGGCATGCCGTTCGACGGCCCCATCGGCGCCGTGCGCGTCGCGTACACCACCGATGGCAAGTGGATCCCGCACCCCACCTACCAGGACGGCGACGCCTCGACCTTCGAGCTCGTCGTGGCCGGTCGTCGTGTCGGTCAGGGTGAGGACGCCGGCAAGGCCGGCGACATCGCCATCATGATGGTCGAGGCCGGCAGCACCGAGATCGCCTGGGAGGCGTACGAGAACGGCGCCCCCAAGGTCACCGAGGACGTAATCGCGCAGGGTCTCGAAGAGTCGAAGACCTGGATCCGCGAGGCCATCGAGGCGCAGGACGAGTTGGTTGCCAAGGCCGGCCGCCGCGAGGACGTTCCGTTCACGCCGCAGCCCGACTACAGCGACGAGATCTACGCCCGGGTTGCCGAAATGGGCACGGAGGAGTTCGCCAAAGCGGCAAAGATCGCCGACAAGGTGGCCCGCAACGCGGCCTTCGACGAGGCGGGCTCGACCGTCATGGCGAACCTGAACGAGGAGTTCCCCGAGCCGGACCACAACAAGCAGATCCGCGCCGCGATCCGGTCGCTCACCAAGGCAGTCATCCGCCGGCTCATCGTCGACGAAGGCGTCCGCATGGACGGCCGAGGCACCAACGACCTTCGTGCCCTGTCGGCCGAGGTGGGGGTTCTCCCGGTCGCGCACGGTTCAGGCCTTTTCCAGCGCGGCGAGACACAGGTGCTGAACGTCCTGGCCCTCGGCATGCCCCGCATGGCGATGGAGATCCCCTTCAAGGACAGCCTGGACATCCAAGAGTCCAAGCGCTACATGCACCACTACTACATGCCGCCGTTCTCCAACGGTGAGACCGGACGGCTCGGCCGCAACCGCCGCGCCACCGGCCACGGCATGCTCGCCGAGCGCGCCGTCACCCCGGTGGTCCCGCCGGCCGACGAGTTCCCCTACGCCATGCGCCTCGTCTCTGAGGTGCTGTCGTCCAACGGTTCGACCTCGATGGCCAGCGTCTGCGCGTCGTCGTTGGCGCTGATGGACGCCGGCGTTCCGATCAAGGCTCCGGTGGCGGGCATCGCCATGGGCCTGATCCACGAAGAGGGCAAGTACATCACCCTCACCGACATCCTCGGCTCGGAGGATGCGTTCGGCGACATGGACTTCAAGGTCGCCGGAACCGCGGACTTCGTGACCGCCCTGCAGCTCGACACCAAGATCGAGGGTCTCCCCGCGGACGTTCTGAAGGAGGCGCTCGGTCAGGCCAAGGAGGCCCGACTGCAGATCTTGGAAGTCATGAACTCGACCATCTCCGAGGCCCGTTCCGAGGTGCGCGAAACCGCGCCGAAGATCGTCAGCTTCGAGATCCCGATGGACAAGATCGGCGAGATCATCGGCCCGAAGGGCAAGGTCATCAACCAGCTGCAGCTCGACACCGGTGCCGACATCAACGTCGACGATGACGGGACTGTGGGAACGGTGACCATCGGCTCGAAGGAGTCGACGGCCGTGAACGAGGCTCGTCGCCGGATCGAGTTGATCCTCGACCCGCCGAAGGCTGAAGTCGGCGCCGTCTACCAGGGTGTCGTGGTGAACATCACCAAGTTCGGTGCGTTCGTGAACATCCTGCCCGGCCGCGACGGCCTACTGCACGTGTCGAAGCTCGGCCGTGCCTTCGGAAAGCGCATCGAGCGCGTCGAGGACGTGCTCGAGCTGAACCAGCCGGTGAACGTCAAGGTCGACGACGTCGACCCCGGCGGCAAGGTCAGTCTCGACTTGGTCGACGAGAACGGCGATCCCATGGGTGGCGGTGAGGGCGGCGACTTCGAAGAGAGCGCGCCGCGCAGCAGTGACCGCGGGGACCGTGGCGGGCGTGAGTCCCGCGGCGGTGACCGGGGCGGACGCGACCGTGGGGATCGTGGCGGCCGCGAGTCCCGCGGCGAGCGCGCGCCTCGGGCGGAGTCGTCAGCACCGTCGGCTCCCCGAGCCGCCTCGTTCGAGGACACGTGGGAGTCCGAGGCCAAGGAGCAGTTCGGTGACCTCGGCACTCCGGGCGGACGCAGCAGCTCCAGCGATGGCGGCGACGGTCCCCGTCGCAACCCGCGCCGGGGCGGCGGCGGAGGCGACAGCCGCCGGCGCTGAACACACAGGCGGGCCATAGGTCCACCGACACGCATAAGCAACCGGCCGCACTTTTCCGCCATAGTGACGGAAATGTGCGGCCGGTTCGCGTGACGACATGAGCAGAGCGGATATCCGCGTGGGGGTCTTCGGCGCGGCGGGGCGCATGGGCGCGATGGTGTGTCGAGCCGTCGCCACGTGCCCGGGCCTCGAGCTGGTGGCCGCCGTGGATCCGCACCACTCCGGAATGGATGTCTCGCGGGTGACGGGAGCCGAATTGCCGGGCCTTCAGATTTCGCCCGGGACTGAGGCCATGAAGGACGCCAAGGTCGCGGTTGCGGTCGACTTCACCGTGCTCGAAGCCGCCCGCAAGAACCTCAAGTGGTGCGCCGAGAACGCAGTACACGCAGTCGTCGGCACCACCGGCTTTACTCCCAAGGACCACGAGCGCTTCCGCAAGACTTTCGTGGACAGCAAC
>DATLBX010000117.1:0-4650 GCA_035526705.1 Acidimicrobiales bacterium | reverse complement strand
AGGCGGTGGAGATCGCGCCGGCCACGTCGCCGTCTGGGATCAGACGAATGCGGGCCCCCGAGGCGCGGACCTCGGCGATGAGGTCGTTGTGCCGGTCGCGGTCGAGGATGACTGCGGTGATGTCGCGCACCGGCTTGCCCAGGGCCTTGGCGACGGATTCGATGTTCTCGGTGACGGGGCGGGCCATGTCGATCGAGCCCTTGGCCTCGGGGCCGACGGCGATCTTCTCCATGTAGAAGCAGGGGCCGGGGTCGAACATGGTGCCGCGGTCCGAGACGGCTATGACGGCCAGGGCATTGCCCCGGCCTAGCGAAGTCAAGGTGGTGCCGTCGATCGGGTCGACCGCGATGTCGGTCTGCGGCGGCGAGCCGTCGCCGATGGCCTCACCGTTGTAGAGCATCGGAGCCTCGTCCTTCTCGCCCTCGCCGATCACGACGACACCGTCCATGGTCACGGTGGAGAGCACGACGCGCATGGCCTCGACGGCGGCGCCGTCGGCGCCGTTCTTGTCACCGCGTCCCATCCACCGGGCCGCGGCGAGCGCCGCGGCTTCGGTGACCCGGACGAGCTCGAGGGCCAGGTTGCGATCGGGTGCCATCCGCTCTGGGGCCATGGACGGAAGCTAGCGGCTCACCTGTCGGTATCCGTTGGGGCTGGGCCGGTCACCCAGCCGCGATACTTGAGGCCATGACTGGCCGTGAGCGCTGGCAGGAAGCCTTCGACAAGTCGCAGATGCGCGACGCCGACTTCGAGACGATGTCGGGGGTTCCGGTCGATCCCGTCTACGGCGGCGAGGAGTCGGGCTATCCGGGCGAGTACCCGTACACGCGGGGTCCGTATGCCTCGATGTACCGCTCGAAGCTCTGGACGATGCGCATGTTCGCCGGCTTCGGCACGGCGGAGGACACGAACATGCGCTTCAAGGACATCCTGCGAAACGGCGGCGACGGTTTGTCGACCGCGTTCGACCTGCCGACGCTCTACGGCCGGGACTCCGACGATCCGGAGTCGCTCGGCGAGGTCGGCAAATGCGGTGTTGCGGTCGACACGCTGGCCGACATGGAGGATCTGTTCGCGGACATCAACCTGGGCGACGTCAGTACCTCGATGACTATCAACTCGCCGGCCGCGATGTTGCTGGCCATGTACGTCGCGGTGGCGGAGAAGACGGGCGTGCCGACGGCGCGTCTGTCCGGGACGATTCAGAACGACATCTTGAAGGAGTACCAGGCCCAGAAGGAGTTCATCTATCCGCCGCGGCCTTCGGTTCGGCTGATCACCGACATGATGCGGTACTGCGCCGCGGAGATGCCGCGGTGGCACACGATCTCGGTGTCCGGCTATCACATTCGTGAAGCCGGATCCACGGCGGCGCAGGAGCTGGCGTTCACCATCGCCAACGGGTTTGCGTATGTCGAGGCGGCGATGGCCGCGGGGTTGGGGGTCGACGAGTTCGCGCCCCGTCTGTCGTTCTTCTTCAATGCTCATCTGGACTTCTTCGAGGAGATCGGCAAGTACCGCGCCGCGCGTCGGATCTGGGCCCGCTGGATGAAGGAGCGGTACGGCGCGAAGAACGAGCGGTCGATGATGTTGCGGTTCCACACCCAGACGGCGGGGGTGTCGCTGACCGCGCAGCAGCCGGAGGTCAACATCGTGCGCACCGCGATCGAGGCGCTGGCCGGCGTGCTCGGGGGAACGCAGAGCCTGCACACAAACTCGATGGACGAGACCCTTGCCCTGCCCACGGAAAAGGCGGCGCGTATTGCGCTGCGCACGCAGCAGTTCATCGCCCAGGAGACCGGTGTGGCGAACGTGGCGGACCCGCTGGGCGGGTCGCACTACGTCGAGTGGATGACCGACGAGATGGAGCGCCAGGCCGAGGAGATCTTCGCCCACATCGACGAGATGGGATCGGGCTCGATCCTCGAGGGTGTGTACAAGGGGATCGAGGAAGGCTGGTTCCAAGGACGAATCGCCGATGCGGCGTACGACTTCGAGCGCAAGGTGAGCACGAAGCGGCGGATCGTGGTGGGGGTGAACGGGTTCACCGACGCTGAGGGCGACGAGCCGCTGGAGCTTCTCTACATCGGGCCGGAGGTCGAGGAGCGCCAGCTCAAGCGGCTCGACAAGGTGAAGGCCGAACGGGACCAGGAAGCGGTGCAACGGACGTTGGATGTGGTCGCCAAGACGGCGGCGGAGCCGGACGCGAATCTGATGCCGCCGATCCTCGAGGCCGTTCGGGCCTACGCCACGTTGGGTGAGATTGTCGACTGTTTGGGAGACGTGTTCGGGCGTTGGAGGGAAGACCCGGCCCTTTGATCCCGTGCCGGTAGTAGCCGAGTTCGAAGTTCGGCATACCCGTGCGGTGGTGCCGACGCGGCGGGTCGCGCTCGGGGAATCCGAGCTGCCGGTCGACCCGGCGCCGGGGCACGGCGGGCTCTTGCTCGCTGGGGTGGTCGGGGCGGTGGTTCCACATCTGAGCGACGACGCCCGCTTCGACCTCGACCGGCTGATCTGGGACCTGGAGCTCGGTCATCGCGTTCCCCAGCCGCGGTTGCGTTATCGGTTCCAGACCGACGTGGTGGGGTTGGACCGCAGCCGCCACCGGTTGCTGAAGGCGGGCCGGAGTCTCGGGTTGGAGATCGACGATCACGGCGCGCTGTTGCCGCAGGCACTTGCCGCGGTGTACGCGACGGCGGGGTTGTCGGGCGAGGCGCGTTCGGTTGTCTTCCGGCTCGTGCGGCGGGCCAGTAGGTGGGAGGGGGCCGCTGACGACGGGTTGCTCACATTTTTGCGATCGGGTGAGTCGATGCCGTCGCGGCGGTCGCGGCATCACGACGAGAGGTGGGCGATGGAGTTGTTCGGGTTCGACGATGGTGCCGAGCCCGATCGCAGCGACGTGATTGGGCGCTTCCGCGAGTTGGTGCGTGAGGCGCACCCGGACCATGGCGGCGAAACGGTGGATGCGGGGGACCGGATCACCGACCTCGCGGCGGCCAAGCGCATACTGCTGGCGGGATGAAGAAGAACCTGGGTCTCGTTCTCGCGCCGGGAGCCGGCGGCGGCGCAGACCACTCGTCGCTCGTCGCCATCGAGGCGGTAGTGGGGAAGTTCGCCGCGGTGTCGAGGGTGAAGTTCGGTAGCGGGAAGGCGGAGTCGCAGGTAGTGAAGGCGCGAGGGTTCGCAGAGGAGCTGGCGCGGGCGGAGCGACTCGACGCCGATCGGATCTTTGTCGGTGGTCGTTCGTTTGGTGGGCGGGTGTTTTCCATGGCCGCGGCCGACGGCATGCCCTGCGCGGGGTTGGTTTTGTTGAGTTACCCGCTGCATCCACCGGGCAAGTCCGACCAGCTGCGAACGGAACACTTTCCGCAGATCAAGGTGCCGTGTCTTTTCGTGTCGGGGACGCGGGATGCCTTCGGCTCGCCCGAAGAGATCAAGCGCGCCACCAAGAAGATCAAGGGTGCCGTCGAGCACGTATGGATAGAAGGCGGCGACCACGGCATGCGCGGCAAAGACGTCGAAGTCGCCGAGGCAGTCGCCGGCTGGCTGAAGACGTCGGGCTCCACCCTCTAAGCCATATCGATAGGAGTCCTCGCCTGGCTGGCAGCCCGCCGTCGCTACCCCGTCATCCAGCCGGCCGACGTGCCCCACCCCCCCCGCACGATCTAGCCAGATCACCGGGGCTTGCCCGGCGTTTGCGCTCCCGGCGCACAGGCCAGCAGCTGGCGCAACCGGGTCATCGGAGTGAAGCCGAGGGTCAATCGTCGGCCCGGGCGGTCGTGTTTGCCAAGGTCTGGTGGGGTTGTCGCTCAGATGTGGACCGGCAGCCTCCAGTCGAGTGGAGCGAATCGCGCCGGGGCGAATTCGGAACGGCGTAAACGCCGGCTCCACACCTCCAAGCACCGGCCGACCGCTAGCGCTGCCCGCTGCGGGCTGGCGAGTCGCACCCAGGGCCACTCGTGGGGTCCACATCCGAGCGACAAGCGGGACGTCTGCGCGAACCGTTCGTTCCTCGATCAGCGCGGCCCGCTACCACTCCGCCGCATACGTGAAGCTGGCAGCCGAGTGACCGAGCCACTGGGTGAGCTTCATCGCCATGGTCATGCTCGTGCCGTATCTGAGACGAGGCAGGCTCGACAGCGGACCGGGGTAGACCCCGAGGAGCTCGGCCAGCGACTTCCACGTGAGGCCTTCTGCTTCGCGCCGCGCAACCATGACGGCTGCCAGGCGTGGCACGTCCCAGCGGAGCCGGTGAAGGGAATCTACCCGTGGCAGCGGCTCGGCGAGCCCCAACGGATCACCGGTCGTCAGAAACCGCTCAGGGGTCGCGTCAATCCATCGCAGGTAGCCGAGCGCGAAGTGGCAGCCGGGCTCCGCGCCCGTCTCCAGCTTGGCCATCGTCGATGCGGCGATCGGGTGGTTGCGCTTGCCGAGGCGCGCGGCAAGTCCGACCTCAACCTCGCGAAGTTCTCGGGTAACGCCGTTCCAGGTCAGTCCTCGCTCGACGCGTTGAGCGTCCATCGCGTGCCACAAAGCGATGCTGTCGAACTTGCAACCGCGTAGGTCAACCACTCCCCACAACGTAGGACGGTGTCCTCGTCGTGACTGGTCGAATCGCCTCCCTGTCGTTGTTAGTGGAGGCCTGAGGAC
>DATLBX010000116.1:0-21007 GCA_035526705.1 Acidimicrobiales bacterium | reverse complement strand
TCGTCGGCCGAAATGCCGGTGCTGGTGCCGTGTCGGTAGTCGACTGTGATGGTGTAGGCCGTCCTCATGGAGTCGGTGTTGTGCTCGACCATCAAGGGCAGGTCGAGCTCGTCGAGCCGGTCACCTTCCATAGGAACACAGATGAGTCCCGAGGTGTGCTGAATGAGGAAGGCGATCGATTCCGGGGTTGCGAACTCGGCGGCCATGATCAGGTCACCTTCGTTCTCCCGATCCTCGTCGTCGACCACCACCACCATCTCGCCCCGGGCGATGGCCGCCACCGCTTCGTCGATCGTGCTGAACGCGTCGGACCGCATCCTCACAGTCTCCCAGCTTGCGAGAGGAGGCGTTCGACGTACTTGCCGATGAGGTCGACCTCGAGGTTCACGCGCTCTCCCACTTGCCGGCGGCCGAGCGTGGTGACTGCAGCGGTGTGAGGAATCACCGCGACGGTGAAGCTGCCTTCGTCGACATCCACGACCGTGAGGCTGATGCCGTCGACCGTGATCGAACCCTTCACGATCAGGTACCGCAGGACCTCCGGGGGCGCAGCAACTCGGAGATCGGGAGCCGGGGAAATGACCTCGCCAGTTCCGTCGACATGGCCCTGCACCAGGTGGCCATCCAGACGACCGTCCACCGCGAGAGGACGCTCGAGGTTGACCTCCGAGCCCGGCCCCAAGTCCCCGAGATTGGTGCGGGACAACGTCTCCGGTACCGCCTGCACCACGAAGCCGTCCGGGCCGACCTCCACCGCGGTGAGGCAGCATCCATTGACCGCGATGGACGAGCCGATGATCAGGCTCGACGGCAGAACGCTCGCCTCGATGGCCAACCTCCCGTCGGGGCCGACGGCGCGAACGCGACCCAGCTCCTCAACGATGCCCGTGAAAATCAGGAGCTCTCTTTCGGTTCGAGCGTCACGCGCAAATCGTCGCCCAATCTGGTGACGTCGACAACTCGCCCGCGCCACGCGTCGGCCAAGGTGGCCGCGCCCGGGCCGCGGAGCATCGGCACGGCGTCGTCACCGCCCATGAGCGCGGGGGCCATGTAGAGCACGTAGCGGTCGACCAGCCCGGCGCGATGGAAGCGTCCGGCGACGTCGGCGCCTCCTTCGATCAGGAGCTGCAGCACGCCCTGGTTGGCGAGCTTTTGAAGTATCTCGACCTCCGGGCCACTGACATGCACGGCGGGCTCGACCCGGCTCACCGGGTCCGAGTCTCCGAGTACGACGCGAATCGGATCCGGCCCGTCCGCTTCGCGCACAGTGAGTTCCGGATCATCCGCACGAACCGTTCCGGCTCCGACGAGCACGGCGTCACTTCGGGCGCGCAGCTGGTGGACGTCGGCGCGGGCTTCGGGCCCTGTGATCCACCGACTGGAGCCGTCCGGAGCGGCGATCCGACCATCGAAGGTGAGCGCCAGCTTCAGGACAACCAACGGGAGCCCTGCCTGTCGGTGGCGCAGATAAGGACGCAACTGATCGGCGACGAGCCCGCTCGCGCATCCGACTTCGACCGAAAGCCCCGCTTCAGTGAGCGCGGCGATGCCCTTACCGCTCACTTGAACGTCCGGGTCTTCTATGGCGGTCACCACGCGAGCCACGCCGGCGGACACGATTGCGTCGGTGCACGGCGGAGTACGCCCGTAGTGAGAGCAGGGCTCCAGGGTGGAGACGAGCGTGGATCCACGGCTCCGATTTCCCGCCGAGTCGAGTGCCGAGATCTCCGCGTGGGGCCCTCCGGGAGCCGCGGTGGCACCCTCGCCGAGAACCGTCCCGTCGGGCGCCAGCACCACGCAACCCACCCAGGGGTTAGGCGGCGAGATCCGCCGCGCTTCCCACGCCAGTTCCACGGCGCGCTCCATCGCCTGGAACTCGTTCATCTAACTGCTCGGGCGGGGACCCCGGAGCCCCGCCCGCCTCCAGAGCGCGGGGCCCCATCCCCACGCCCGGCCGTGTCGCATGCGGGCGCTGTCGGTCAATGCGACGTTTGTTCGCCGGCCAAGAGCGACAGCGCGTGAGGGACGATGTCGAGGATCGCCTCGAGACATTCGATCGCCCCGCCAGGAGAGCCCGGGAGGTTCACCACAAGGGCGGAGCCGACAGTTCCGGCGACGGCGCGGGAGAGCCGGCCCTTCGGGCTGATGGCGCGCGTTGCCTCGGCGATGCCAGGAGCTTCCCGCTCCAGAACTGCCAATGTTCCCTCCGGCGTCAGGTCGCGTGGCCCGAAGCCGGTGCCACCGGTAGTGAGGACCAGCCCGGTGAAGTCACGGCACATGTCGCGCAGCGCCTCGGACACCACTTCCGCCCCGTCGGCCGTGACACGGGCGTCGCTGATCGAGAAGCCCGCGGAGGTCAGCCACTCCCTGAGCGCCCGGCCTGATGTGTCCTCGCGGACGCCGCTCGCTACGCCGTCGGAGACGATGAGGACTTTTGCTTCGAGCATCGGCGGGGGCCCGGAGCCCTTCGCTAGGGTCAACGAGCCGCCTCGGCGGCGCGTTGTATGCCGCGAACCGCCGCGGCCGGATCCGGCCTAGCGAACACCGCGGTGCCCGCCACGAAGAGGTCGGCTCCGGCGGCCGACGCCTCAGGCGCGGTGGTCTCGTCGATGCCCCCGTCCACTTGGATCGTCGCCTCCCATCCGTGTTCGTCGAGGGCCGCCCGCGCCGCTCTCACCTTCGGCATCACGTCGGCGATGAACGACTGACCACCGAAGCCGGGGTGCACCGTCATGAAGAGCAGGAGCTCGATGTCACCCAGAAAGGGTTCGACGGCTTCGAAGGGTGTGTCGGGGTTGACCGCGAGCCCCGGGGCCAGCCCCAGGTCGCGCATTTGCTCGACGAGCTGCGCGGTCGAGCCCACCTCGACGTGTACGGAGCAACCGTCCGCCCCTGCCTTCTTGAACGCCGAGAGGTACTCGCCGGGATCGCTGATCATGAGGTGGCAATCGAGAAACATGTCGGTGTGCGCCCGCAGGGACTGCACCACCGGGGGCCCGATGCTGATGTTCGGCACGAAGTGCCCGTCCATCACGTCCACGTGGAGGATGTCGGTGGCGGGTGCGACCTGGCTCACCGCGGCAGCCAGGTTGGCGAAATCGGCCGCCAGTATCGAAGGTGCGACGCGGATCGGATGCATCGCAACCGAACCTAAACGCTGCCGGGTCCCCGAGCGCGGAGGAGGAGGAGGTACATCCCATCGGTGTCGGCGTCCTGGGGCAGTAGGAGGCTGCCACGGCCGAACGGGCGCCACGGAGGGGACAGGCCGGGGAGGGCCTCCAGGTCTGGGCACTCGCGAGCGGCCCATTCGTCTACCTCGATCGTCTCAGCCGCGGTCATGGTGCAGGCGCTGTAGGCGAGCAGACCCTCGGGCCGCAGCGCGGGGCGGGTGCGTTCGATCAGGCGCTGTTGGAGCCGACCGAGGTTCACCACGTCTGCCGGCTGGATCCGCCACCTCGCATCAGGCCGGCGACGCAGGGCCCCAAGTCCCGAACAGGGCGCGTCGACGACCACGGCATCGACGCTGCCGGGGCGGAGGGGCGGTTTCTTGGCATCCGCCACCATGGGCAGGACGTTCTCCGCACCAAGACGGCGGGCGTTCTGATGAATCAGGCGGACGCGATGCGGTTGGAGGTCCGACGCGACGACCGTTCGGTGCGCCCCGCCGGCCACTGCCGTCGCCTTCCCTCCGGGAGCCGCACACGCGTCGAACACGACCGCATCGGGGCTAATCCGATCGCCGACCGCCTCGGCCACCCATTGCGAGGCGAGGTCCTGGAAATACCCGTCCGGCCGGACGCTGACCGGCGGCGCCTCGTTCATTCTGCGCAGCGTGTCCGTCGCCGTCTCGGCCCCGAGGTCCTCACTGAGCCGTTCGACGATCCAGTCCGGGTAACTGAGCTCGGTCGGAAGGTCCGGCCAATCGGCGAATCGGTTCGAGACCTTGCGCAGGACAGCGTTCACCAGGCCCCTGGCGCGATGCGGTGTCATGTCGACCATCTCCGATACCGCAGCGTGCGGGGGGACGTCCAACCACTTCAGCTGATACGCGCCGAGCCGAAGCAGGTTGCGCACCGCTGGCTCCAAGGGGCGGTCGACCAGCGAATCGATCAGGTAGTCGACGGCCCGGCGCATCCGAATCGTTCCGTAGGTGAGCGCGGTAGCGAAGTCGCGGTCGCGCCGCTCCAGGTCGCAGGCGTCCAGCAGTTTCGGCAGGACGAGGTTCGCGAAGGCTCCGTTGTCGACGGCGTCGAGGGCCTCCAGCGCCACCGTTCGCGCGCTCACTCCAGGCGCTCCCCGGGCAGGAGCCGCGCCCCGTTCGCCCAATCCAGGGCCGGCACTCCGCGCCGGCCCTCGGGCTTGACTTCATGGAGGATCAGTCGACCCCCGCCGGTAGCGACCGCGAGCCCGTCATCGACGCGCGTTATTTCTCCGGGCACGCCGTCACTTGGCCCCGTGTCCCAGCCCGCCGTGATCACCCCCAGGCGACGGTCCCGGAACCGGCACCACGCGGCCCCGACGCGCACCTGCCGATGCAGCGCGACCGCAGGCTCGTTCCACGAGAGCCGGAGGTCCGCTGCGGTGATCTTCTCCGCATATGTCGCTTCGCCGGACTGCCGAGCCCCTTCGCCCAAACCGCGCTCGAGGTGGTCGAGCAGAAGAGGGATGCCCACCGCGGTGAGGCGATCCGTCAGCTCGTCCGCCGTCTCGTCCGCGCCGATCGTCAGCGTTTCGCAGCCGTGGACAGGCCCGGTGTCGAGGCCTTCGTCCAGTGACATCAGACAGATACCGGTCTCCTCATCGCCGGCCAGGATCGCCCGCTGCACCGGCGCCGCGCCGCGCCACCGGGGAAGCCGGGACAGATGCAGGTTGACCATCGGGACGCGTCGCAAGACGTCTTCCTTGACTATCCGGCCGAAGGCGACGACCACGCCAAGTTCGATCTCCCAGGTCGTGACATCCCGCACGCGTTCGGTGGTCGGAATGCCGAGACGCTGGGCGGCCGCCTTGACCGGGCTCGGTTCGAGTTGACCTCGCCGCGACCGTCGCCGATCGGCCCGCGACACGACAAGGGCCACCTCGTGCGCTTCCGCAAGCGCGTCCAGAACGGGAACGGCGAACGCCGGTGTCCCGAGGAAGGCCAGCCTCACGCGTCGTGAGGCGGCGGATTCAAGCCGTGTCGGCGGATGTCGCGCAGCGCGTGCTTGCGCTGCGCATCGGTCAGCCGGGTGAGAAGCAGCGTGCCGTCGAGGTGGTCTGTCTCGTGCAAGAAAATGCGGGCCAAGTATTCCTCGGCGTCGATACTCAGTTTGTTTCCGTCGAGGTCCTCTCCGTCGAGATGCACCTTCCCGGGTCGGGCTATGGGCCAGTAATAGCCCGGTACCGAGAGGCAGCCCTCCTCGTACTCCCAATCTCCCGAGTGCTGCGACAACACCGGGTTGAGCACGGTGTGCGGGCCGTCGCCGGCGTCGTAGACGAAGATCCTGAGCTGAACGCCGACTTGTGGCCCGGCCAATCCGACGCCGGGTGCGTCGTACATCGTCTCGATCATGTCCTCAGCGAGCCGTCGCAGCGCCGAGTCGACCTCGCGCACGGGCAACGCGGGTTGCGTCAGCACAGGGTCGCCGTACGTCCGGATCCTCCTCAGCGCCATGGGACGCAAACCGTAGGTGACCTGCCGGAGGGATCCGGGCCGCCGCCGGGGTCAAATACGCCTCGGGTCTACCTCGACTCGAACGCGCGCTGCCGGTCGAGGCGCGGCCGCCAAGGCGTCGCACAGCGTCGCCGTGTCCGGCGCTCTGACCAGGTGCCGGTCCGGCGCGCTGGCGACGGTCGCTCCCCCGCTGATGCCCACAACAAAATCGGCGGCGCCCGGGCCGCTTATTTCGGCCATCGCCGAGAACGGCGGAAGACCGAGCTCGAGACGTTGGGCACGCTCCGACGACACAAGAAGCGATGGGTCCGATTTCCGAGCCGCCTCCAGGACGATGTGTTCAGGCTGTCGCGTCTGGACGATGACCCGGCCACCCCGCCCCCGCACCATCCGCGCTGCCCGAGCGAGCAGGGCAAACGCCTGCTCTGCGGCGCGCAGCCGCGGCGCCAACAGCTCCTGGTCGAAGTCGAGAAAGACGACGGTGTCCCGGCGGCCTGCCCGGCGCAGCGCCGCCTCGGTACCCATCACGACTCGCTCGTCGCGGCCGGCCTCCCCGGCCTGCTCGGACCCGGCGAGTTCAGGCACCGGATGCCCGACGAGGGCCCCGAGGTGCTCGGCCAACCGCGTGGTTCCGGGGCGCAGCGCTTTCAGACGCGATGAGCCGCAGGCCAGGCAAACCATGGGTCGATCCGCACCGCATCTGGAGCAGTGCAGTCCACCGCCCGCGTCCTGCGACACCGCGTCGGCGCAGTTCTCGCATGTCGCGATGGCCTGGCAGGTGCCGCAGGTGAGCATCCCGGCCCGTCCCCGGCGATTGACGACGCAGACGACGCGCCCGCCGTCCCGCACCAGATTGACGATTCGTGGACCGAGGAGTCCTTCGCGCGGGTCGGACTCCCGTCGGTCGATGACCTCGAGCGCAGGCCAGCCCTGGCGTTCGTCGGCGCGACTGATCGTGAAAAGCGTCCCCCACTCGAGATCTTCCAGGGTGGGGCACGGTGACATCCGCACGCACGGCGCCCCGTCCCGATCGCAACGTTCAGCCAGGACCACCGCCGCCTCCCAAGTCGGCGAGCGCTCTTCGCGCAGGGCCTCGTCGTGGGAGTCGAGAACCAGCCCGGCCCCGACTCTGGCCAGCGGCGCCCACGCCGCGCTCCGGGTGCCGACGGCGACGACTCCGCCCGCGGCGACCCCCGCCCATCCGTCGGGGAGCAGGACTGTCGGCAGGCCACGGTGCTGCAGCTGCCGCGCCAACCAGGCGGCGCGGGCCGCAGTCGGCACAACGACGATGGAGCCCCCACGAGACAGGCCGGCGGAGCCGATGGCCATGGCCCAAGGCAAGGTGTCCGCGGCCGGCGGCAGGCGCACGACGGCCCGTGGCGCGGCCAGAGCGTCGCGCATCAGAGGGTCGGGCAATACCGACACCGTCGCGGGACCATGGGGCGGAGGGAGATCCCGCACGACCGTTGGGGGAGATGCCGCGCCCAGGAAATGCGAGCGTCGGCCGGCCCAGCGCCAAGCGGCCCACGGGGCGAGCGACAACACCTCAGGAGGCGGACCCAGCCCGGACCAACCAGCGAGCGGCTTCAGGTCCACCCCTGCGGGAGGGTCTACTCCCACCTCCGTCACCCAGCCGGCGACGCGCCGGCCGTGGAGCTCGATACGGACCCGGCAGCCTTCTCGAATCTGGCTGCGCCACTTCTCCGGGACGGAGTAGTGGAACTCGCGATCGACCGCGGGCAGGTCCGGAAGGACCGCCGCGGTTAGAGGCCGAGCGCCGATCGCAGGTCGTCGAGCCGCGGTGTCTGCTCCCAGGTCATCTCTTTGTCGGAGCGGCCGAAGTGGCCGTACGCCGCAGTCCGCCGGTATATCGGCCGGCGCAACTCGAGGTCACGGATGAGCGCCGCCGGACGAAGGTCGAAGACCTCACCGACCGCTTCGGTGATCTTGGCCGGGTCGACCTCTTCGGTACCGAAGGTCTCGACCAGCAGCGACACAGGCCGCGCCACGCCGATGGCGTATGCGACCTGCAGCTCGCAGCGCCGGGCCGCGCCGGATGCCACGACATGCTTGGCGACCCAACGGGCCGCGTACGCCGCAGAGCGGTCCACCTTCGACGGGTCCTTCCCGGAGAACGCGCCGCCACCGTGTCGCGCCGCGCCGCCATAGGTGTCGACGATGATCTTGCGCCCCGTCAAGCCGGTGTCGGCGTGCGGGCCGCCGAGCTCGAACTTGCCGGTCGGGTTGGCGTAGAGGTTGTAGCCCGACTCCAAAAGTTCGGGCGGGACGATCGGCCCGATCACGTGCTCCCGCAGGTCGGGCTTGAGCAGCGTCTCCGTGTCGAGGCCCGGCTGGTGCTGCGTCGAGATCAGCACGGTCTCGACGCTCTTCGGCTTGCCATCCTCGTAGACGACAGTCACCTGCGTCTTGCCGTCGGGGCGCAGATAAGGCAGCACCCCTGCCTTGCGGACCTCGGCCATCCGTTGGGCCATGCGATGCGCCAGCCAGATGGGCAGCGGCATCAGGTCCGGGGTCTCGTCGCAGGCGTACCCGAACATCATCCCCTGGTCGCCCGCGCCCTGTAGGTCCAGGTCGCCCCCGCCGACGCGGCCACCGGTCTTGTCCGGTACGCCGACGCGGTGCTCGAAAGCGTCGTCGACGCCCTGTGCGATGTCGCCCGACTGTTCGTCGATCGAGACGATCACGCCGCACGTGTTCCCGTCGAAGCCGAACGACTCGCGGTCGTATCCGATCTCCTTGATGGTGCGGCGGACAATGCTCGGAATGTCTACGTAGGCCTCGGTCGTGATCTCACCCGCGACGACCACGAGGCCAGTGGTGAGCATCGTCTCGCAGGCGACCCTGCCGTACGGGTCCTGCTCGAGGATGGCGTCGAGAATGGCGTCGGACACCTGGTCGGCCATCTTGTCGGGGTGGCCCTCGGTAACTGATTCGGAGGTGAAGACGGTGCGGAGAGTCATCGGTTGAGGGTGGCTTCCTTTCCATGGGGTGCACCACGTGCGGCGCCCCCGGCGATCCGTTCACGGCATGCTGACACGGCGTCGAGCACCGCGGCGGCGATGTCTCGCTTCGACCCCATCGGGACCGCCTGGCGTGAGCCGTCGGCCCCGAGAATCAGCACTTCATTGGTGTCATGGTCGAATCCGGCGCCGGGTGAGCTGACGTCGTTGGCCACGATCATGTCCAGCTGCTTGCGCTTCAGCTTCTGGGCTGCATTCGCCTCGACGTCATCGGTTTCGGCGGCGAAGCCGACGAGCACCTGCGCCGGCGGTTTGGTACGTCCCAGGTCCACAAGGAAATCATGCGTTGGTTCCAACTCGAGGACGGCAGGCGCCTCGCCCTTCTTCGTCTTGCGCCCGGATGGCCGAGCGACGCGCTGGTCGGCCACTGCCGCCGCCATGATCACCACGTCCGCGCCCGGAGCTCGGGGGACCACCGCGCCCTGCATCTCGAAGGCGGTCTCCACCGCGACGACTTCGACGCCGGCCGGAACGGCCTGTCGCGCCGTCGTCACCAAAGTGACCTTGGCGCCGCGGGCGGCAGCTTCCGCGGCGATCGCGGTGCCTTGCTTGCCGGAGGAGCGGTTCGTGATGACCCGCACTGCGTCGATCGGCTCTCGAGTTCCTCCCGCGGTCACCAGGACACTGACGCCGTCGAGGTCGCGGGGGCCGACGAGCGCTTCAGCGGCGAAGACGATGTCCGAAGGCTCCGCCATGCGCCCAGAGCCGGAGTCGCCGCCCGCCAGCCGGCCACTGGTCGGCTCGACCACCGCGACCCCGCGCGACCGCAGCAGGGCGAGGTTGTCCTGGGTGGCCTGGTGCTCCCACATCTCGGTGTGCATCGCGGGACACACCAGTACCGGCGCGGCGGTCGCGAGGAGTGTCGCGGTCAGCAGGTCGTCGGATATGCCGTGGGCCATGCTGCCCAAGACGCGTGCGGTGGCAGGGGCCACGATCACCAGATCCGCGGCGCGACCCAGCGTGGTGTGCGGGATCGGATCCGGGTCGTCGTAGAGCGACGTGCGCGCTCGTTCCGAGGCCAACGCGGAGAAGGTGAGTGGTCCTACGAAACGGGTGGCGGCATCCGTGAGTACCGGGGAGACGAACGCGCCGGCGTCGACGAGCCGGCGGCAGAGCTCGACCGCCTTGTAGGCCGCGATGCCCCCCGAAACGCCGAGCACGACGCGACGATCATCGAGCCGCATGGGTTCCCCAGCTTCCGGTCCGGCCGGATGCTCTGATCCGCGGATCAGGCTTCGGGTTCGGCCCCTTCGCCCTCAGCCGCGTCGACGTCCTCATCGGTCTCCCCGACCTCGACGACGTCGGCGGGGTCAGGCCGCTCGATGCGCTTGTAGGCCAGCTTGGCGGCCGCCACCTCTTCGAGAGCAATGGAGAGTGGCTTACGGGACACGGAGGCCACCTGGGGCGGAACTACCGCACCGATGCCCTCGCCGAGCCCCTTGAAGTAGCTGTTGATCTGGCGGCCGCGCTTGGCGGCCAGGGTGACCAGGGTGAAACGGGAGTCGACCTGCTCGAGGAGGGTCTCGATCGGGGGGTACATCATCGTTGCGCGGCGTACAGCCATCAGGAGAGAACCTCCGGTTGAGGGGTGGAACGGCCCTACAGCCTACCTCTACCTGCGGGAGCTACTTCTTCCGACGAAATTCCAGGAAGCCAGCTATCTCATCTGCCGCCCGGTCCACCTCATCGTTGACCACCACCAGGTCGGCGATGGCGCGGGCCCGAACCTCCTCGTCATCGGAGGTCGCCAGCCGGCGCTCGATGGACGCCTCGTCGTCGCCCCTCAGCCGCAACCGGCGCTCCTGCTCGGCCCGGCTCGGGGGAACGACCAGAACCACCGCGGCGTCGGGATGCTCAACCCGCACCGCTTCGGCCCCCTGGACGTCGATTTCCAGCACCAGGTCCCGGCCGGGAGGGGGGTCCGGTCGAGGCGTGCCGTAGTAGTGGCCGAGCGTCCGGCCCGCGAATTCCAGGAAGAAGTCGTTCGCGATTGCCTTCTCGAACTCTTCCTGGTCGACGAAGACGTAGGCGTCGTCGGACTCCCCCTCGCGTCGCGGCCGTGTCGTCCACGACCGGCTGAGCCACAGCCTCGGGTCGCGTGCCACCAGGTGGCGCACCACGGTGCCCTTGCCGACCCCCCCAGGGCCGACGACGACGAGAATCAGAGTTTCCGGGTCTCCGCTCGGGACAGCAATGCGTCGCGTTGCTTGCGACCGAGTCCCTGGATGCGCCGGCTCTCGCTGATCTCGAGTTCCTCGAGAAGGCGTCGGGCCTTGACCTTGCCGAGACCGGGAAGCGACTCGAGGAGAGAGAGGACCTTCATCTTGGCAACCATCTCGTCGTTGTCGCCCTGGTCGATCACCTCTCGGAGCGACACCGAGCCCATCTTCAGCTTGTCCTTGATCTCGGCGCGGAGCCTGCGGGCGGCGGCAGCCTTCTTGAGGGCCGCCTGTCGCTGCTCGGGAGAGAGCGAAGGGGGGAGGGGCATGGCTGCGAACTTACCCAAGTCGGGACAGCGATGCGAAAAGCCCCGCCGCAACCGCGGTCGGATCGTCCGCGCGGGTGACACTTCGACCAAGAATGATCACATCCGCGCCGAGGTTGAACGCTTGCACCGGAGTTGCGACCCTCACCTGATCGTCCACGCCGGCTCCTTCCGTGCGAATGCCCGGGACCATGGTCACCGCGTTCCGGAAAACAGTCCGGACCTGGCCTACGTCCGTCGCCGCGCACACCACACCGCCGCAACCCGCGGCCGCTGCGGTCGATGCCCGTTGAATTAGCAGACCTTCGTCGGGCTGATCACTGGTGAGAACGGTTACGCCGAGGCTCACCGGCGCGCTGTGGCCTGCCTCGGCCGCGCCCGCCGCGAAACCTTCGACTCCAGCGCGCAGCATTGCCTCGCCGCCGGCCGCGTGGAAGTTCAAGTAGGTCGCTCCGAGGCGGCCGAGGACTCGCGCGCCGCGACCGACCGTCGTCGGAATGTCGTGGAGCTTCAGATCCAAGAAGACCTGCATGTCGAGGGCGCGAAGCGGCTCGACAATCGCGGGTCCGGCCGCGGCGTACAGCTCGTAGCCGACCTTGGCCACGCCGAACCAGGGGGCCAGCTCCTTGGCCAGCGCCAGCGCGTCGCCGGAATCCTCGAGGTCGAGCGCCACCGCCAACCGGCTCCGGTCGACGTAGGGCTCCGGGTCCCCGTCGGTGGCATTCAATTCAGGCATGGGCCGCTCCTGTCAGGTCAGCGAGGCGCGCGACGCGGTGCCTTGCGCACCACCGCCTCAGGTCGCGAAGAATGCGGCCGGTCGCCCGCGGATCGCGGAACGACGCGGTGCCGACTTGAACCGCTCTCGCGCCGGCCATCAGCAACTCCACCGCATCCTCGGCCGTCGTCACGCCTCCGGCGCCGACGATTGTGGCGTCGTGTATGGCGCGGTGGCAGTCCCACACCGCTCTCACGGCGATCGGGTGAAGCGGCGCCCCCGATAGTCCCCCACCGCCAGCGCCTAGAACCGGCCGGCGAGCATCCAGGTCGAGCACCATCGCCGGCATCGTGTTGACGAGGGTGACGGCTTCGGCACCCGCATCCAGCACGGCTCGCGCCACCGATGGGAGGTCGGCGACCGCGGGACTGAGCTTGGCCCACACCGGCTTGCCGCAGGCGAGCGCGGCGGAGGTCGCCTTGGCCGCGGCGTTACCGCTCGATGAAAACATCTCGTGTTCTCCACCGAGGTTCGGACAGCTCAGATTGACCTCCACCGCCACCACCTCATCCCCGGCGGACCCCAGCAGCTCGGCGGCCTTGGCGTAGTCCTCGAAGGAGCGTCCCCATATCCCGGCAACGACGCGTGCGCCCGCGCCGCGCAGGGCAGGTAGGTCCTCCTCGAGCCAGGCTTCGACGCCGGGGTTCTGAAGTCCGACGCTGTTGATCATCCCGCCGCCCGCCGCGGCATGGAGACGGGGCGCGGGGTTTCCCTCCCACGGTTCTGCGGAGAGTGACTTGGCGACGACAGCGCCGAGTTCCGATAGGTCCACATATGCGGCAAGCTCCGCGGCGTGTCCCGCCGTGCCCGCGGCCGTCATGACCGGGTTAGGAAGCTCGACCGACCCCACATGAACGCGAAGGTCGACCGCCTTCACAGTTCCAGTCTCAACTGGTCGTTCGCCAGGATCTCCTGAAGGGATCGCACCGACAGGGTGCTGGTGGACCAGTCGGCCATTCCCGCGGCGGCGGCTCGGGCCGCGGCGACTGTGGTGAGGCACGGCACGTTCGAGGCGGCCGCGGCACGCCGGATGTGGTCGCCGTCGGCGCGGGGACCGCGGCCGCGCGGCGTGTTCACCACCAGCCGCACTTCCCCACCCCCGATGAGATCCACCGCGTCGACCCCTTGGTGCTCGCCGACTTTGCCCGCCACGGTTTTGACCGCGACGCCGCGCGATTCGAAGAAGGCCGCCGTGCCGGCTGTCGCCGCGATACCGAACCCGAGCTCGCTGAATCGGGCTGCCGCTTCGAGCCCGGATTCCTTGTCCCGATCCGCCAGCGACATGAAGACCACGCCTGAATCGGGCAGTCGATTGCCCGCCGCGAGCTGGCTCTTGGCGAAGGCCAGCCCGAAGGTCCTGTCGATGCCCATGACCTCACCGGTAGAGCGCATCTCCGGCCCCAGAACGGTGTCCAGTTCAGGGAATCGGTCGAAGGGCAGGACCGCCTCCTTCACAGAGACGTGCTCGCCGGTAGAGGGCTCGGGGCAGACTCCCGACGCGCGCAGCTCAGCCAGCGACGCGCCGGCCATCACCCGGGCCGCCACCTTGGCGAGGGGGACTCCGGTCGCTTTGGACACGAACGGAACGGTCCGGCTGGCGCGGGGGTTGGCCTCGATGACGAAGACCTGAGTGCCCTTCACCGCGTACTGAACATTGAGCAGCCCGCACACATTCAGGGCGGCCGCGATGTCGCGCGTGTACCCCTCGATGACGCGGATGACATCGCTGGGCAGCGTCGGGGGTGGGATAGCGCAAGCGCTGTCGCCACTATGAACTCCCGCCTCCTCGACGTGCTCCATCACGCCACCGATCAGCACCTCACCGGTCGAGTCCCGGACGGCGTCGACATCGACCTCGATCGCGTCCTCCAGGAAGCGGTCGACGAGCACAGGACGCTCCGCCGACAGCCCGCCCTCTCTGCCCAGGCTCCCGAAGCCGGCCAGCTCCGCCATCGCCCGCCGCAGGTCGGCCTCGTCGTAGACGATCTCCATGGCCCGGCCGCCCAGGACGTAGCTCGGCCGCACCAACGCGGGGTATCCGATGCGCTCGACGATCTTCAGCGCTTCGTCGATGTCGACCGCGGTCCCCCCCGCGGGCTGCGGGATCTCCAGGCGGCTGCACAGCGCGCTCCAACGCTCCCGGTCCTCGGCCGCGTCGATGGATTCCGCGGGAGTCCCCAGCACAAGGCCGGCCGGCAGCCGACCGGCAAGCTTCAGCGGTGTCTGGCCCCCGAGCGACACGATCACGCCCTTGAGACTCCCGGCCCGGCGCTCCGCCTCGATGACGTTCAGAACATCCTCATGAGTCAGCGGCTCGAAGTAGAGGCGGTCACTCGTGTCGTAGTCGGTCGACACCGTCTCCGGGTTGCAGTTGACCATCACTGTCTCGAAGCCGGCGTCGCGCAGCGCCAGCGCGGCGTGGACGCAGCAGTAGTCGAACTCGATCCCCTGCCCGATGCGATTGGGACCTGAGCCGAGGATGATGATGCGGTCTCGGCCGGTCACCGAGACCTCGTCTTCGTCCTCCCAGGTGGAGTAGTGGTAGGGAGTCGAGGCTTCGAACTCGGCCGCGCAGGTGTCGACAGTCTTGAAGGTCGGGAGCACACCGGAGGCCTCTCGGGCGGCCCGGACGTCGTCTTCGGGTTCGCCCCAGAGCCAAGCCAGCTGCGCGTCGGCGAAGCCGAGTCGCTTCGCCCTCCGCCACAGCAGTCGATTCATTCCGGCGAGTCCGACCTCTGCCAGCGCGGCCCGCTCGGTGCTCACCCGCTCGATCTGGTCGAGGAACCACGGGTCGACCGCGGTCGCCTGGTAGAGGCGCTCGACACCCAGTCCTCGTCGCAGCGCGGCTTCGAGCTGGAACGGGCGGTCCGGTGTGGCGAGCGCCGCGCTGCGAACCAACTCCTCGTCGCTCAACGAGTCGGTGAGGGCTTCCGCAGGATCGCAGTTGAGGCCCAGTCGGCCGTGCTCCAGTGAGCGCAAGGCCTTCTGCAGGGCCTCAGGGAATGTGCGACCGATGGCCATGGCCTCGCCCACCGATTGCATGCGCGTGCCGAGAACGGCGGGAGCGCCCGGCAACTTCTCGAAGGCCCAACGGGGCGCCTTCACGACCACGTAGTCGATCGTCGGCTCGAAGCAGGCCGGGGTCTTCGCGGTGATGTCATTGGGGATCTCGTCGAGCGTGTAGCCGATGGCGAGCCGGGCCGCGATCTTGGCGATCGGGAACCCGGTGGCCTTCGAGGCCAACGCGCTGGAGCGGCTGACGCGGGGGTTCATTTCGATCACGACCATCTCCCCGGTGCGGGGGTCGAGAGCGAACTGGATGTTCGAACCGCCTGTGTCGACACCGATGCGCCGGATGCAGGTGAAGGCCGCGTCGCGCATCATCTGATATTCGACGTCCGAGAGCGTCTGGGCCGGAGCGACCGTTATCGAGTCTCCTGTGTGCACGCCCATCGGGTCGAGGTTCTCGATGGAGCAGACGACGACGCAGTTGTCGGACCGGTCGCGCATGACCTCGAGCTCGTACTCCTTCCAGCCCGCGATCGACCGCTCGACGAGGATCTCGCCGATCGGGCTGGCCGCCACGCCCTCCGCCGCGAGTTGGGCCAGGTCATCTGGGCCCGACGCGATTCCGGTGCCCCGGCCGCCGAGGATGAAGGACGGCCGCACGATGATGGGGTACCCGATGTCTTCGGCAACGGCCAAGGCCTCATCCGCGGAGTAGGCGAAGCCGGACGACGGCACGGCGAGGCCTACCTCTTGCATCGCCGCCTTGAACAGCTCCCGGTTCTCCGCGGTCCGGATGGCGTTGGCGTCGGCGCCGATGAGCTCGACGCCGAGCTTCGCGAGGACGCCGTTCTCGTGGAGTGCCATGGCGAGGTTCAGGCCGGTCTGTCCTCCCAGAGTCGGGAGCACCGCGTCGGGGCGTTCCCGCTCGACGATGGCGGCGAGGACGTCGGGGTCGAGGGGCTCGACGTAGGTCCGGTCGGCCAACTCGGGGTCCGTCATGATCGTCGCCGGGTTCGAGTTGGCGAGGATGACGCGTAGCCCCTCCTGGCGCAGGACGCGACACGCCTGCGTCCCGGAGTAGTCGAACTCGCAGGCCTGCCCAATCACGATCGGCCCCGAGCCGATTACTAGAACCGACTCGATGTCAGCCCGTTTCGGCATTATTTGCCTCCCCGGGCGGGGCCCCGCGCCCCGCCCTCCTCCGCACGTGGGGACCCCATCCCCACGGCGGCCGTACTAATCGCTCGGGTGGTATTGCCAGCGCGAAACACATCCATTAGGTCCGCGAATTCGGCGAAGAGGTAGCGGGCGTCGTGGGGGCCGGGGCCGGCTTCCGGGTGGTACTGGACGCTGAACGCCGGGACGTCGCGGCAACGCAGGCCCTCGACCACTCCGTCGTTGAGATTGATGTGGCTGACGTCCGCGTTGGGGATGGATCCGTCGGCCACCGCGTAATTGTGGTTCTGGCTGGTGATCTCGATGGCGTCGTTGGCGAGGCGGCGGACGGGATGGTTGCCGCCGTGGTGGCCGAAGGGGAGCTTGTACGTCTCCGCGCCGAGCGCCAGGCCGAGGAGCTGATGGCCGAGACAGATGCCGAACACCGGTACCGCGCCGAGAAGGGCACGCACGTTGTCGGCCGCGCCCCTAACGGCCGCCGGGTCGCCCGGGCCGTTCGACAGGAAGACACCGTCGGGGTTTCGGGCTATGACCTCACTCGCCGGAGTGCTCGCGGGGACCACCTCGACGGGGCCGAGTTCGGAGAGGTGGCGCAGGATCGTGGCTTTGATCCCGAAGTCGTAAGCGACCATCCGGTACGGCCCGGCCCCGTCGCGCTGATAGGGCGATGCGGTGGTGACTCCCGCCACGAGGTCGACCCCTTCGGTGCCCGGGGCCGACGCCGCGGCCTGTTGCAGGACGTCGGGATCGGCCGTGCCGATCGCCGCGGGCATAGAGCCAGCGTCGCGGATGTGGCGGGTGAGCCGGCGCGTGTCGACTCCGGCGACGCCTGCCAGGTTGTGCCGCTGCAAAAACGCGGCGAGGTCTTCGCTGGAGCGCCAGTTGGAAGGGCGCGGCGACAACTCGCGGATCACCACCCCCTTGCATGCCGGCACCGGGCTCTCGTCGTCCTCCGGGTTGGCGCCGTAGTTGCCTATGTGGGGATACGTGAAAGTGATGATCTGTCCGGCGTATGAAGGGTCGGTAACCACCTCCTGGTAGCCGGACATGACGGTGTTGAACACGACTTCGCCCGTAGTCACACCCCCTTCGGGCTCGGCACCGATGGCTTCGCCCTCGAAGACCTCGCCGTCAGCGAGTACAAGCCACGCCGTTTTCATCGTTGTGCCTCCCCGTCTCGAACTACGAGCTCGCCGCGGAAGATGGTGTGACGTACCCGGCCGGTCAGTTTGCGACCGGCGAAGGGGGTGTTGCGGGCAGGGCTCGCCAAGGCGTTCGGATCCACGGACCAGGTCGCCGCCGGATCGACAACACACAGATTCGCCGGTTCTCCCGGCGCAACTCGCCCGCCGTGATCGCTAAGGCCGGCAATACGGGCCGGTTTCCACGAGAAAGCCGCGAGAACCGCGTCGACCGGCATGTCGAGCACGCTCAGCGCAACGCCGAGGGCCGTCTCCAGGCCGAGCATGCCCGGGGGGGCCTGGTCGAAGGGAGCCTGCTTGGCGTGCGGCGGGTGCGGCGCGTGATCCGTGGCGATCGCATCGACCGTCCCGTCCGCGAGCGCGGCGCGAAGGGCCTCCACGTCCGCGGCGGGGCGCAAAGGCGGGTTCACCTTGAATGCCGGGTCGAAGGAGGCGGCTTCTTCATCCGTCAGCATCAGGTGGTGCGGCGTGACCTCGCACGTCACGTTGACGCCCAGTGACTTTGCATTCCGCACCAGATCGACCGAATGCGCGGTCGATAGGTGAAGGAGGTGGAGTCGCGCGCCGGTGAGGTGGGCCAGGGCCAAATCTCGCGCCACCATCGCCTCCTCGGCGATGGCAGGCATGCCCGGTATGCCGAGCTCCGAGGACCACCGACCCTCGTGCATGTGCCCGCCCGCGGCCAGGCGGGCGTCCTCGCAGTGCTGCGCCAGGGTGATCCCCAGCGGAGCGGCGTACTCGAGCGCTCGACGCATGAGGCCTGCGTCCTGCACCCCGCTGCCGTCGTCGGTGAAGAGCCGGACGCCGGCGTCGGCCAACTCGCCAAGAGGGGCGAGGTGCTCCCCGGCGCGGCCGACCGTGATGGCGGCCGCCACCTCGACCTGGCACAGCGCGGCGCGCGAAAGGTGCCGCACCTGCTCGACGACGGCCACGTTGTCGATAGCCGGCTCGGTATTGGGCATGGCGACGACGGCGGTGTAACCACCGAGCGCGGCGGCCCGGGATCCTGTGAGGATGGTCTCGGCCTCCGGGTCGCCGGGCTCGCGCAGGTGCGCATGAAGATCGACCAGGCCCGGCGACACGAGGCAGCCGTCGACCTCGAGGACCATCGCTCCGCCGGGTACCTCGAGAGCCTCCCCCAGGTCGCCCACCACACCGTCGGCCAGGAGCACATCCGCGCGCCGGGACCCGTTCTCGTCGATCACGTTTCCGCCGCGGAGAAGCACGACCTCACTCACCGACATCACGTCCCGCCGAGAGCAGCTTGAACAACACCGCCATGCGAGTGGCCACTCCGTTGGTCACCTGATCGGTGATCACGGAGCAGGGAAGGTCGGCGGCGTCCGAGGAAAGCTCGACGCCGCGATTGATCGGTCCGGGCGCCATCACGAGGGCCGCGGGGTCGAGGCGCTGCGCTCGCGCCGTCGTGAGGCCCCACCGCGCCGTGTACTCCGCCAGAGTGGGCACCCGCGCCTCACGTTGGCGCTCCAGTTGCATGCGCAGCAGATACACAACGTCGGCGCCGATGAGCGACTGGTCCAGGTCGGTGCTGGTCGACACCCCCCATCCCTCGGTCGACACCGGCAGAAGGGTGGGCGGGCCTACGAGCGTGACGTCGGCGCCGAGGGCAGTCAGGGCGTCCACATTGGAGCGACACACCCGGCTGTGACGGGCGTCGCCGACAATCAGAACGCGGAGGCCCTCGAAGAGTTGATCGGCGGGCCCGTCCGTGCGATCCCCGATCTCCTTGCGGTGCTGACGGATCGTGTAGCAGTCGAGCAGCGCCTGCGTCGGGTGGGCGTGCGCGCCATCTCCGGCGTTGACCACGACCTCTCCGTCGCCGTCCCCCTCCAGCCATCGGGCGATCTGGACCGGCGCCCCGGCAGAGGCGTGGCGCACCACGAAAGCGTCGACTCCCATCGCCGAGACAGTCAGAACTGTGTCGCGCAGCGATTCGCCCTTGTTCAGGGAGGACGTCTTCGCGGTGAAGGTCAGCACGTCGGCGGACAGACGCCGGGCCGCGGTCTCGAAGCTGAGCCGGGTGCGGGTGGAGTCCTCGAAGAAGAGCTGGGCGACCGTCCTACCAACGAGTGCCGGCACCTTTGGAATGGCCCGCGTCGCCACCTCGGTGAAGGTGTCGGTCAGCCGCAGTAGCTCCACGATGCCGTCGGCGCCGAGCTCTTTGATGTCCAGCAGGTGCCGGCTCACGAGGCCTGCTTGACCAGATAGACGCCGTCGTCGCGGACGTCGATGGCTTCGTCACGCGCCGTCGGCAGGTTCTTGCCGACGAAGTCGGGGCGGATCGGGAGCTCGCGATGCCCGCGGTCGACCATCACCGCGAGCTGAACCACCGCCGGGCGACCGTAATGACCGAGAGCGTCGAGCGCGGCCCGCACCGTGCGGCCGGTGTAGAGCACATCGTCGACCAGGACCACCGTGCGGCCGCTCAAGTCGAAGGGGATGTCGGTGGCCGCTTGCGGGCTGAACGGCCGGAGACCGATGTCGTCTCGATGGAGGCCGACGTCGAGCGTGGCGACGGCGACCGGCCCGGCGTCGGGCTCGATCGTGGAGAGAGCTGAAGCCAGGCGGCGGGCGATGGGAACGCCCCCGGTTTGGAGCCCGACGAGCACCACGTCGGTGCCGCCGTTGCGCTCGGAGATCTCGTGACCGATGCGGGTCACGGCACGGCGGAGGTCGTCTCCGTCCAGCACCTGCTTGGCTGCTGCCACCCTTCGCTCCTTGCCGTCGGGGCCTCACAGGACCCTGGTTAACGGTTACGTCGAAAGTATCAGTCCGGTCGGACCTCGGCGGCGATTGCGCCTTCCCGAGCCCGAATCGGGGACGATTCCGCCGGCATGCCGGCACGAAAGTCCCGAAGTGGCTCTCAGGCAGCCTGGAGCTTGGCGAGCTGGGAGCGGATGGTCGCCGCGACCATCTCCGGACGTTCGACGACGTCAGCCCAAGTGAACCGAAGAACCGTCCAGCCCCCCGTCACCAGCACGTTCTGTCGCGTCAAGTCGCGCTGGAGTTGCGCCGGAGTGCGGTGCGAGTCATGCCCGTCGAACTCGATCGCCAGCCGCCACTCGGGATAGGCGAAGTCAACTCGTGCCAGGAAGCGTCCGTCCTCCTGCACAGGGTGCTGGTAGACCGCCCTCGGTAGGCCGTGCCGCCGGAAGAATGCGGCGACACGGCTCTCGAACACAGAATCGGGCGGCCGGTCAGTCAGAGCGCGGCCGTCCAGCACGCCAGCTAGGACGCTCGGGCCGCGGCGACCTCGCGTGCGCGTGTGCGCCGCCGCGGTACGCAGCCCGCGCACAGATACCAATCGCGCTATCAGCGCCCGCTCTACCGCGAGTTCTAGAACGTCCGCCGGGACGACGGCCCCTAGATCACAGAGCGTGCGCAGAGGATTGGTCGCTGCAATCCCGTGACGAACTGAGTGTCGAGTACTGCGGTAGTCGACGGGGCGATGGACGACAACCCCCGGAAGGCGCGCCCGCCGGACTCGGGGCACCGTGACCTCCAGGAACAGGTCATCCGTGAGGTCCCACAACCAGGCCGCCGAGCGATGCGATGCCACGGCGCCGTCGCCGGACGCCATCACCGCCGCCATCAACCGTTGCAAATCGGTTGCCTTGGTGCCTGGCATCACGAAGACCCCAGGGC
>DATLBX010000115.1:0-12519 GCA_035526705.1 Acidimicrobiales bacterium | reverse complement strand
GGACGACCAGGTGGTTCCCCTCGGGGTCGGGCTCGCCCCGCGGGTCGCGGGAGAGGCCCAGTGACAGCTCGGCGCCGAAAACCGTGGGCAGGCCCACCGCTTCGGCGGCCTCCGCGAAGCGGACCACGCCGTAGAAGCCGTCGTGATCGGTCAACGCCAACGCGCTAAGCCCCAGACGGGCCGCTTCGGTGGCCAGCTCCTCGGGATGCGACGCCCCGTCGCCGAAGCTGAACGCCGAGTGACAATGCAACTCGGCGTAGGCATGGGTTGAGGTCTTAGGTCGATCCTTGAGATCCGCCGGGGCCTCGTAGGGTTGGCGGCGATGGGACCAGGCCGGACTGTCTCCCCCGTCGGCGCCCCAGGGTCGGTCGGTGGCCGGTCGGCCGTTGGTGCCGGACAGACGCCGCTCGAACTCCTTCCAGGGAACCGGCGGATTCCAGGTGCCCCAACTCATGGGGCGACGGTATCGAACACTTGTTCGCCTCGCAAATGGGCCGGTCCGGCCCTCCTTCTAATGCTCCTCGCCAGCCCGTGGGTCGGCGCGCTGGCTCCTGCGGCGGCTCAGATACCCACTTCCACGACGACCACGACGCGGCCTCAGCCCTCCACCACGAGCACGACGCGTCAGACCACGACGACAACGCGACTCGTGCCCACGTCGACCACCCGCCCGTCGACGACGACCTCGTCTGGCTCCACCACTTCCACCACGAGCGGCGGGTCGACGACAAGCACGAGCCGCGGCTCGACCACCACGGGATCGACTGAGACGACGGAGAGCACCGAAGAAACCAGTCCCGCCTTCACCATCCCGACCCCGACGAGCCGTGCCCCGGAGGAGGACGCGCCGCGTCTCAGCCCGGGATCGGCAGATATCAGCGCGATCTTCCCGTGGTTGTCCGCCGTCGGCTTCGGCGCCGCCGCCGCATTGGCCGGCACCCGCTGGTACCAGACCCGCGCCGAAGAGGAGGACGTAGCGGCAGAGGTCGACTGACCTGAGTCAGCCGTACGTGGCTTCGAGACACCATGCGCCCTTCTCCAGGATGCAGAGGTGGGCGGTGCCATCGGACAGTGCGATTTGCAGGCGGGCGCGTCGGTGACGCGATCTGGGGTCGGGGTCCCACCAGCGTTCGTCTGCCGGCCAGGGCCCGGCCCATGCATCGACGGCAGTCCACGGGCCGCCTTCGACTGAAATCTTCGACGGCACCGAGCTAGGCAATCCTCTGCCGCTGACGCGGATCGCCGCCCCTGTCTCGTCGACGAGGTCGACGGGCTTAGGCGAGGGGTGCACGAGCGCCGGCGCTGGAGCAGGCACCCGTCCCGGCCACGGCAAGTCCGCCTCTTTGTTCTCATCCCGTGGATCTCCCCAGGGAACGAAGCGCACTCGCTCTCCCGGACCACGGCCGCCGGTGAGCACTGCGGTCACCACCTCCTCAGGGCCGAGCAACCCCTGAACACGAGCCAAGGCGCGGGCGGCGCGTTCGGCTGCAGCCGCGTCTCCACCCCACAGTCCTCGCTGAGCTTCCCCTCCCCCACTGACAGCGGTGGGTGCGAGCCGCAACAGGGTTATTCCGGATGTCGGGCGCGTCGCCGCGTCGGCGTTCAACCAGCCATCGAGCTGCCAGCGCAAGCGATCGGACATAGCGCCCGCGGTGAGGGGTCCGTCGTGGCGCCAGAGCCGCGACATCGACTCGCCGTGCTCCGTCTCGATCCCGACGCGCACTGCATGACAAGAGAGGCCGCGACGCGACAGTTCCGCGGCCAAGTCATCCGCGAGGGACTTGGAGACGAACGCCGCCGCGTCTACGCGTTCGGCCGGTGGATCCAGCTCCGCGGAGAAGTCGAGATCAGGCGGCGGGCGGCGTGTAGAGATAGGTCGGTCGTCGTCACCGCGGGCCAAACGATGTGCCGCAATTCCGTCGGGACCGAATCGGGCCGACAGATCAGCTTCCGGTATGGCCGCGAGACGCTCCAACGTGTGCACCCCGAGTCGGTGCAACAAGCCGACGAGCTTCGGGAAAGGCAGATGGTCGACCGACTGCCCCCCAAGGAACTCCGGCGCGCCGCCGACTGGTACCGCGAGGGCGCGGCCTCGCGCCAAGCGCGCAGCTAGCCCGGCGGCGAATACACCGTCGGCGATGCCCACTCGCCAGCCATCCGGGTGCGACCGCGCCGCCTCTGCTACTTCCCGAAGCTTGACCCCCAGCGCTTCGTCGCCGCCGTAGTAGCGGGAAGGCCCGCGAGTGGCTAGAGCCAGTGCACCCGGACGAAGGACCTCCACCCCCGTGCAAAGCGACTCGATGGCGCGGGCAACCGGTTCGAAGGCGCGGGCCTCGAGTCCTTCGTCGGCCTTGACCACCGAGAGATCCGCGCAACGTGACTGGGCCTGACGGAGGCGCATGCCGCGACGCACTCCCGCGTCCGCGGCCGGCCGCGACGCGGCGGTCACCTTGTTGGCCGACACCGTCACCGCCGGGACGTCGCCCACTCCCGCCGCCACCAACGGCCACGCCGGCCCCCACAGAACAAGCGAGCGCGTCGGACTCACGCCGACCTCACCCGCGGCGAACCAGCCGTACAGACCGGACGGTCTGCCCGGATAAGGCGCCCGGTTGCACGCAGGTCGCGGTGGATGGTGGCGAGGTGGCCGGACCCACCGTCGCGGCCCGTGCCCAGGCCGGCCCACCTCGTGACTCGGGCGTCGACTCGCATCGACGCGCCTTCCGGCCAGCCGCCGACACCGACAAGCACCGCCTGACGTTCTCGAGCACGCGCCACCAGCCGCCGCGCCACACCAGGCTTGAGATGAACCGGCGGACGCGCCAACACCACGTCAAAGCCGTCGATCAACGAAGCCACAACATCGGCCCACTGTTTGCCGGGACGCGGCACCAGTGCGAAGCGTTCGAGCGCGATGCCGGATTCGGCGGCGGCTACCAGCCCGAGATCCGGCATGCCCACAGCCGCGACCCAAGATCCGGCGGCTGAGGGCCCGGCGGCCAAGGCCAGCGCCAGCGCGGCTGCAGTTGCCGGCGTGCTCTGCGTGGCGGGTCCGCCGACCGCCACTGTGATCCCCCGCTGAAGCGCGGCGCCCAGGGTGGGGTGGAGATCCCGGTGCAGTGGTAGAGCCCGATCCCGCGCTGCTACCCCTTGGATGCGCTCTGCCAGAGCCGGATCCAACGCAGGCCGGGCCACAGCCCGATGGTAGCGAACACCTGTTCGTCTTGCCGCGGGTGGCCGGCGAAGGGCTCAGGCCCGCTCGGCCAGCTCCACGACCTTCTTCTGCTTGCGGTCGTAGACAACGAACGCCGGCATGCCGAGCATCTTCCAGGTGACCACTCCGTCAGCGCCCGCGTAACGCTCCAGCCACAGGCTGATGACCGTGCCGTGCGACACGATGGCCAGTGAGCGCCGCGGGTTGAGCTTCTCCGCCGTCTTCACGGCTTTGGCAAAACGGCTGACCGCCTGGTTGGCGGTCTCTTCTCCGAACACCCGCTTGTCCGGATTGCGAAACAGCTCCACGACCTTGTTCTCGAACGTGCCTTGGTCGAGGAAGCCGGTCTTGCGCCGGTGATGCTCCTCCAGACCTTCGGCGGTCTGGAAGTCCGCGTCCAAGGCAACCGCCAACAGATAGGCCGTCTGCGAGGCCTTGGGCTCGGAGCTCGACACGAACAAGTCGGGTGCGTGCGGCTTGAGCCGTTCCGCCAGCCGCACCGTAGCGACGCGTCCCTCCTCCGACAGCGGCCACGTCTCTGACGGCTGCTCGATATCGACCAACGGTGCACCGTGCCGAACGAGAATCAGCTTGTCGCTCACTGCATCCGCTTCGAGATCAGCTCGACCCGTTGCTCCGATTGGTTGGCGTCGTCGCCTTGGGACTCGAGCAGCGCCTGGCGATCCAACTCGGCTTCGGCGGCTGCGCCTTTGTCCGCAGCGGCGAGCCGCGCCTCGACGCCCTCCTCCACAAGCGCGCGAGCTTCGGAGAGCAACGCCTCCACCATGTCCTCCTCCGGAACGACGCGCACAACCTGGCCCTTCACGAACAGGTGCCCGCGCTTTCGCCCCGCCGCGATCCCGATGTCCGCCTCCCGCGCCTCCCCCGGACCGTTGACGACGCAACCCATCACCGCGACCTGGATGGGTAGGTCTTCCTTGGCGAAGGCCTCCATCGCTTCTTTGGCGACGCCGATGACATCGATCTCGGCCCGACCACACGACGGGCAGGCGATCAGGTCCATACCGGTGCGTTCCCGCAGGCCCATTGCCTCGAGCAGTTGCCGCCCGGCCACCACCTCCTCCACCGGATCCGCGGTCAGCGAATAGCGGATGGTGTCGCCGATCCCCTCGGCCAGCAACGTGCCGATGCCGGCCGTCGACTTCACCAGCCCCGCCGGCGGCGGCCCGGCCTCGGTCACGCCCAGATGCAGGGGATAGTCGACGGTGTCGGCGAGCAGCCGGTAGGACTCGATCATCAACGGGACGTTGGACGCCTTCACCGAAATCTTCACGTCGTCGAAACCGACCTCTGCGAAATACGCGAGCTCGGTCTGCGCCGACTCGACGAGCGCCTCGGGAGTCTGGCCGCCGTACTTCTCGTACAGCTTGGGGTCGAGCGAGCCGCCGTTCACGCCGATGCGGATGGGCACGCCCCGGTCTTTGCACTCCGAGGCGACGGCCTTTATGTGCTCAGGCTTACGAATATTCCCGGGGTTCAGTCGCAGACAATGCACGCCCGCATCCAAGGCAGCCAACGCCATCCGGTACTGGTGATGTATGTCAGCCACGATCGGAACCGGCGAGCGGGGCACGATGCGCGCCAGGCCCTGCGCGGCTGCTTCCTCGTTGCAGGTGCAACGCACGATGTCGGCCCCGGCGCCGGCCAACGCGTAGATCTGGCTCAGGGTGCCGTCCACGTCCGCCGTCTTGGTGACGGTCATCGACTGGACCGAGATCGGCGCGCCTCCACCGACGGGAACCTTCCCGACCATCACCTGCCGGGTGACGCGCCTCGGAATCACCAAACGAGCTCAGCCATCAGTTGAGCGGGAGCGGCTGGAAGATGTCGAGCCACAGCGACGTGAGTGCCAGCGCGGCCAGCAAGGCCAGGGTCACGATGAGCACCGGCTGCAACTTCGACACATCCGCGAAGTACCGCTTGCCCGGGCGAGCACGGATGGCTTCATAGATGGCGATCGCGACATGGCCACCGTCGAGTGGGAGCAACGGAACCATGTTGAACATGCCCACGAAAACGTTGATGGCGATGAGAAGGAACAACACCGTGCCGATACCGTTGTCCGCCGCGGTGTTGGCCACCTGAGCCAGGCCGACGGGCGAGAGGAACCGCGGGTCGCCGACTTTCGTTTCCTCTCCTTGGAGCTGGTCGACGTAGCGACCGACGCCGTCCAGGGTCACCAGACCCCTTAGCGCCGTCACCGTCTCACCCACGATCACCCCGAGTTCCTTCCCGGCCGCCGGCACGGCGGTGAGCGGCGTATAGCTCTCGAATCCGGGCGTGATGCCGACCAGTCCGATGGCCGGACCGGTGGGCGGGGCATACGGCTGGCCGTCCACCACCACCCGGCGAGCATCCACCGGCGTAGCGGTCAGTGGAATGCGTCGGCCGTCGCGTTCGACCAGAAACTCGATCTCCTGCCCGGCACGTTCTGACGTGTAGCTCCGCACCTGTTCCCACTTGGTGATCAGATCGCCGTCGACCGCCACGATGCGATCACCGACCCGGAAGCCGGCCCGCTGCGCCGGGGTTTCGCCCCCGGTGCCGAAGTCGGACAGGGCGCCCACCTCAGGGAGTGGCTCCGCCTTGATCGGAAGGATGGCGCCGGTCGCCAGTCCTCCGAATAGGAGGATGAAGGCGAGGATGAAATGCGTCGCCGAACCCGCGACCAGGACCAGCAGGCGCTTCGGGAATCGCTGCTGGCGAAAGCTTCGCGCCTCATCGGCCGGGTCGACCTCCTCGAGGAGGGTCATGCCGGGAATCTTGCAGTAGCCCCCGAGGGGCAGGGCTTTGACGCCGTACTCCGTCTCCCCCTTGCGGACCGACCAGAGCCGCGGCCCGAACCCGACGAAGAACTCCGTCACCTTCATGCCGGTCAACTTCGCGGTGGCGAAATGCCCAAACTCGTGGAAGACGATCATCAGCAGTACGGCCAGGATCACTAGGACCGCTCCAAGCGCGCCTAGTAGGCCCGCGAGCCCGAGAAGGAACAGCACCCCCACCAGTAGGCGGGCAAGCCCGATCTGACGTTCGGCGCGTTCCTGGTCGGTCTGGATGCTCATGCGACCTCCATCGTCGCCCAAATCGGACGCACTCAATCCGCGCCCATCTGATCGGCGTGCACCTGCGCTCGAGCCCTCGCCTCAGAGTCCGCGGAATACACCGAATCGATATCCGTCAGCGTTCCCTTGTCCCACTCGGCCAGGGTCTCCCCGACGACGTCGGCTATGGCCAACCAGGGGATCCGCTCGGCCAGGAAGGCCTCGACCGCCACCTCGTTCGCCGCATTCAGCCACGCGGCACAGCTGCCTCCGTTACGCCCGGCCTCGAACGCGAGCTCCAGGCACACGAAAACCTCACGATCCGGGACCTCGAAGTCCAGTCGGGAGATCTCCGACCAGTCGATGCGTCCATACGCGACATCGAGCCGGTCGGGGTAACCCAGCGCGTAACCGATGGGGAGCCGCATATCCGGCATCGAGAGCTGCGCCATCGTCGAGCCGTCTGTTGTCTCGACCATGGAATGGACGAGCGACTGAGGGTGAACTACTACCTCGATCGCTTCGTAAGGCACGTCGAACAACTCGTGCGCTTCGATCACCTCGAGACCCTTGTTCATGAGCGTCGACGAATCGATCGTGACCTTGTCGCCCATGTTCCACGTGGGATGAGCAAGGGCCTGTTGTCTGGTGACCGACTCCAGCTCCTCGCGCGTCCGCCCTCGAAACGGGCCGCCGCTCGCGGTCAGCAGCAGGCGTGCCACCTCGCGTGACTTGGCACCGGCCAAGCACTGGTGAAGCGCCGCGTGCTCGGAGTCGACAGGCAACATCTCGCCCGTACCCGAACGGCGGGCAGCCCGCACGAGCTCACCCGCAGCCACCAACGACTCCTTGTTGGCCAACGCCAAGCGACGACTCGCTCGCAACGCGGCCAGTGTGAAGGGCAGGCCGGCGAATCCCACCACCGCGTTCAACATCACGTCGCATCGAGCCGCCATTGCTTCGGGCACTTCGTCGCCCACGACCAACTCGGTGCCAGCCGGGAGGTTCAAGTTCCTCGCCGCGGCCGCATCAGCCATCCCGACTACCTCAGGCCTGAAGGCTTTGGCCTGTTCGGAAACCAGCTCGGCTGACCCTGACGCACACAGCGCAACGACCTCGAACCGATCCGGTGAGGACGCGATGACGTCGAGCGCCTGCGTCCCTATGGAGCCGGTGGACCCGGCAATACCTACCCGTCTCATGGCGGGGGCCCGGAGCCCTTCACGAGGCTTTCGGCGGGGGCCCGGAGCCCTTCGCCGTCACTAAGCGAGTTGCAGCAGGCGCGCCAGGTAATACGTAGCGGGCAGTACGAAGAGCAGGGCGTCGAAACGATCCATCACTCCGCCGTGGCCGGGCAACAGCGTCCCCATGTCCTTGATGCCGAGGTCCCGCTTGATCAGCGATTGAGACAGGTCACCGAGGGGCGCCATGAACGCCACCACCAGGCCCAGCGCGGCTGCGCTGCCGAAGTCCCACGGATGAACGCGAGCCGTGATGAGCAGTGACACGGCGAGCGCCGCTCCCGCGCCGCCCATCACGCCTTCCCACGTCTTGTTCGGACTGATTTCCGGTGCCAGGGGGGTGCGACCGCTACGGCTTCCGATGAAGAGGCCGCCGACGTCGTAAGCGACCGTTGCCAACACCGCACCGATGAGGAAGCCCACTCCGTTCGGGGCGCGCAACAACAGGGCGGCGAACGAACCCAGGAAGCCGATCCACACCACCCCCATCAAGGTCAGGCCCACGTTGATGGTCGGCCGAGCGCGCACGACGCCGAACATGAACCACAACAGCGAGCAGATCATGGTCAAGGCCAGTACCAACGGGATCGCGGTCTCGCCCTTGGCGTAGGCCGCGAGCATCACCGAGACGGTCGACGTGATGCCCAGCAAGGTCGCGGGGTGGTGCCCAGCCTTGCGCAAGACCGCAAACAGCTCCACCGCGGCGAGGGTGACGACTGCCACGGCCAGGCCCAGCGTGGCTGTAGGCCCTGTTTTGAACAGGACCAGCGCAATGGCCGCGACGGCGACACCCGTTCCGACTGCTGTCGCCACCGACCGCTCCGCGACGGGCTGAACCCCCTCGTGATCTCCGGACGGGAAGCCGTCGGGTCCTGCGGAGCCGGTGCGCGGCCGGGTCCGCACCGGGATGGGAGCGGGAGCGGGAATCGGCTGCTCCGGCGGGTAGGCGTAGGGGTCGTCCGCGATAACGGACGGGTCCTCGATCGGCATCGGATCGTCCACCAGATTCGACACGTCGTCGAAATCCGCGGTCTCCCAGTCGGACTGCTGATCCCTCCAGCGAGGTGTCGTCCGCTCGGTGGCCCCGGGCCACTGATCGTCATCGCCTTCGTCGCTCTGGTCAGCGAGGATGCGGGGAACTTCACCTGTAGGCGGCTCCGTCCAGTGCGGAAGGGTAGGCGTACCGCCCGAGACGGATCCGGGGGGTTCCACCTCTGCGTCATCGAGAAGGAGCGGCTGCTCCCGCTCGGGGCGCAGCGGGATCGGTTGTGTCGTCGTCACGGCGGGCTCCTCATCGGCCCGCCCCGCCCACGGCGAGGGACGGGTCCGAGCGGTGAGCTCGTCGGTCACGTCGTTCGAAAGCCCCCGCACCCGGGAGGTGTCCGGCGGCAGCGGTCGGTCCCCGTAACGGGGAGTATCGGGCCGGCGGCTTCCGGAGCCGCTCTCCAGAGCGGCCGCCGCTTCCTCCGCGCCGATGATCCGGACGCCCTCGCCTCGCGGGCGGGCTGGTCCGGCGGTTACCGCGTCCTCGGCGTTGTCGTCGAGCTCGTCGTCGGCCATGCCTAGACCTCTACCAGTTCCTGCTCTTTGTGCTGGAGATGCTTGTCGATCTCCTCGATGTACTCGTGGGTGAGCCGGTCGAGATCCTTCTCCGCCCGCTCCAACTCGTCAGTGGAGATGTCGCCCTCCTTCTCGAGGGCGTCCAACTCGTGGCGAGATGCCCGGCGGATGTTCCGGATCGCGATTCGGGCCTCTTCGGCCTGGTGCCGGACCATTTTCACGAACTCCTGACGCCTCTCCGCCGTAAGCGCCGGGAAGTTCAAGCGGATGATGGACCCGTCGCTCGAGGGGTTCATTCCGAGATCCGAGTTCATGATCGCCTTCTCGATCGACTTCATCGAGGTTTTGTCGAACGGGGATATCACGAGCATTCGGGCCTCGGGCACGCTGAAGCTCGCCAGCTGCTTGAGCGCGGTTTCGGCCCCGTAGTAATCGACCTTCAGGTTCTCCAGAAGGGCGGGCGAGGCGCGGCCGGTGCGCACCTTGCTGAACTCCGCCTGGGCGTGTTCGACCCCTTTAGCCATCTTGGTACGGCATTCGGATATGACCATCTCGATCAGGGTGTCGTCCATGGCACGCCTCCCGTTAGCTGACCAGGCTACCTATGGGCTCGCCCGACAACGCGGTTCTGATGTTGCCCTCGGTCGTGATGTCGAATACGAGCACCGGCAGGTCGTTGTCCTTGCAGAACGTCACTGCGGTCAGGTCCATGACCCGGAGGTCCTTCGCGATCACGTCGCTGAAAGTCAGCGACTCCAGGCGAGTGGCCCCGGGATCGAGCCGCGGGTCGGCCGTGTAGACCCCGTCGACGCCTGAATGGGTGCCTTTGAGCACCGCATCGGCCTCGATCTCCACCCCTCGGAGGGCGGCTGCGGTGTCGGTCGTGAAATACGGGTTACCGGTCCCGCAGGCGAAGACAACTATCCGGCCTTTCTCCAGGTGGCGGATGGCCCGGCGGCGGATATACGGCTCAGCGACGGCCTTCATTTCCAGGCCGGTCTGGACGCGGGTGGGCTGACCGGTGCGCTCCAAAGCGTCCTGCAGTGCCAGCGCGTTGACCGCCGTGGCGAGCATGCCCATGTGGTCGGCCGTCGCTCGGTCCATCCCGACGCCGCCGTCGGCGCCTCTCCAGATGTTGCCGCCCCCGACGACGATGGCGATCTCGACGTCGAGCTCCCCACGGGCCTTGCCGATCTCATGCGCCATGCGCTCCACGATGGGCCGGCTTATCGAGGTCTCCGAGTCGTCGCTCGCGAGCGACTCCCCGGAAATCTTGAGCACGACCCGGCGCCACCGGGAGCGAGGACTCAACTACCGGCCGATCTCCACCTGGGCGAACCGCGTCAACTTCGCGTCTCCCAGGATCTGGGCCACCGTCTGCTTCTCGTCCTTGACGAAGCTCTGCTCGAGCACGCACATGTCCTTGAAGAACCCGCGCAGGCGACCCTCCACGATCTTCTCCAGCGAAGCTTCGGGCTTGCCCTCGTTGCGGGTGATGTTCTCCAGCGTCTTGCGCTCGGTCTCGACCTCTTCGGCCGGCACATCGTCGCGAGAGACGTAGCGGGGCCGACTCGAAGCGATGTGCAGCGCGACGTCGTGGGCCAACTCCTGCGAGCCACCCTCGAGTTCGACGAGCACGCCGTTCTTGCCGCGACCGCTCTGCTTGTGCAGGTAGGCGTCGACGATCGTGCCCTCGCCGGTCTCGAACCTGACCGTGCGTCCCACGGAGATGTTCTCCTTCAGGGTCATCTTCAGGTCCTCGACTGCGGTCTCGAGCTTGGCCAGGCCGGCTTCGCCCTCGGATGCCAGGCTCTCGGCAAGCTGATTGACGAGATTCACGAAGTCCTCGCTCTTGGCGACAAAGTCCGTCTCACAGCGCAGCTCGACAATGGCCGAGCCCTGCGGGGTGATGGCAGCCGCGACTGCGCCTTCGCCGGCCTCGCGGTCGGAGCGCTTCGCCGATGAGGCGAGGCCCTTCTCACGCAGGAGCGTTGCGGCCTTGTCGAAGTCACCGTCGGCCTCGACCAGCGCGTTCTTGGAATCCATCATTCCGGCGCCCGTCGACTGACGGAGCCGCTGTACGTCCTTCGCGGTGAACTCAGGCATCGGTGCTTACCTCCGGAGTATCGGACTCGGACTGCGGGCCTTCATCGGCAGCCTGGCTGCCCTGCGGCGTGTTGGACGGGGGCTCGTTTCGGGCCGGGTCGTGGCGGGAGTCGTGGTTGTCCTCCTCGGCGCTGCGAACTGATTCGGGCGTGGCAGCTACGGGGTCCGCGCCGACCTCCCCTGCCGCAGCGGCGACTGCCGCCGGGGCCTCCGTTTCCGGGGCCTCTGCAACCGGCGCTTCGTCGGTGACCAGGCGGGCGGGCGGGCGGGGCGGGGCCGTCGTCGGCGCGGGGCCTGAGCCGCCGCCGCGGCGCTCCGCGATGAAGCGGCCTTCGGTCACCGCGTCGGCGATGATCCGGCACAGGAGCGTGCCTGACCGGATGGCGTCGTCGTTTCCGGGGATCACGTATTGGATCGGGTCGGGGTCGCAGTTCGTGTCGACGACCGCAACCACCGGGATCCCGAGCTTGTTGGCCTCGGTGACCGCGATGTGCTCCTTCTTCGTGTCGATCACGAAGATGGCATCGGGGGCGCTCAGCATGTTGCGGATGCCGCCCAGGTTGCGCTGCAGCTTGTCGAGCTCGCGCTGGTGAAAGAGGGCTTCCTTCTTCGGCATGTTCTCGAAGTCGCCCGCGGCGCGCATGCGCTCGTACTCCTGCATCTTGCGGACGCGACCGTGGATCGTCGAGAAGTTGGTGAGCATGCCGCCCAACCAACGTTCGTTCACGTAGGGCATCTCACAGGCCTGGGCGTAGCGCGCCACCGGGTCCTGCGTCTGCTTCTTCGTGCCGACGAAAAGGATCACTCCCCCGTCGGCCACCAGGTCCCGGACGAACTCGTAGGCCTGGCCGGCGCGCGCCAGCGTCTGATTGAGATCGATGATGTAGATCCCGTTGCGTTCACCGAAGATGAATCGCTTCATCTTCGGGTTCCAGCGCCGGGTCTGGTGGCCGAAATGAACCCCGGCCTCCAGTAGCTGCTTCATGCTTACGACTGCCACGTGCTTCCTCCCCATCGGTTGTTCCTGACTCGGGGCTGCGCCGGCTGGTGGCCGGCGACCGTTGGGTGCGCCGAGTGCGAGATCGCCCGTATTTCGGGCTGGTTGATCCTACCCGCGGGGAAATAGGACCGGATCGGGCCGGTCCCGCAGGCGGGGTAAGGCCGCGGCGACGACGAGCCACAAGAGCAGCGCGAGGGAGCTCCATGCGGGGCCCGACATTGAGCCTCGGGTCGGAGCTACGTCCGCAAGCCCAGGCCTCCTCACGGCAGCGGCGGTCGCGGCCTCGAATGGGTCGGGTCCCGACTGGGGACTCGCAGGCTGGGCCGATTGCCAGCC
>DATLBX010000114.1:0-6955 GCA_035526705.1 Acidimicrobiales bacterium | reverse complement strand
CACGTGGCGACGTCGCCACGGCGCGCGCCCTACTGGCGCGTGCGGGCGCCGACCTCAGCCAACTCCGGACGGCCTTCTATTTCAACGACGAGTTCCGCCATCGCGCCCTCGCTGAAGGGGTGGCGAGGCAATGGCGCGAGTCGGTGGGTCTGGTCGCCACACCCACACCGCTTCCCTTCGCGGACTATCTGGCGCGAGGGCAGGGTCGGCCCGGCCTCGACGGCCCGTTTCGGTTCAGCTGGTCGTTGCCCTTTCCCGACGTCGACGGCTACTTGTTCCCGCTGTTCAGCACCGAGCGAATCGGGCGCGACAACTTCACGCGGTTCTCCGACGCTGCGGTCGACGAGGTGCTGTTGCGCGACGCTCGCCGGGCACAGGACCCCGCCGACCGCGCCATCGCCTATCGGCGAGTGACGGACCTGCTCTGCGAGGCGATGCCGATGATCCCTCTTACCACCTCACTCAGCCGGTGGTCCGTGGCCGACAGAGTCGGTTCCGCCAGCGCCGCGTACCTCGACGGCGCGACGGGCCAGCCCCTCCTACGCGAGTTCTTTCTTCGCTGATCCGTCAGGCGGCGCGGGTGACGGCGGCCAGCAACTCGTCTCGTGACGGCCCCGCCGGCGGATCCGGCTCGATCTCGTTGCGGGACAGCGCCTCCTGGATCGCCGGGTCCTGCAGGACAAGCTCGGGGGTCTGCCGCAGGAGCAGCCCACCCTCGAACAACGTCGGCACGACACTCGGATCGACCGAGGGCAGGGCCTGGAGCTTGATCCACTCGTCCCAGAGGGGGTCGTCGCACGCCGGCCGGCGGTCTTCGGCTGCCGCTCTGAGCGTCTCCACCCGATGCCGGTCGTGCCACACCGTCGACAGGTACCACGGCGTGAACACGTCCTGGGTCACGGCGTCGAACGACTCCGCGAGCTGACGCGGCTGGTCCCCGTGCTCACGCAAGGTGTCCCTCAAGGCCACCGCGTGGCGCACCCCTAGCGAGATGCCGCGACCCAGGGTGGGATTGGTCGATGCCCAGGCGTCTCCGACCGGAAGAACTCCGGTGGCCACTGTCCGCCCCCCGGCCACGGGACGGATCCAGCGATCTTCCAGCCCGGACATCGACATCAGGTCGGAGATGGGCTCCGCGTCGAGGATCTCCTCACCCCCCGGGAGCAGTTGCATTGCAGCCCGCCACGCTGCCTCGTGCCGCAGCACGCGCAGGGGAGCGTCTCCGGTGCAGGTGATGATGCCGACTCCCGCGGTCCCCTGGTCGGCGGGGAGGACCAGGAGGGCGACCGAGCCGAAGTAGGCCATGCCCGGCCCCGATGGGAAAGGTGAGCCGTCCGTGGTGCGGACGTGGCGTCCGTAATAGACGAACCCGGAGTCCTCGCGCTGTTCCTCGATGGGAGCGGCTCCGATGTCTCCCAGCCATCTGCCGAGCGGCGACCGGCGTCCTGTCGAATCCACCACCAGGTCGGCGCCGATCTTCTCCCCGGCCTCGGTCACCACACCCTTGACGTGCGGGGTCCCGTCGCGTTCGGCGGCAGACACCAGGCCGGAGATGCCGCACCCGCGCCGGATCGTGACGCCCTCCGTCCGGTCCGCCGCCGCGCTGACTACCGCCTCGAGTACGGGGCGCCGGGCCGTGACCAGGTCGAACTCCGGCAAGTTCATCCGCCCGCCGCTGAACTTGAAGATCGGATTCATGCGGTAGGCGCCGGCGGCTTCGAGGCCCTGAAGTACGCCGGGCAACTCCGCCTCGATCGTCTCGCGAAACGCAGCGAGCAGGAAGTGTGGCAGCCGAAACTGGTTCACGCCCCGCCGCTCCCAACCGGTCCACGCCTCGGCTGCTTCGGGCGGGAGCGCAGCATCGCGCTCGAGCACCGTCACCTCGTGCCCGTCTGCCGCCAGGATCATCGCGGTCAAGAGACCGCCGACTCCCCCGCCGCAGATCACGATGTCGCTCACCCGCGCAGTCTCTCAGTGGGTGCGCCTTCTTGCATCATGAGGAGGTGAGCCGGCGGGTGCTTTTGCGACGCGCCGGCGTGATCGGTGCGGCGGCTCTCGGAACGATGCTGGGTCTGGCGGTGGCGCCACGCGTCCAGGCCGACGTTGGGCCGTTCGTCATGAGCGCCACGGCGCGGCCGTATCCCGACGGCCAGACGACGGTGCGGCTGGTGCCCCTGGGGTCGATCCGCCTGGACACCCACGATGCGCCGATTGCGGTCGAGATTCGACTCGAGGAATTGGAGGCCGACGAGGCCGAGGCCATCGCGAAAGACCCGTCGGTGCTCGCCGATCTGGAGGACGCCATCGCCGCCGACGCCCGCTCGATTCTCGTGGCCGTCGCCTGGCGGGCGATCCTCGCCGGCCTTGCGGGCGGCGCACTCCTCGCCGGGCTGGTCTACCGCAGCTGGCGGGCGTCAGCCGCGGGTCTCGCGGTGGCCCTGTGTCTGGTCGGCGGCATTGGAATCGCGGCGCGCGCCACGTTCGACCCGGGGGCCCTCGCGGAACCCAAATACTCCGGACTGCTGGCCAGCGCCCCCACAGTCATCGGCGACGTGGACACTGTGCTCGATCGATTCGGGGAGTACCGAGCGCAGCTCGGAGAACTCGTTTCCAACGCGGTGACGCTCTATCGGGCCGGCCAGCAACTGCCCGATTTCGAGCCGGCGGACGACGCCGTTCGGGTGTTGCACGTGAGCGACGTGCACAACAACCCCCAGGCGTTCGACCTCATCCAACGGCTCATCGACGACTTCGCGGTCGACGCGGTGTTCGACACCGGAGACATCAGCGACTGGGGCACGGGAGCAGAGACCGGTCTGACCGACCCGATCGGTCGACTCGGTGTGCCGTATGTGTTCGTGCGGGGTAACCACGACTCGCCTGCGACCGAGCGCGCCATCGACGCGCTGTCCAACGCTCAGGTTCTCGATGGCGACGTGACCACGGTCGCGGGCCTGCGCATCTGGGGAATCGGCGACCCGCGATTCACGCCCGACAAGCGCGGCGAGACGGGAATCGACGTCGAACGCGAGACAATCAATCGATTCGCCCCCGAGCTTCGGCGGCGGCTGGAGGCAGACACACCACCCGCCGTGGACGTCGTGATGGTGCACGACGTCCGCGCCGCGGCGGAAATCTCAGGCGACGTGGCCCTGGTGCTCGCCGGGCACAGTCACGAGCCCCGCTACGACCTGATCGACGACACTTCGCTGTTGGTGGAGGGTTCGACCGGAGGTGCCGGACTGCGCGCCCTGCGGGGAGAGTTCCCGGAGCCACTCACGTGCACCCTGTTGTATTTCGACCCCCGATCGGACCGCCTCGCCGCCTACGACCGCATCACAGTCGCGGGACTGGGAAGCGCGGCGGCCAGTATCGAACGTCACTTGGTGCACTCCAGCGGACCGCCGGTCGGTAGCGCTCACTGGGGCAATCCCTTCCGGAACCGCTGAAACCCTCAGTTGGCTGCGCTCGCCTCCAGGAGGCGGTCGACGTAGGGCAGGAGTAGTGCAGGATCAGAACCCTTGACGAAGTAGCCGCCCGCGCCGGCCGCCATCGCCCGGTCCGCGACCTCCCCCGCATCGAGCGCAGACATGACGACGACCTTGCTCAACGGGTCGACGGCGAGAATGAGTGGCAGCGCCTCCAGGCCGCCGACTCCGGGCATCGCCAGATCGAGGATCACGACGTCAGGCCGGAAGTGCCTGGCCATGCCGATGGCCTCCCGCCCGTCCGACGCCTCGCCGACCACGACGAATCCATGGTCCTCGAAGAGGAAGCGCAACAGCTGGCGCAGACGACCGTCGTCCTCCACCAGCAGAACTTTTTTCGCGCCTGGAGCCGAGGCCTCCCCCGCGGTTTCGCCCTGCATCGAACCCGCCTGCAGGATCCAGGACACCGCGGTGGACGAGTTCATTGCCGCGTGCCAGAGGTAGCCCTGTGCGAGCTCGCAGCCCAAGGCCTTGAGCGCGGCGCGCTGGTCGTAGGTCTCCACCCCTTCGGCGACTGTCGTCATGCCAAAGGCGTGCGCCACATCGATGATTCCGGCGACGATCGCCCGGTCGCCCCGATTCACATCCGAGGCGTCCAATCCGGCGACAAAACTCCGATCGATCTTCAGTGAGTCGACGGGAAAGGTCTTCAGGTAGGTGAGCGAGGAATACCCGGTTCCGAAGTCGTCGACGGCGATCTTGATCCCGAGACTCTTGAGCTCGCGGAGAGCCCAGGCGCTCGCGGTGGCGTCCTCCAAAAGAACGCTTTCCGTGATCTCGAGACAAAGGTCGCCCGCGGGGAACCGTGTCTCCTCCAAGATCTGCTGAACGACCGAGCGCAGCTCCATCGTCAACAACTGACGCGCCGACAGGTTGACTGAGAGGACCAGCGACGAGAGCTCGGGATGGGCCTGCTTCCATGCGGCAACATCTGAGCAGGCAGTGCGCAGGATGGCCGCGCCCAGAGGCACTATCAGGCCCGTCTCCTCGGCCAGCGGTATGAAGGACCCCGGGTCGATCATCCCCTTTACCGGGTGCTGCCACCGCGCGAGTGCTTCCACACCGACCACTCGTGCGTCGGTCAGATCGACGATGGGCTGATACATGACGATGAAGTCGGAGTTCTCCAACGCGGTGCGCATGGCCGCCTCATTGGCCAGGCGTTCCATCGCCGCAGCGCGGAGGCCGGCGTCGAAGATCACCACGCGTTCGCGGCCTTGATCCTTGGCCCGGTACATCGCGGCGTCGGCGTCACGAAGCAGTGATTCGCCTGTCGCGGTCTCGTCCTCGACCGCGATCCCCACGCTCACCCCCACCTTCAAAGTCGCGCCGTCGACCACGACCGCCGCGTCGAAGGCTTCGATGATCCGTGCTCCGAGGGCCTGAGCCTGGAGCGCGTCCCTGACTCCCTCACTCACGATGACGAACTCGTCGCCGCCGAAGCGGGCCACCGTCTCGCCCTGGCGCACCGTATTGCGGAGCCGATCCGCCACGGCGCGCAGAACGCGATCGCCCGCGGTGTGGCCCCGACCGTCGTTTATGACCTTCAGATGGTCGACGTCGAGGAACAGCACACACACACGCGTGCCGGCTCGGCGCGAGCGGCCCAGCGCCTGCGCCAAACGGTCATCGAGCAGGACTCGGTTCGGCAGACCGGTCAAGGCGTCGTGGAGGGCCTGGTGCAGCATCGCGGCCTCACCGCGCTTGCGCTGGGTCGCGTCGCGAACCACCGCCGAGACCAGGATGCCGCTGGGCGTATCGACCTGGCTGAGACTGACGTCGGCCGGGAACTCCGTGCCGTCTTGGCGGCGCCCGCAGAGCTCCACCGCTGCGCCGACGGTTCGACTCCATGTCAGAGGGGCGTATTCGACCCCGAAGGTGCGGTCGGCGGTGACATCGGGGGGCGGCAGCAGCAGGCTCACCGGCCTGCCGAGGAGTTGCTCGCGGTCGTAGCCGAAGAGGACCTCCGTCTGACGGTTGACGAGTTGGATGTCGCCTCGCGGGTCCACGACAACCATTGCGTCGGGGGCTGATTCGAGTAACGCGTCTGAAGTGGAGGGGGCAGGCCCGCCGACCGCGTCGAGGTCGGACATGTGGCCAATTGTCCGACTCGCCCGGCCTTCCGCCCATGACGCACGAGGGCCATCGCGCCCCCCATTCGGTCTATATGACGTTGTCCTCAGGGTCCGCCGCACCGGATTGACCCCACACGAGGTGGTCGAGGAGGGCGAACTTCACCAGCCAGAGGACTCCATAGGTCGCGAGCGAGGCGCCCATGATCACCAGCGTCCGCGAGGTCCTGCTCGCGAGATCCTCCGACGCGTTCTCCGCGAAGCGGGTGGCCACATCGGACACGAAGAGCCCCGCAAATGCCAACACCCAGAACGGGATCACTTCGCGGCGCATGTGGGTGCGGCCGCTACGCCTCCACGTCCACCGGCGGTTCAACTCGAAGGAAGGGATCGTCGCCAGCACGAAGGCGGCGAGGTTGGCGGGACGGGCGGTCCAATGCAAAAGGCCGAATGTGACGAGCAGGGTGATCTGACTTATGACGACGGCGACAGCCGAGACCGCCCCGAACTTGATGAGGCGCCGGACCCGTGGCCGCGCTACGAGATCCCTTACGACGAGCACGAGCCGGTGAGGTTAGGCGTGGCTGACAGACTGCACGCGATGGCAAGCAATGCGGCCGGGCAAGCGGGCGCCAGCCCCCTCGACGAGCTGGTCGCGCTCCTCGACCTCGAAACGATCGAGGACAACATCTTTCGCGGTGTCAGCCCGGAGGGCGAAGGCAGGGAGCGGGTGTTCGGAGGACAGGTAGCCGCGCAGGCGCTCATGGCGGCTGGCCGCTCGGTGCCGCCCGACCGCCCGGTTCATTCCTTGCACTCCTACTTCCTTCGGCCGGGCGACCCGACCGTTCCGATTCTCTACACAGTCGACCGCATTCGGGACGGCCGGTCCTTCACCACTCGCCGCGTCGTGGCGGTGCAGCACGGGCAGGCCATATTTCTGCTGTCAGCGCAATTCCAGGACATCGAGGACGGCCCTTCCCACGGCTTGCCCATGCCGGAAGCACCCGATCCCGAGAGCCTGCCGACGCCGCAAGCCCGCGTGCAGGCGTTGATCGATGCCGGCGAAGAGGTTCCGCCGTGGGCGTTGCGGCCCAGCCCCATCGACCTCCGGCACGTCGGAGCTGAGCCATGGCGGCGCAGCCCTGAGCCGCGGGCCGACGCCAGCAAGCAGGTGTGGGTCAAGGGCAATGGCAACCTGCCCGACGACGCCCTGCTGCACGCTTGCGTCGTCACTTACCTGTCCGACATGACGTTGTTGCCCTCGGTGATGATCCCCTGGGGGCTCACCTGGGACGGCGTGGCCATGATGGCCAGCCTCGATCACGCCATGTGGTTCCACCGGCCGTGCCGCGCCGACAGCTGGCTGCTGTTCGATCAGGAGAGCCCCGCGTCGGG
>DATLBX010000113.1:0-4319 GCA_035526705.1 Acidimicrobiales bacterium | reverse complement strand
GGTAGCTCAGGCGAACGCCGCTTCGAGGAAGCGATGCATCTTCGGTTCGTCCACCGCAATGCGCAGGTGGCCGCCCTCGTGGGCGATGTTCAAGCTCGGGCAGAAGAAGGCTTTCCCGTCCACGAAGTAGGTGGGGGAGCCCTCGACGCCGCGTTCCCTTCCGGCCGCGAAGTCCGCTTCCACCGCCTCCCGGGCCGCGGCTTCGTCGGGGAGCGCAAACCCATGGGCCTCGGCGATGGCCGACAGGACCGACGGGTCGGCCACCGCCGCGCCGTCTTCGAACAGCGCGTTGCGCACGGCCAGGTTGAACGCCTCGCCAGTATCAGCATCCACCTCATAGGCCAAGGTCGCCGCGCCGAGGATGTCGATGGTTGAGCGGGGGAAGGCGTCGGGATCGAAACCGGTGAACAGGTCGTCGGCTACCTGGGCGCGGATGTCGGGGATCTCGCCACCGACCTTCTCGGCGGTGAGCGGTTCGCCGTTGGCCAGCTCCAGCGGCCAGGCCCGGACGCGAAGTCGCACATGGTCGGCACCCGCCAGATCGCGGCGTTGAGCGAAACGCTGGAGGCTGTAGTGGGCGAAGGGACAGGACACGTCGGCCCACACGTCGACGATCCTCGATTCCGGCATCCTCCGGTTCTACCCCGGTAACTGTCACCAGGGGCTGGTTGGCTGGTGGCGTCGCCGGTCCGTCCGACCGTGCCTACGGACAGCGAGCAGGAGGACGGCCGTGGCTCAGGACGAGACGCTCGCGGCGTGGGCCGCAGAGTGGATGGCGACGACCGTCCATCTCAAACCGCGCACGCGGCTCAGCTACGACACAGTGCTGCGCCACCGGTTGCTGCCCGCGTTCGGCGAGGTGCCCGTGGCCGAGATCACCCAGCGCGACGTCAAGCGATTCGTGGCGGCGCTGGTCGAGGCGGGCGACGCGCCGGGCACGGTGCACCGCGCCTATGAGCTGTTGCGCAACGTGCTCAACGGGGCTTACGACGCGGGGCTGATCGCCGCCAATCCATGCCGGCGGGTCCGCCTGCCGAGGTCGCCGCACCACGAGATGCACTTCCTCGATCCGCCCGAGGTGCTGGCGCTCAGCCGGGCCATCCACCCGCGCTTTCGGCTGATGATCCTGTTCGCCGCGTACACCGGAGCGCGGGCCGGCGAGATCGGCGCGCTGCGCGTGAAGCGGCTCGATCTCGACAAGCGGTCGGTGGACATTCGGGAGTCATTGGCCGACGTGAACGGCCACCTGGTGTTCGGCTCGACCAAGACGCATTCATCGCGCAAGGTCGGGCTGCCGTCGTTTCTCGTGGAGGAGCTGACCGAGCACATCGAGGGCCGCGGGCTTGGGACCGACGACCTGGTCTTCAGCAGCGTCAGGCGAAAGCCGATCCGCCACAACGCGTTTCTGGTCCACTACTTCCGTCCCGCGGTAACTCGGGCCGGGCTGCCGGCCGGATTGCGGTTCCACGATCTGCGCCACACCTGCGTCGCGTTGCTCATCGCGCAGGGCGCGCACCCCAGGGCGATCATGGAGCGCCTCGGCCACTCGACCATCGAGATGACCCTCGGCCGCTACGGCCACCTCTTCCCCGGCCTCGACGCCGAGCTGGTCGCCGGGCTCGATGCGATGTTCCGCCAAGCCGGTTGGGGGCGGAGCCTACACGTAGGGTACACCTAACGTGTACGATAGGTGTATGGCGAGGACCCGAACGAATATCGAAATCGAAGACCGGTATGTCGAAGCGATCATGGACCGCTACGGCGTGCGCACCAAGACCGAGGCCGTCGATCTTGCCCTGCGACACCTCGCGGGTCAGCCGATGACGCGTGAGGAGGCGCTGGCCATGGAGGGCGCGCTGGCCATCGATGAAATCCCGTCCGACGTCCCGCCCCGCTCCGGTTAGGTGATCCTGGCGGACAGCTCCGCATGGGTGGAGTACGACCGCGCAACCGGAAGCCCCGTACACCGCCGCCTCAAGGAGCTCATATCCCGGGGGGAGGACTTGGTAGTCACCGAGCCGGTGATTATGGAGTTGGTCGCGGGGGCCCGCGATGACGAGCGCGAGGTTCGGCTTCGTCGCCTTCTGCGGCGGGTCGAGCTCCTGCGGTTCGACCCGGCGATCGACTTCGACGGCGCGTCTCGCATCTATCGGCGCTGCCGCCAGGTCGGCATCACCCCGCGGGGAATAGTCGACTGCATGATCGCCTCGGTGGCCCTCCGACACGATGCGTCGCTGCTCGCGCAGGACGCCGACATGGAGCGCCTGGCTGCGGTGGTGGGTATCAGGCTCGACGACGCGTCAGCGGATCACGGGACAACGTGACGACGTGATGGAGATCAGCGCGGCTGATGCTGTGCGGCGGTTCGCCGCCATCCTCGACGCAGTGGAGCGCAGCGGTGAGAGCTTCACGATTGTTCGTCGCGGGAAGCCCATCGCTCGCCTCAAGCCCATCCCCTCCGGCCGAGGAGCGAAGGTGAAGAAAGTGCTCCGGAACCGCCCGGCCGACCCCGCATGGAGTGGAGAGTTGGCTTCTATGCGTGATCTCCTCCGGGACGAGCACCGTCAGTAGGTAGGGCCTTTCCGGCGCGACTTCCCATTCGTTGTCACCAACCGATGGTTGGATGGAGTCGCGTCGCTGGTCCGCTGAGGCCGTGCCCGGAACAGGGCGAGTCAGGGAGCGGCCACGTGTCATCGGGAGAGACGTTCGCCGACTGGGCCGAGGAGTGGATGTCGACCGCCGTCCACCTCGCGCCTTCTACGCGGTCGGGATACCAGGGCCAGCTCCGCAACCGGATCCTGCCGGCCTTCGGCGATGTGCCGGTAGCGGAAATCACCCAGCGAGGTGTCCGCCGGTTCGTCGCGGCGCGGATAGAGGCGGGAGACTCGCCGGGCACCGTCCAGCTCGCCTACGGGATACTGCGCACTCTGCTGCTCAGCGCCTTGGATGCCGGTCTGATCGAGGGCAGTCCCTGCCGCCGGGTCCGGCTGCCCAAGGTCCCGCAGTACGAGGCGCATTTCCTCGACGCCCGCCAGGTCCTGACGCTAAGCCGCGCCATCTCCCCGGCCTACCGGGTGCTGATCTTGTTCGCGGCCTGCACCGGAGCCCGCGCCGGCGAGATTGGCGCGTTGCGGGTTGACCGGGTCGATCTGGCCAACGCGCAGGTGGTCCTCCGCGAGGCGCTGGTCTTCGTGGAAGGAAGGCCGACCTTCGGCCCGACCAAGAGCCACACCTGGCGCGCCGTGGGGCTGCCCCCGTTTCTGGTGGAGGAGATGGCACAGCACCTGCGGGGCCAGGGGTCGGACCCGGACGACCTGGTGTTCACCGAGCCGGACGGGGAACCGCGGCGCCACAACGCCTTCCTCGGTCGGGAGTTCAAGCCCGCCGTGCGGCGGTCGGGCTTGGCCCCTGGCCTCCGCTTCCACGACTTGCGCCACACCTGCGCCGCATTGCTGATCGCGCTGGGCGCGCACCCTCGGGCGATCATGGAGCGCCTGGGTCATTCGAAGGTCGACCTGACCCTCGGGCGCTACGGCCACCTATTCCCCAGCCTCGACGCGGCGCTGGTCGACGGCCTGGACGCGGCTTACCGGGAATCCCTTAGGAGCTGATCGCAGCGTTTCAGGTGATCATCGCCTTCGCGTCTTTCGGCGATTCAGCTGACTTCTAGTGATGCCGAAGCGCCGCCCTAACCACCTTCGAGGCGGTCGTGTGATCGGCGGCCTCGGCCCGTAACGACCGCCGATCGGATTTGCACACGGTTGCCCTGGGACATTCGTTAAACCGTGTGCAAACCAGCGCCGGCTCTGCGGTGCGAAAGGAGCCGATGTCTACAACCGACCGAGGTCTCCCGGGTGCCCCCCTCGGAGGTCAAGTGACATGCTGGCGGTGTGGGTAACCCACCGGAGTGGTCCTACGTCCTCGACTTCTTGGCGGGTATCTCGTGGCCTCTCGCGGCCGTTGTTCTAATCTTCGTCCTGCGTAAGCCGATCGAGCGGCTCCTCTCAGAGAGCGAGAGCGGCACCGCGGACTTAAGGAATCTGACCTTCAACTGGAAAAAGTCAGACAAGGCGGCGAAGCAGGGACTGCAAGCACTTGAGGGTGGCCCCCAGAGGATCGACGGCCCGGCTGTCACTCCCCCGGAATACGCTCGAGACGTGCGTCCGACCCTTGAGCGATCCCCCCGCGATGCGATCACGCGCCTGTACGCCGGTTTGGTTGAGGGGGTCGATCGGCTGGGTCGAACGCTCACACACGACGAGGAAGCTGTGTTTTCCGAACTCCGTCGAATGCACGCGGGCGTCGCCGCCGGAAGGGTT
>DATLBX010000112.1:0-48370 GCA_035526705.1 Acidimicrobiales bacterium | reverse complement strand
TGGCTACTGGTGCGGCACCCGACGTAGAAGAAGTAAATGCCCCGGATCTCGTCGGCGGTTACGCCCTTGTAGGTCGCCCCGCCATTGTCTCCGGTGTAACTAGCGACGCACGGCGGGGAAAGGGGGTCCTCCGTCTGTCGCGGCGGCGATCCCACGCACCGCTTGGTGCTCGGGGTCTTGAGGGGCTTTCCGCCAGGGCCGGTTAAGTCGGGGGGCGGGCCGGCAGTCTCACCCGTCGAGCCGAGGCTGCTGCTGCTGCCGAGTCCGAGCGAGCTGAGGTTCCCGGACGGGGGAGTGGTGATGTCGTCCTCGGGTGGGACGGGCGCGTACTCGAGCGTCTCCGACGGGGTCGTCTGCGGCAGATTGAGAGCGGACGGGAGGACGGCCAGGAGCCCGAGCATCATGACGCTCGCCAACGCGAGGGGGACGTAATCCCTGATCCCCGGCTTACGCGCCGCTCGTACTACCGCCATCGCAACCTCCGTGCCTCAGCTGTCCGGGGCTGGGTCAGCCGACCTTGCGCATGATCCTTCCACCCCAGCGGAACCATTCGACGTCGCCCTTGGCGCCACGGATGAACTCGCCGCGCTGGCCGCCGGACTCGCCCTTCGTGACGATTCGGTCCTCGGCGACGAAGCCCGCTTGGAACGGCGGGGGCAGCATGGTCAGGTACTCGGGGTGCTTTTCCTTGATCTCGTCGGGCACCTCGATCGCACCGGTCAGACCGCCGGCCTTCGGGGTGAACCTGAGCGTGGCCATCTGGCCGACACTGAAGCTGACGGCGTAGTCCGCGAGATCCGCGGGCTTCACCTTGAGGAACTTGGGCTGCTTCGCCTTGACGCCACAGAACGCTTCGGCGGCCCAGTTGATGATGGCCGGTTCCGTCGCGTGACCCTTGTCCCCGTTGGTCAGGATCGTGATGGCGAAGCCGTGGTCGGGAAGCATGAAGAACGCCGACATGTGGCCGTTCACGGATCCACCGTGCTTGACCACTCGGGATCCGCCGAGGTCGTCGAGCAACCATGTGAGACCGACGTGGCTGGCGATGCTGCCCGCCTCGGCCTGCGGCTGTTGCATCTCCTTGACCGCGGCCGGGCTGAGCACGCTCGTGCCGTCGGGCGCGGTGCCGTCGCCGAGGTGGAGCCGGGCGAACTTGAGCTGGTCGCCCACGGTGGAGGCGATCCCGCCGGCCGGGTTGGCGGCGCGCATGAGCCCCCAGCGACGGGCGATCTGCAGGCCGTCCTTGCCGTGCCCGTGGCCCAAGGCGTGCTTGCGGCCGATGATGTCCTCGGGCCACCAGAAGCTGTTCGTCATGCCGAGCGGCTTGAAGATGACCTCTTCGACGACTTCCTCATATGTCTTCTTCGTGATCTTCTCGATGATCTGCCCGAGGATGTAGAAGCCGGCGTTGTTGTAGGACCAGACCTTGCCGAGCGGGGTGAGCTGCTCGGCGCTCTTCGCGAGGTCCAGCACCGCCTTCTTGATGGCGTCGTCGCCGCGGCCGGTCTGCGGGAACACATCGCCGCGCCAGCCCGCGGTGTGGGTCATCAGGTGGCGGATCGTCACCTTCGAGCCCACCTTGACGTCGGGCACCTTGAACTTCGGCAGGTACTTGGTGACCTTGTCGTCCAGGTCGATCTTGCCGGCGTCGACCAGATGCATGATCACCGTGCCGGTGAAGGTCTTTGTGGTGGAGCCGATCTGGAAGAGCGTGTCCGGGTCGACGGGCAGGCCGAACTCGATGTTCGTGGTTCCGAACCCGAAGAGGTGCTCCTCCTCGCCGTGCAGGATCCCGACGGCAATGCCGGGAACGTCGTGCTTCTTCATCTGGGCCTTGACGACCGGGCCAAGCCCCTTGGAAACCTCGGATCTCTTCATTTGGCCATCCTGCCAAGCCCGGTGCCGGATCTGCTCTGGCCGGGGGACAACTCCCCGATCGGGCGTTAGTGGTGGGAGCCAAGCCCGTTGACCGGGGTAACCTGCCTCGCAAGGGCCGTTGGCGCAGTTGGTAGCGCACTTGCATGACGCGCAAGGGGTCAGAGGTTCGAGTCCTCTACGGCCCACCAAGGAACCCCACGTCAGGTTGGCGCCCCAGCCTCTCTGAGAATCCGCTGGACGTGATCGTCGTCGTAGGGCGACCTTTTCCGGGGGTTCTCCCACATGTCATCGTGAAACCCGCTCATGTAGAGGATGACTTCGCGATAGCGCCGCAGCGTCTCGGCATAGACCGGGGTGACGGCGAGTGGGCCTGTCGTCATCTGACTCGCGTGGTCGATCATGGCCGCAGCGAAGTCGCGCGAGCGCTCTAAACCCTGTAACCACGGGTATCCGGATACCAGGGCCGTTCGCGATGCCGCGGGTTCCGCCCAGACCCGCCACCTAGGGGCGAGCCCGATGGCCAAGATCGCGGAGGCGTAGTCGTAGTGGCGATGCCTCTGCAGAAACTTCAACTCGGACTTCGTCAGCTCGAATCGAGAGTCGTTGAGAAGTCCGAAGTCCGCGAGGTGCACCGTCTCCCCATCCGTCAACACGTTGGCGAAGTGCACGTCGAAATGGACGATGCCCTCGGTACCAAGAACGGAAATTGCGGCGAAGAGCTGGTCGATGACGTTCTCGACCCGGTCCTGATTGCCCATGAGCCAATCGGACATCGGATGTGGAATGTGCTCCATAACGAGCCACAGCTCCAGTGGCGCCGCGGCCCGAGCGGTCATGAACTCGCCGACCGCCCGGCTGTTCCAGCGCCGCACGTATCGCTCGATCCCCGCCAGTTCGGGCCGCCCGGTCGGCGTGCGCTCCATCAGCCGATGGTGGAGAAGCAGCGGAAACCCCGGCGTCGAGCCTTCCAACACGCAAGTCGTCGTCGTGATGTGGCCGATTAGTTCCCGGTGCGCGCCGAAGCCCGCGGAGCCGAACCCGTAGTTGTACTGGGCGGGTAACCGGAAATGGTTCCTTGTCGACCACGGCCGCGCCGCCTCGCGTTCGGTCATCGGCACGCGCTTGACGAAGACTCTCGATCCCTCTACTTCCGCGGCATAACTGACGCCCCATGGGCCCTTCACGACCTGGTTCGCCTTCAGGGCGTTCCGGAGCTGCCGGTCTTCCATGTCAGCTAGCTGCGAACTCAGTGCGGAATAGGCGCGCCGTCTCGACTCAGCTGGGGCGCCCATCCGTCAAGAGTCGCGCCGAGCGATCGGAGGCTTCGTGGACTTAGACCTCGGTGGTCGACCCCACGTAGGACGCCAATGTCTCGAAGCCGTTGAGGAAGCTCTGCGTCGGGATGTCCTTGGCGGGCTGAGGCTCGCCGGCGGCTACTCGCTGGACCCAGCTCACAAGGGTGTTCGACACGATCGGCTCCGTCTTGCGGTGGGCGCCCCGGTGGTAGCTGCCCTCGATGGATGCCAGCGGCTCGAACTTCAGCACGTGGTCGATGTTGGCGAAGAGCGCGAGCTCCACGTCCTTGTTGCCGGCCTTGTTCAACACCTCGGCCATCTCCAGCGCGCACACCCACGGAACCTGACCGTCCTTGTCGCCCTGGATGATGAGAACCGGACACTGCACGGCGCTGAACATCGCGACCATGTCGGTGCTGAACCAGTCCCGCAGCCATCCTTGGCTGTTCTCGACGGCGTCGCCCTCCATCAGTGCGGCGATCGAAGCATCGGCCTGCTTCTGCAGTTCTGCCGGGTCGGCTCCGCCCTCGATCGCCTTCTTCATGGCGCCTTCGGACTGGAAGCGGATGATGTCGAGCAGGTTGCGGACGGTGCCCGCACAGCTCACGAACCCGGCGATGTCCGGTTCCTGAAGAATGGTGCGCGGCCCGAGCATCCCGCCTTCGGAGTGGCCCACGAGAAAGATGCGCTTGGAATCGACGCGGTCGTCGCCTCGTAGCTGTGCGATGGCGGCCCGAACGTCGTTGACCAGGTCGTCGACCCGCCGGGTGTTGAAGTCGCCGCCGCTGCCGCCGACGCCGCGCTTGTCGTAGCGCAACGAGGCGATCCCTCCCTCCGCCAAAGCGGTCGCGAGGTCACTGAAGATGTTGAGCTCCAAACCCTTGATGTGGGCGCCGGCGAGCTCAGGGTCAGGGTTTTCGTTGCGGTCGACCGCGCTACTGCCGTGAATGAAGACGACCGCTGGCACTCCTGCGGCCGACTCGGCCGCAGGCACCGCAAGCGTGCCGGCGAGCGTGATGTCCCCCGAAGGGAACGTGATCTCTTCTTCGGTGATGGTTTGATTTGAAATGGCGGACCCTCCGGTCTCTGGCTCGGCGGCGAAGGGCTCCGGGCCCCGCCGTGTGGTTGCTTAAGGGGTGACGAGCTCGGGTGTGGCGACGCTCTCGGTGTCTTCACGCTCGAAGGTGGCGGCGGGGTGGACCACCTTGACGGCGTGGGTGCCGTCCTCGGACAGCACGAATTCGAGCGTCTGTCCTGGAGCGCCTGCGATCTCGAAGGTCAGGCCGCGACGTGGCACGAGCTCCAATTCGGGCTGGCCCGGGAGCTGGCCGAAGAGCTTGCCGTCTTTGTGGATTACTTCGATTGTCGCCAGCGGGCTCACGTACTTGCCGGGCAGGGTCTGCAGGACCTCATCGGCGACCTTGTCCGAAGCTCGCTCGAACTCGATCGGCGGCAGTGACATTTCGACCGTCATGCCCATGCTCGCGATGTCGCCGGTCGCGTCCGCCGCGAAGATCATCGTGAATATGCCGGAACCCGGCGGGAGCGGTGTGATCGGGGCGGTGGTGAAGACGTCCCATTTCGTGCGGGTCATCGACAATTCGACGTCGTTCAGCGCGCACTCCACGGCGGTCTCGTCCGCGTTCAGACGGACGGTCACCTTGCCGTAGCCGGGGTGCTCGTATGTGCCCAGGTAGTCCTCGAGGGGACGACCTCCCGGAGCCTCGACGGCATCCTCCGTTGCGGCCGGCTGCTTGCCGTTCTCCGACTCCGCCGCCTTGTCACCGCCGTCCTCTTCTTCGTCTTCCTTCTTTGCCGCCCTGGAGGCGCGCATCTCCTTCATGCGCTGCGTCCACGGCACCGGCTCCAGGCCGACCACCTCGTCGTACAAGCGGTAGGGGAGGAGCATGTTCAGCGCCGTGCCGTTCAGGTTGGTAAGCACGACCATGCCGGCGCGCTTCGACGGCACCATGCTCGTCATCGCGGAGAACCCGTCGACGTTGCCGCCGTGGTGCAGCACCCGCAGGCCCCGGTAGCTGTCGATGAACCAGCCGAGGCCGTAGCCGACAGAGAAGGTCTCGTCCCACTCCGGCTTGAGTCCCGTCAGCCCCGACATCGGCATGTGCATGTGGTTGTTGCGCACGTTGTCCAGCACAGATTGAGGGACGAGCGTTTGGTTGGGGTCGAGGTTGAACTGCAGCCAGCGCAGCGCGTCGTTCAGCGAGAGGTTCAGGCTGCCCGCCGGCCCGGCCACGCCCATGACTCGCATGGGCAGCTCGACCGTCTCCTCTTCTTTGCGTCCGTACCCTCGGGCGAAGTCCGCACTCCGCTTCGAGTCCTCCACGTGGAAGTTCGCGGTCGTCATTCCCAGCGGGTCGAGGATGCGTTCCCGCGTCGCTTCCTCCCAGGTCTTGCCGCTCACGAGCTCCACGAGGTAGCCCGCGGTGGTGTACATGATGTTGTTGTAGTTCCACGCGCGACGAAACGGACGGTGAGCCGGCAGGTGCGCCACCTTCGCTACGAGTTCGGCGCGGGACTGACGCTGGTTGGTGATCCACGCGAACTCGTGGCGAGGCAGACCGGAGCTGTGGCAAAGGGTGTCCCGAACCGTCAACTGCTCCGAGGCGACCGGGTCGTGCATGCGGAAGCCGGGGATGTAGTCGCGCACGGGCTTCTCCCACTCCAGCAATCCGTCCTCGACATACATGGCTACGAGCAACGCGGTGAGCGATTTGGTCGAGGATCCGAAGGCGAACAACGTCTCGGGCGTTACCGGCAGGTCATTGTCGATGTCTCGCTGGCCGAAGCCCTCCGCGAGCACGATCTCGCCGTCAATAACCGCGCCTACCGCTACGCCCGGCACGTGGAATTCGGTGCGTTCCGCCTCCACGTGCTCGCGCAGCCAGTCAATGTTCGAAGCCACTGCATCTCCCTCAACGGTCGTCGAAAGGGCCATCGTGGTCGCGATCGCGACAACGATGCATGTACGAGACGACAACCATCGGCCGGCGTGATGGTCCGTTTCGGACGGGGGAAGGCCTGGCGCCCGCCGGGAGATGGCCTGGCAAATAAACCGCTCCAGGTATGGCCACCGACGGGCGCCTGCCTGGCAAACTGGCCTCGTGACGCTGCTTTCGGGGGTGGAGACCGGTCACGTCGTCCACTTCTACGACCACGAGGACAACCTGGCCCGCGCTGCCGCGGACTTCCTCGGGGCAGGCTTGGCGAAGGAGGCTCCGGCCCTGGTCGTCGCCACCCCGTCGCATGCAGCTGCGATTGCAGCCGTGTTGGAGGCTGGGGGGATCGATGTCGCATCGGCCCGGGCCGCACAGCTGTACCTGGAGCTCGACGCCCAGGACCTGCTTTCGCATTTCACGATCGACGGCGCGATCGACCCCGCTCTGTTCCATGCGACCGTCCCGCCGGTGATCGACGGGCTGCGCGGCCGCGCGGTACAGCCGGTGCGCGCGTATGGCGAGATGGTGGACCTGCTCTGGAGACAGGGCAACGTGCAGGCCGCGCACGATCTGGAAATTCTTTGGAACTCGATCGGAGCGGGGCGCGACTTCGGTTTGTTCTGCGGTTACTCGTCGACCGTTGTCGAGGGCGCGGTGTCCGGAGGCCGGCGCGAGGTAGCCGACCATCACCATGCCGTCGTGTCCGAGCCAGAGGCCGATCAAGACGGAGAGGCCTCGCGACGATTCGAGCCCACGCTCTTCGCCGCAGGGGCGGCCCGCCGCTTCGTGCGGGAAATATTGGATTCCTGGGACCTTGCGCCTTTGATGCCGGAAGCCGAGTTGGTGGTCAGCGAACTGGCCACGAACGCCGCGGTGCACGCCGCGAACCGCTTCACCGTCGCGCTCACTCGCCTTGGTGACGGACGGGTGCGCCTCGACGTCACTGATAGCGCGAAGTCACGTCCGACCGTGCAGCGCGCCGAGCCGACCGCGACCCACGGCCGCGGGCTGAGAATCGTTTCCGCCATCGCCGAGGAATGGTCGGTTCGGGGGCGACCCACCGGCAAGACGGTCTCGGCGATCCTCGCGGCCCGGCCGAGACCCAACTGAACTTTCTAGACGCGCTCGGCGACGCGCCCGCGGTCGGGATTCTGCGCCGCGTCCCGACGCCCCATGCTCTAGCCGCGGCAATTGCCGCTGTCGAGGGCGGCTTACGCGTCATCGAGATCACGATGGACGGCCCCGACGCGGAGGAGCAGATCACGGGGCTTCGGGAACACCTCGGCGATGACGTTCTCGTAGGAGCGGGGACGGTCACCACCCTCGAACGCTTCAGCCGCTCGGTGGCGTGCGGCGCGCAGTTCATAGTGTCTCCGGCCTTTGACGCAGAAATAGTCGACATGGCCCGCGACGCCGATTTGCCGGTCGTGCCGGGCGCGCTGACGCCGACCGAAGTCCTCGCTGCGTGGCGGGGCGGCGCCACCGTGGTGAAGCTCTTTCCGGTCGGGCCGCTGGGTCCCGGTTACGTCCGCACCCTGCTCGAGCCGCTCGCAGAGGTCACGGTCATGTGCAACGGGCTGGTGACGATCGCAGACGCTCCGGAATTTCTACGGGCCGGCGCGGCGGCAGTTGGAATGGGGGCGACCCTTTTCGGCGATCTCGAGCCGACCGGAGTCCGCAAGCGGACTCGTGATCTTCTCGGCGCGCTAACCGCGACGGCTTGATCTACCGGACCCGGACTTACCGCTCCCGGTAGTGTCAGGCCCCATGGGTCGACTTCGCATCGCGCTGATCGTCGCCCTCCTGATGGCAGTTGGACCCTTCGTGACACCGGGCACCGCGGGCGGATCGGTGACCTGGACTGACCAGCCCGGTGATGCGACCGGACTCGATCCGTTGCCGCCGCCCGCTCACGGGGTGATCACTTCGTCTCCCCGACCGCAGGACGACGGACTCGATCTGCTCGGCGCGTCCGCGTCGTCCGACGGCCAAGCCGTGGTGTTCACGGCGCGGACCGCGTCGGCCGATATGCCGGCCGGCGCCAGCGGCGCCACCATTCGATTCTGGTTTTCCTACGACGGCGTCGGATATCAGTTCATCGCGCAGCGGCCCGCTCCCGATTTCGCCACGGTGGTGAGCAGCGGCGTCTTCCTACGCTCCCAGGAGCCGCGGTCGCCGGAGCTCGCCTGCCGTGAATGCACGGTCCGGTACGACCCGAAGACCGCGACGGTGATCGTTCGGGCCGAGGTCAAGAGCATGGCGACCGCGATCAAGCAGCACGCGCCCAACTCCAAGAAGTTCGGAGCCGGCTCGACGGTGACCGACTTGCTCGTACGCGCGGAGCGCAACGTTCTGCCGCTGGCGCGCGACGTCGACGTGGCCCGGACCCTGACCGCCGACGAGGCGTCCGGAGAAGGTAAGACGCTCGCCGTCTAACGCAGCCGCGTAACCCGGCCGGCCGGCGGCGCGGGAAAGTCGTCGGGATGTAGGGCCCAGGCGAGCAGCTCGACACCGTCGACTACGCGGGGCCCCGGCCGGGAGAAGTACGCGGTGGCGTCGACCGCGTACACGCTTCTCGCTGCGCCGAGCTCTGAGCGGTCCAACAGGGTCTTTCCCTCGGCGACGGCGGCGGCGAGGTCGTAGCCGCAGGGCATGAAGACGACCACCTCGGCCGCCGCATCGGCAATTTCCGACCAGTCGACTGTTCGTGACTTGTGGCGCGGCGCTCCGAGCACGTCGATCCCACCGGCGGCTTCCACCATTTCCGGCACCCAATGGCCTCCGACGAAAGCCGGATCGCTCCACTCCAAGCTGAGGGTCTTTACGCGGGGGAGCGCGGCGGTCGCGTTGCGCACCCGCGAAAGCCGGGCCCGGAGGTCCGTCACAACCTCGCGCCCGCGGTCGGCGACTCCCGCAGCGTCGGCCACCTCCTGTACGCAGTCGATGACGTCGTCCAGACTCGACGGGTCGAGCGACACGACACGAGCCCGCCGGCCGATGCGGTCCAACGCAGCCTCCACGTGGCCCGATGGCACGGCGCATACGCGGCACAGATCCTGGGCGAGCACGAGGTCCGGATCGATCGTCCGGATCAGCTCGTCGTCCAGCGTGTAGATCGGCTCTCCCGAATCCAGACTGGCGCGCACCAGGCGATCGATCTCACCGGGGTCGTCGACCTGGGGAATGGCATTGCCCGTTGCGTGTGGCTTGTTCTTGGCCCGGTCCGGGAAGTCGCATTCGAAAGTGACCGCCTCGAGTTGCTCTTCGAGCCCGAGCGCGAAACAGATCTCCGTTGCCGAGGGCAACAGGGACACGATTTTCATGGTCCGCGAGACTGCCTCAGTTGGGGCCGACGCGGATGATGCGGTCGTCGTCGGCCGTCGGCGAGCCCCGCCCGTCCTGGTTCGAGGTGAGTAACCAGAGCGATCCATCGGGTGCCTGTTCGACGTGTCTGATCCGTCCGAACTGTCCGACGTAGAGCTCCTCTGCGCCCACTACAGCAGCCTCACCGTCCGAGGCGAGGTCGAACCGGTACAGGCGGGTGCCACGCAATGCCGCGACGAACAGGTCGCCCTCCCACTGGGGAATCGATCCGCCGGCCAGGATCGCGTTGCCGCTCCACGAAGCGACGTCGGGCTGGCGCACTACAACCGGATCTACGAACCGCGGGTCGTCTGCAACCCCCGTGACTACCGGCCAGCCGTAGTTCCCGCCCGGAACCACGACGTTGATCTCGTCGTCTCGATCGGGCCCGAACTCGTCGGCGTAGAGGCGGCCCCGCGCGTCCCAGCTGATGCCTTGCGGGTCGCGGAAGCCCGAGGCAAAGACGAGCGAGCCCTGGGTGGGGTTGTCCGCCGGGACCCCACCGTCGGGAGTCATGCGGAGGATCTTTCCGGCCGGCGAGGCGGGGTCCTGGCTGCGGGAAGAAGTGCCGGCGTCGCCGGTGGCGGCGTAGAGCATCCCGTCCGGGCCGAAGGCGATTCGTCCCGCGTCGTGCACGGATGCCTTGGGCAACCCGGTGAGGATCGGCGTGCCCGCCTCCCCCGGTCGGAACCGGACGATGCGATTGTCCGACGGGGAGGTGAAGAAGACGTAGAGCATCCCGTCTTCGGCGAAGTTCGGGGACGCGGCAAGGCCTAGAAGCCCGCCTTCTCCACTCGGGTCGACGACGAAGCGCTGGACTTCGGCGATCGACCCATTCGGATCGCGACGGAGCAGCCGGCCGGTCGGGCGCTCCGTGAGATACGCGCTTCCCCCGGGGACGAAGGCGACGTCCCACGGAACCTGCAGACCGGTGGCGAGGGTGCTGATTCCGATGCCCGGGGTCTCGCACTCCGCCAGCGCCCCCACACGGTCATCGAGGGCCGCCGGGCCGCCGAGAAGGAACAGCCGGCTCGGCCCGAACCGCGCGACCTCGGCGCGAACCACCTGCGGGACGCACCTGGTGTCGGCGAGCAGGACCGGCGCGCCGAGCTTGCCGGCGGCGGCCCCTCCAGCCAGGGCGTCCGGGAAGTTGAGTCCCGTCGCCAGAAATGCGTTCTCGGTGCCAACACCGGTGAACACCGCCGAGAGAGCGGCAGACGTACCGAACCGGTCGGCACCAGCGACGCGGTCGACCGCAACGCCGCTGATCTGTCGCAGTTGCTCCAAAACGGAATCGCTCACGGCAGAGGTGCCGCCCACTACCGCGATTGTCTGGGGTCGAAGCCGTCGCAACTCCGCCGCGGTCGCGTCGGGGACAGAGTCCCGGGTGACGAGGAGGATCGGCCCTCGCCCCACGCCGGGTGCCCCGGCAGATAGGGCATCCGGAAAGTCGAGCCCGGTCGCGACGAAAGCCATCGGCGCGCTGGGGGCGAAGGCCGCAGCTGACACAGCGGAGGCGGTTCCGAAGCGGTCTGCGCCGGCGTTACGCGTCACCGTCCCCGTCGTGAAGAACCGAAGCTGGGCTTCGACCGTGGCCGAGATGGCTTCGGTGCCGCCGACGACCACGATGTGTTGGGGCTGGAGCCGCCGCAGCTCATCGGCGATCGGTTGGGGGATTTGGTCGCGAGTCACCAGCAGGACCGGCCCGCCACTCCATCCGGCGGCAGGAGCAGCCGCGAGTGCGTCGGGAAACGATTGGCCGGTGGCGACGTACGCCTTGAACGGCTGCGGCTGGAACTGGGACTCGGAGATGGCGGCCGCGGTCCCATAACGGTCGGCCCCGGCAAGGCGCGTGACCGTCTGCGCGCCGGCCGGGCGCGCCAAGACGCCGATCATCAAGACCGTCAAGACCAGTCGACCGGAGCGGAACCGTGACACGAAGGTGACGGTAGTGCTGAGGTTGACGCGGGCCTTGTCGGGGTAGACGCAGCGCATGAGCGACCTTTCCCAGCAGGGCGTCGAGGACGCGTTCCCCGATCAGGACCTAGAGGAGCTGTATCCGAACGACGACGAGATCCGGGCGCAGTCCGATGAGAACGACCCGCTCCGTCAGCCGGAAGTCGGACGGCTCGTGGAGCCAGAGTCGGGTATGGATCAGATCGACACGACGGCTGAGTCCATCGCTACCGACGTGGGCGCCGACGACGGTGATCTGGCCCCTGAGGAACGCGCCATGCACATCGTGGAAGACAGCTGAGCGCGCCTCCGGGCGGTGATCCGGCCGACGCGTCGCGTTCTCCGAAGGAGCTGGACCAGGAGTACGAAGAGTTGCTCTCCGAGCTGCGGGTCGTCCTCCCCGGCATCCAACTGCTCGCGGCGTTCCTTCTGATCCTGCCCTTCAACACCGGATTTCGCGATGCAACCAGCAGCGAGAAGGGGGTCTACTTCGTCGCCTTCGTCACAGCCGTGTTCGCATCGATCCTCACCATCGCGCCCACGTCTCAACACCGCATCCGGTGGCGCGAAGGCGACAAAGAGGCCCTGATGCGCACCGCCAATCGCTTGACTATCGCCGGCACCGTGTCACTGGCCGTCTCATTGGCCGCATCGGTGTTCCTGGTCGCGCAGGTTCTCTACGCGGAAACGGCGGCCAGCATCGTCGCCGGGGCGATGGTGGCGAGCATCGTGTGGTGGTGGTACGTGCAACCCGTCCTGCGACGGGCCAGGGAGGGGCGGGGGCGCGCCTGACGATCCACCTATCGTTCGGCGGGTGACAGCAAAAGGGGGTGCCGGACCACTATCTGGCGTGCGGGTCGTGGAGATCGCGGGCATCGGACCCGGACCCTTCGCGGCCATGTTGCTGGCCGATATGGGAGCTGAGGTGCTGCGCGTGGATCGTGCCGGCTCCGTCACGCCGACAGCAGCCGATGCTCCACCCTCCCTCGATCTCCTGAACCGGGGCCGCCGGTCCGTGGGAGTGGATCTGAAGAGCACGGAGGGTGCCGAGGCGGTGCTCCGGCTGGTGGAGCACGCTGACGCCCTCATCGAAGGCTTTCGACCCGGGGTCGCGGAGCGACTCGGAATAGGGCCCGACCAATGCCTGGCGCGTAACGCACGGCTGGTCTACGGCCGTATGACCGGCTGGGGCCAGGACGGCCCCATGGCCGAAGCCGCGGGACACGACCTCAACTACATCGCCTTGGCGGGCGCGCTGCACCCCATCGGACGGGCGGATCGTCCGCCACCGCCACCATTGAACCTCGTCGGTGACTTCGGCGGAGGAGCGCTCTACCTGGCGTTCGGGATCGTCTGCGGTGTGTTGGAGGCGCGATCATCCGGCCTCGGTCAGGTGGTCGACGCGGCCATGGTCGACGGCGCGGCGCACCTGACGACAATGTTCCATTCCATGAAAGCCATGGGCTTCTGGAGAGACGAGCGCGAGTCGAACCTGCTCGACGGTGGAGCGCCCTTCTACGACACCTATGAAACGTCGGACGGAAAGTTCGTAAGCATTGCCTCGCTCGAGCCGAAGTTCTACGCCGAGATGCGCTCTCTGGCGGGCCTCGAAGAGACGGAGTGGGACGCGCAGATGGACCGGAGCCGGTGGCCCGAAATGAAGATTCGGCTGGCCCGGGTGATCAAGTCCAGGACGCAGGCGGAGTGGTGCAGTGCGATGGAAGGGACCGACGCGTGCTTCGCCCCCGTGTTGACGCTGTCGGAAGCGCCGTTGCACCCCCACAACCGGCAACGAGGGACCTTTACCGAGGTCGCGGGTGTGGTCCAGCCCGCGCCGGCGCCCCGGTTCTCGCGCACCCCTGGTGCGATTTCCCGACCGCCCGCGCATCCCGGACAGCACACTGCGGAGGCCCTCGCGGACTGGGGCTTCAGCGCCGACGAGATCGCCGCGCTGCAGGCGTCGAAAGCGATTGCGTGACCGTGTCGACCATCGTCTTCTTCCACGCCCACCCCGATGATGAGTCAATCGCCACAGGGGGATCCATCGCGCGTGCTGCTGCCGAGGGACACCGCGCCTGCGTCGTAACCGCGACGGGCGGGGAGTACGGCGAAGCCCCGGAAGGGGTTGTGGGCCCCGATGCTCTCCGCGAGCTTCGCGCTGAGGAGACCCACGAGGCCTGCCGAATCCTCGGCGTGTCCTGGGGCGCCTTCCTGGGATACACCGACTCCGGCATGCATGGCGCCGAGACGAATGACGCTCCGGGCTCGTTCTGGTCCGCCGACGTAGAGGAGGCGGCCGCCAAGCTCGCCGCGATCCTGCGCGAGCAGGAGGCCGACGCGCTCACCATCTACGACGATCACGGCGGATACGGACATCCCGACCACATTCAGGTCCACCGCGTAGGCAAGCGCGCCGCGGAGCTGGCGGGCACAAAGGCGGTCTTCGAGGCGACGCACGACCGCGACTACTTCCAGTCGCTGACGTCGCGCTACGCCGACGCGCAAGTCGACGCACCCGGAGACGAGGGCTTCGATCTGAGCGAGTTCGGAACGCCCGGTGCCGACATCACGACCCGGATCGACGTGCGTTCCTTCCTCGTGCAAAAGCGCGCCGCGATGGCGGCGCATCGCAGTCAGGTCGGCGAGACCTCGTTCTTCCTCGCGCTTCCCGAGGAGCTGTTCGGTCTGACGTGGGGCACCGAGTACTACGTCGGACACCCCTCGGACGAGCCGGTCCCGGAGACCTGGTTCTTCTGACTTTCCGCGCATCATGAACTCCCCGCTCACGCCCCTCGACTTCTTGGAGCGGGCGCGCCGGCTCTTCGGTCCGCTGGAGGCGGTGGTCGAGACCGACGGCTATCGCGCGTCGCGGCGCTTCACATACCGCGAGTTGGCGTCGCGCGCCCACCGGCTGGCCCATGCCCTGACCGGGCCGTTCGGGTGCAGTCCGGGCGACCGGGTGGCCTATCTCGCCCCGAACACGCCGGAGTTGCTCGAGGCCTATTTCGGCGTGGTGTTAGCCGGTTGCGTTCTGGTGCCGCTCAACATCCGGCTCTCGGCCGCGGAGCTGCAGCGTTTGGTGGACGACTGCGCCGCCTCGATTCTCGTCTCGCATCCATCGCTGGCCGGCACGGCGGCGACGGTTACAGGACCGCGTCACCTGGAGATCGGCCCTGGATACGAAGCGCTCTTGGCGGCGCAGCCCGCCGTGCCGTTCGAAGCCGAGGCGCCGGATGAGAACTCGGTGTGCGAGATCTTCTACACCAGCGGCACCACCGGTCGCCCGCGCGGCGCCATGCTCACGCACCGGGCGTTGGCGACCCACGCCATCGACAGCGCGCTGACCCTGGGGATCGACCACCGCGACGTGCAACTCCACACGATCCCGTTGTTCCACGTGAACGGGTGGGGCACGCCGCACTACATCACCGCCGTCGGCGGCCGCCATGTCCTGTGCGAGCGGTTCGATCCCGGCGCCGTGCTCCGTTGCGTGGAAACCGAAGGCGTCACGCGCATGTCCATCGTCCCCGCCATGGCGCGGTCGATCCTGGAACACCCCGACCTCCCCGACCGGGACGTGAGCTCACTGCGGCAGGTGACGATCGGCGGGGCACCACCTGCAGTGGGGCTCATCGCCGCGCTCGAGCAGGCTCTGGGTTGTGAGGTGGTCGGCGGGTACGGGTTGACCGAAGCTGCACCGCAACTGACGAAGGCTCTGACTCTGCGGAGCCACGACGCCCTTGGTCCCGAGGAGCAGCGCCGGCGCAAAGCAACGACCGGGCTGCCGATGATCGGCGTCGACCTCCGCGTTCTGGACGACACGGAGAACGAGGTCGCTTGGGATGGAGCGACGCCCGGTGAGATATGCGTGCGGTCCAACCACGTGATGGCGGGTTATTGGGGGGACGACGAGGCCACGGCGGAGGCGCTGCGCAATGGCTGGCTTCGCACCGGTGATCTGGCCACGGTTGATTCCGAGGGCTACGTCATGATCATCGACCGCCGGAAGGACGTCATCGTCTCCGGGGGAGAGAACATCGCGTCGATAGAAGTCGAAGCCGCGCTCTGCGCCCACCCAGGAGTCTCCGAGGCTTCGGTCGTGGGAATGCCGGACGAGCGGTGGGGCGAAGTTCCTCGCGCCTTCGTCGTTCTCCGGCCGGGCGTGATAGCCAGCCCGGAGGAACTGATCGAAGCGGTGAGGTCGCGCCTCGCTCGGTTCAAGGCGCCGCGGGTGGTGGAGTTCCTCGACGAACTTCCTCGTAACTCGACCGGGAAGATCCTCAAAGCGGAGCTGCGGAAGCGGCCGGTCGCCCAGGAGTCTTAGGCGCCGCGTCAGTGGTGGCGACGCAGGATCCATCCGACGATCGCGCCGAACGCAATGTGGTCGGCCACGAGCGGCGCGCCATCGAGGGCTCGGATCGGCGGCAGCAGACGCGCTACCAGGCCCAGGTCGAGCACGGCGATGCCCGCGCCCGATGTGGCGCCCGCCGTCAGGGCCCGCCCCGAGCCGGTGATGCCCCGCAGCGCCCCCTGAAGAACGCGCGCCCAGAAGAGCGATATGAGGAGGTGCACTACCCCGCCCACGGCGACTCGTAGCCACCCCCGGCGCGGGTCGGGCACCAGGACCGCGCCGACCACCTCTGTTGACGCGAGGACATCTTCACCCCTGCTGAGCGCGATCGCTGTCGAGGGGACACCGGACAACAGGGCCGCCCAAAGACCGGCCCGCACCCAAGGCGACGTTCGATAGGTCAACCCCCGACCCTACGCTGGGACGATGCAGACGGAGCCGCGGCACGCCACCGCGGGCGATACGGAGGTCGCCACCGCCCTGGCCCGATCGCTGTACGACAATCTCGCCCGCGTTCTGAGAGGCAAGCCCGAGGTGATCCGTCTCGCCCTCGTAGCTCTGCTCTCGGGCGGGCACCTCCTTGTCGAAGACGTCCCCGGAGTGGGAAAAACCCTTCTGGCCAAGGCGTTGGCCCGCTCCGTCGGAGGAACGTTTCGCCGGGTACAGGCCACACCGGACCTCCTACCCTCGGACCTGACCGGCGTGTCCGTTTTCCACCGGGGGGAGGCGGGAGCCGACTCGTGGGAGTTCCGTCCCGGGCCGTTGTTCGCCAACGTGGTCCTGGTCGACGAGGTCAACCGCGCCACGCCGCGCACCCAGTCCGCTCTCCTCGAGGCCATGGAGGAACGCCAGATCACGACCGACGGCGTCACCCGCGCTCTTCCCGATCCGTTCTTCCTCGTGGCCACGCAGAACCCCTTCGAACACTCTGGGACCTTCCCCTTGGTCGAAGGTCAGCGCGACCGCTTCGCCGTCGTGGTGCAGCTCGGCCTGCCGGGACGCAATGCGGAGCGCGAGCTCCTCATGGGAGTCGGGGGATCGGCTCACCTCGATGATCTCGGGCCGGTCACCGACGCGGCGACCATCGCGAAAGCCATCACCGAGGTGCACCGGGTCCATTGCGAGCCGGCTCTCGCCGACTACGTCATCGACATCGCGGACGCAACACGAGGCCACTCCGACATAGTCCTGGGCGCCAGTCCCCGCGCCAGCCTCGGGCTGCTTCACGCGGCCCAGGCGCATGCGGCGATAACGGGTCGCAATTACGTGACGCCCGAAGACATCAGAACGGTGGCGCCCGCCGCACTGGCCCATCGGTTGATCCTCGCCGGCGGTCCCGATCTGCACGCGGCGACCGCCCTCGTTCACGGTCTGCTCTCCCAGGTCGCGGTCCCTCGGGGCTGACTCCTGAGACCGACGCGGCCGTTTCGGCCGGTGGTTGTGGTGGTGTTGCTGGCCCTCGCGCTGGTCATGATCGGCCGGACCACCGGATCCGGATGGACGATGGTCATCGTCTCCGGCTTGGCCGGAGCGTTGGGAGCAGCCGCGCTCTGGCCGGCTGTTGCGCTACGCCGAGTCGAGAGTCGCCTGGGAGCGCCGCGGGACGCGGTGTGTGGGCGTCCGATGGATCTCAGCTTGGAGGTGACGGGACCGCGCACCTCACTCGTGGTTACCGTCGCGCTCGGTTACCGCGACGCTGCTTCCAGCTTCGAGTCGGCATCGGACCGATCGTGGACCGAGGTTCCGGGCGCCGGCAACTTCGTCTGCTCGCCGTCGCGCCGAGGTGTGGTGGACCGCATCCGGCTGGAACTGAAGTGCGCCGCTCCGTTGGGCCTCGTTTGGTGGCGCCGCTCCGTCGAGGCGCCGCTCGACCGCCCGATCGACGTCGCCCCGACCGTCACCCCCTCCGCGGTGCCGACGATCTCCGAAGGTGAAGGTGGCGACCGTCATCGGCCGGAGCGGCGCAGCGGCCACGACAGCGTGCGCACCGTTCGCGACTACGTGCCCGGTGACGCCACCCGCCTCGTGCACTGGGGCCTCACGGCGCGCCGGGACCAACTGACCGTAAAGGAACTAGAGGATCCGGAAGGCGCGTTGCTGGCCATCGTGCTGGACCTTCGGGGCGATCCCCTGGTAGCGGAGAAGCTGGCGTCCCGCGCCGCCGGGCTCTGCACCGCGGGACTGCGGAGCGGCGTCGAGGTGGCGCTGTGCACCGCGGAGGAGTCCGGCCCCGTGACGGGTCGGGTGTCGTCGCCCACGGTTGCGGGGCGTCGCCTGGCCCGAGCGGTCGCCGGTCCTCCAGGTACCCCGCCCCGCTCGGCGCGCGTGGTGCGGTTGCCATGAGCGCGCTCAATCGCATCCGGGAGGCGAACACTCGACGCTCCACCGAGGACTCCGTGCCCCTCCGCGTCGCGGTCACCGTGGCCGTCGTCGCCGCCGCGACGGCGACCCTGCGTCAGGGAGTGGGCGGTAGCGCGCTCGCCGTAGGGATGTTGATCGGCATCCCGGGAGCCATGTTGTTTTCCCACCTGACGCGCTACCGCGAGGGCTTCATGTTGAAAGTGCTCCTTGCCTTGGGGATCCTGGCGGCCTTCGGGCGATTCCTGGCGGACGTGTCCAGCCTCGGCACCGGCGTCGCGTCCGACGTCCAGATTCCGCTGGCGGAGCTCTTCCTGTGGACCCAGCTGCTCCACTCGTTCGACGTTCCGGCTAGGCGTGACCTTCAGTACTCGCTGGTTTCCAGTCTCGTGCTCATCGGGGTGGCCGGTGTGCTGTCCATCACCATGAGTTACGGACTGCATCTCGTCGTGTGGGCGATCGCCGCCTCGATCGCGCTGGTCTTGTCGCACCGAAGTGAGCTGGCGGATCTGCCACGGGTGGTCAGGACGGGCCGGGAGCTTCCGTCACCCTCGAAGCTGTTGCGCCCCGTGGCCGCCACGTTGATGACCGTCGTCGTTCTCGGCGCGGTCGCATTCAGTTTCGTCCCGCCCGCCGGTACGGCCCGCGCCCTGGCGTTCCCCAGTGTCCTGCCGCGCGCCTCGGGCGCAATTCCCGTTCCGGGTGGCCTCTCCAACCCGACCCTCGGCAAGAACGACCCGGCGCGTCGGAACGCGGATGGAACCTTCGACCCGGGCGGTGGTCCGGGCGAGAGTTTCGGCTACTTCGGTTTCACCGAGAGTCTGGATACCTCAGTGCGGGGGCGGCCGGACAACACCCTCGTGATGCGCGTGCGGGCCGCGCAAGCCGACTTCTGGCGGGGCCAGACATTCGACAAGTGGAACGGCCGCCACTGGTCCCTGTCGGACGACAGGGTGCGCGAAATCGAATCCGATGCGCTCCCGCTGCGCATCCCGCCGACCCCTACCGACTCGGGGGGCTGGGAGGGGAGCCAGCTGGTGCAGACGTATTACCTGGAGCGTCCGGGACCCAACTTGATCTTTGCCGCGTACGCCGCGGATCAGGTGTACTTCGCGGACCGCCGTCTGTTCCAGATGACCGACGGCACGCTGCGCGCCGGCGTGGAGCTCGGCAAGGACACCGTGTACACGGTCATCAGCATTCGGCCGCCCGCTACCGCGGAGATCCTTCGGGAGGCGTCGACGGGTCCGACCGAAATCCCGCGCCCGATCGCCACCCGCTACCTGCAGCTGCCCGTGAATATGCCGGGCCGAATCCGGGAGCTGGCGCAGGAGGTGACTGCCGCGGAGACCAACACCTATGACAAAGTGCGCGCCCTCGAGAGTTGGATGGCGGACAACACCCAGTACACCCTCGACATCCCGCGGCTCCCCAAGGGCGCCGACGCGGTCGACCAGTACTTGTTCGAGGATCGCCAGGGCTTTTGCGAACAAATCGGCTCGGCGCTCGTCGTCATGCTGCGGTCGTTGGGGGTGCCCGCCCGTTTGGCGGTCGGGTACTCCGCCGGTGTGCGAAACCCCTTCACCGGTATGTACGAGGTGCGGGCGTCCGACGCCCACGCGTGGGCCGAGGTGTGGTTCCCCGGAGTCGGGTGGCAGGGTTTCGACCCCACCGCGAAGGTGCCGCTGGCCGGCGACGCCGGGCCCCAGAGCGCGGCAGCGGGGTTGGCTCAGTACCTGGATCTGTCGTTGCCGCACCTACCGGAGCGTGCGGGCTCGGTGGTCTTCGCCATCGCGCTGGTCGGGACCGCCCTCGGACTGCTCGCCTGGATGGCTTTTGAATCGACGAAGCGACGCGCTCTGGCGCGCCGGCGATGGGTGACCCGCTTCCTGGATCGCGTCGAGGCGGCGGGGCGGGCCAGAGGCCGTCCCCGACCCGCGTCCCAGAGTGCTCCTGCCTACATTCGCGAGCTCGGCCGCTCTGTGTTGCCGGACGGCCGCTTCGACGGAGTCGCCGAGGTGGTCGAGAGGGAGGTCTTCGGGGCCGTCCCAGCCGGTACGGAGGAGCGGGAACAGGCAGAACAGGCTCTAGAGGAGGCTTCCGCCCGCTGGCCTGCGGGTTAGCGATCCCGGTCTGATCCGCTACCGCCAGCCAATAGCCTGGAAGGCCGTGCCAGAGCCGGGGGGCGAGCGGCGCCTGGTGGCGCGCACCGCGGAGGCGGGAGGGGACCGGTTCTCCCTTCGTCGCCGTCTGCAGGTGCTGATCGCCATCCTGGTCGCGCTCATCGTCGCGGCCGGCGTGACCGGCCTCATAATCATCGACGCGCGCGACGACGCAATCGACGAGATCCTGTTCCGGCTCGACCCCGCGGCCGCGACGGCACTGCGTCTCGACGCAGCCCTCGTCGACCAACAGGCCGCGGTCAGTGGCTTCGTTCTGGTGCAGCGCGAGGACGTGCTCGAGCCCTACCAGAGGGCGCGCACCCGTGAAGGCGCTGCGCTGGAAGAGCTGGAGCAGACCCTGGCCGGCACGTCATTGGCGCGGCACGTGCCTCGCGTGCGTTCGGCGATCGACGAGTGGCGCTCCGACGTAGTCGAGCCTCAGTTGTCGTCGACCCGCGCCGGCCGGGAGGCTGAAGCTCGCGCTCTCGCCAGCACAGGTCAGGAGCTCTTCGGCTCGGCGCGCGAGGAGGTTCGTTCGCTCTCGGCCTTCATCTCCGATCGGCTGGCCAGCGAACAGACCGCATTCAACGCGGCGCGGCGGCAGATTGCATTCACGGTCGCGGTGATTGTGCTGGTCGCCATCGCCCTCCTCATCGTGGTCACGGTGGTCCTCCGCCGTTGGGTGACCGAGCCCCTCGAATCCCTTCGGGCGCAGGTGGCCGAGGTGAGCGGTGGCAACCTGCGCCGTCCCATCAAGCCGGTGGGTCCCATCGAGTTGGCAACCGTGGGCCAAGGCGTCGAAGCCATGCGATTGCGCATCCTCGGGGAGCTCGAAGCGGTGAGGCGGGCCAACGAAGGACTCGCGCAACGTGCTCCCGCGATCGTCGCCCTCCGCGACGCGCTCTCTCCCAAGACCTACGACCTGCCGCCTGGTTTCCGCGTCGCGGTCCACTTCGAACCCGCCGAAGGAGTGCTCGCCGGTGACTGGTACGAGGCCCTGACCCTGCCGGGGGGTCGCGTCGGATTGTGCGTCGGAGACGTCGCCGGACACGGCGCCTCCTCCGCCATCGTCGCCCTGCGCGCCCGCGACCTCGCCATCGCCGGCCTGCGTTTGGGCGCCAGCCCGTCGGAGGCGCTGGCACTGATATCCGAGTCGCTGAGTGACGACCACGACGAAACCTTTGTCACGTGCTTCGCCGGCGTAATCGAGCCGAGCGGAGTACTGCGGTACGCAAACGGCGGACACCCGCCGCCGTTTCTCGCCGGACTCGGTGCGGGCGAGGTCCTGCCGCTGGGCCCGACGGGGCCGCTGTTGGGGCCTCTGCCCGGAGAGTGGGAGAGCCTCGAGGTGACCGTCGACCCGGGGTCGACCCTCGTCGTCTACACCGACGGCGTAATCGAATCCACCAACGCAGCCAGCGAGGAGTACGGAGTCGACCGCTTGGGCGAGGTTGTGGCCCGCGTGCAGGGCAGAGGCGCTGAAGCCATCATCGACGAATTCGCCCGGGATTTCCGCACCTTCGATCCGGGTCGGTCGCGCGACGACGTGACTGTCGTGGCCCTGACCGTCGAGGGCGCACGCCCGCGCTGAAGGAGTGTTGGCCGGGCGCACCATCCGGGGGTAGGCGAATTGGCTGAGGTGATCGGACATGGGTCGGCTCCGTACCTAGGCTGACCGGTGATGGCCGTGGTCCAGCGGCGCCAGCCGCCCGGCAAGAACTACCCGCCGCTACTGCTGGCCGCGCTGATGATGCTTGGACTCCTGGCTGTGCTCCCGTCGGCGCTCAACCTGCCCCAGACGAACCCCGCGGAGACGCTGGAGTACGCGCCCGTCCCGCCGGAAGACCAGGACACGCCTCCTCCCGCAGCCGGCAACTTCTCCAGCCTCGGCCTCGGTTCATCGTCTGGGATCGCGGCCAGCGCCTCGCCGGAGGCGGAGTTGCCCGGCGGAGGAGAAGTGGCCGGCCGAGCTGTCAAGAAGCCCAGCACCAAGCGCTGCGTCGGCACTCCGCCCCGCCAGACCGAGGACCCGCTCGCCCCCCCGTGCGTCGGCTTTTTCGAGGGCGACAATGGCGGTGCGACCTATCAGGGGGTAACCCGCGACGAGGTTCGCATCATCATCATGGTCACGGGCTTTTCCAGCACCGGAAACTGGAAGGGCAATGACACCAGCACCCCTGTCCGGAAGTACTACGACCTCGCCGAGCCGCCGAAGGACGACGATCATTCGGTCACCCGCTTCCTCCGTGCCTGGCAGCAGTACTTCAACGAGCGCTATCAGACCTACGGCCGGTTCGTCCATTTCTGGGCCTACTACCCCGGCCCCTCGCGGGTGGAGGACCGCAAGGCCGACGCGGTCGACAACTACAACAAGATCAAGCCCTTTGCCGTCATCTGGCCAATTGGTGTGGCCAACATTCCGGCCTACACCGACGTGATGGCCAGCAAGGGAGTGCTGAGCTTCACCGGGCTCTTCGGGTTGCGCTCGGCGACGTTCGCCAAGTATCCGAAGATGAACTGGGGCTTCCTGCCGTCGCTCGAGGAGCACTCCAAGAGTTTCAGCGCCTATATCTGCGAGAAGGTCGCGGGCAAGCCCGTCGAGTTCTCCGGGAACATCGGCGAAAACGGGCAACCGCGCAAGTACGGCCTGATCTACAGCGCGGCCGCGATCACGCCGTACACGAAGGACTTCGTGGGCCTGGTAGAGCCTCAGCTGAAGAAGTGTGGCGTGGAATTCGCGATCAGGCGCACTCACCCCGAGCACGGCGTGGCGTATGACGCATCAGCCGCCGCGGATGACTATGCGCCGGAAGCCATGGCCGCGTTCCAGCAGGAGGGCGTTACCACCATCTTGTGGCTCTTCGGGTTCGAGACGAACTTCTCGAAGTCGGCCGCCGCCATCAGTTACCGGCCCGAATGGATCCTCGCGGGGGATGGGCTCAGCGAGGGCAACTGGAACGCTCAGGATCAGGAGCAGAGCGTCTGGGATCACGCTGTCACCTTCACCTTGATGACCAAGACCGGCCCCATGGGCATATCGACGCCCTGCAAAGACGCTTACATCACCGTCGATCCCGAGATCCCGCGCGGGACGCTCGACCTCACGCAAGCCTGCTTCTTCTACAACGGCCTGCGGCAGCTCTTCACCGGCATCCAGGTGTCAGGGTCCCGGCTGAACCCCGCGACGATGGATAAGGGGTTCCACGCCATTCCCGCCATCCGCAGCAGTGACCCCTCGGTTCCCGCGTGTTACTACGCCCCGGGCGACTACACGTGCGTCAAGGACGGCACCATCCTTTGGTACGACTCGCAGTTCCAGGACGAAAACAGCGTCAACACGCCGGGCTGCTGGCGATTGACCGACGGGGGCCAGCGCTACACGCCCGGCCAATGGCCGGGCGGAAATGCCATGGCGCAGCGCAAGGACTCGGACCCCTGCAACGGCAACCTCGGCGGCCGCAACGTCGACGACTGAGTACCGGTTCCGCGCGGTTCAGTGAGTACTGAGCGCGGATCCGCAGCGCGGAGCGCCCGGCGGCCAGGCAAGCACTACCCGCCGTTGCTCGTCGCGTCGTCGATGATGCTCGCCCTGCTGGCGGTGCTCCCGTCTGCGCTCAACATCCCTCAGACGACGCCGTCGGAGACTCTCGAGTACGCACCGGTTCCGCCAGAGGACCAGACGGACGTCCCGCCGACGGGCAACTTCTCCAGCCTCGGACTGGGTTCCTCCGCGGGCCTCGCCACGTCGGAGTCGAGCGATCTCGAGGTGCCGGCCGGCGGCGAGGCAGGCGGCCGGGCGATCAAGACGGCGGGCACCAAGCGCTGCGTCGGGACGCCGCCCCGGCAGACGGAGGACCCACTGTCGCCGCCGTGCGTGGCCCACTTCGAAGGCGACAACGGCGGCGCGACCTACCAAGGCGTCACGCGAGACGAGATCCGAGTGCTGATCATCGTCGACGGATTCAGCGCTACGGGCAGCTACAAGGGCGACGAGGACGCACCTCAGAAGAAGTACTACGACCTGGCGGAGCCGGCCAAGGAGGAGGACCACTCCAACACCCGGTACCTGCGCGCCTGGCAGCAGTACTTCAACGCGCGATTCCAGACCTACGGCCGGTGGGTTCACTTCTGGGCCTATTACCCCGGGGAGCGCGGTCCCGAGGCGAGGCGCTCCGAGGCCGCGGACAACTACGCGAAGGTCAAGCCCTTCGCCGTGGTGTGGCCCCATGAGGCGGAGAACATCCTCGATTACAACGAGGTGATGGCCGAGAAGGGCGTCCTGACCTTCAGCGGGCTGTCTGCCCTCCGCGCTGCACTGTTCCGGGAGTATCCGGGAATCAGCTGGGGCTATCTCCCGTCGCTGGAGGAGCACGCGGTCAGCTTCAGCGCGTTCGTGTGCGAGAAGGTTGCCGGCAAGCCCGTCGAGTTCAGCGGCAATCAGGGCGAGAACGGAGCGCCCCGCAAGTACGGCTTGATCTACAGCGTGGACCCGTCGCAGGCGTTTGCGAAGGAGTTCGTCGGGCTGGTCCGTCCCAAGGTCGCCAAATGCGGAGTGACGTTCGCCATCGAGCGCGAACAGCAGTACAGCGACGCCACCGTCGACACGCGAACCGGGCCGGAGTACGCCGCGGAGGCCATGGCGGCCTTTCAGGGTGAGGGAGTGACGACCATCCTTTGGATGTTCGGGTTCGAAACCAACTACTCGAAGTCAGCGGCCGCGATCAATTACCGCCCCGAGTGGATCCTGGCCGGCGACGGCAGCTCGGAGGGCATCTGGAACGGGCAGGCGCAGGATCAAAGTGTTTGGGGTGGTCACGCGGTGTCGTTCACCCTGCACACCAAGACCCTCTTCGGCGGGGTGTCGCCGCCCTGCCGCGAGGCCTACCTCCAGGTCGACCCCGACATCCCCCGCGGCACGCTCGACATGGCGCAGGCCTGCTTCTATTACGACGAGTTGCGTCAGCTCTTCACCGGCATCCAGGTCGCCGGCTCCCGCTTGAACCCGCAGACGATGGACAAGGGGTACCACGCCATCCCGGCGGTCCCCAGCAAGGACCCCACCGTGCCCGCTTGCTACTACGGGCCAGGGGACTACACCTGCGTCAAGGACGGCACGTTGGTTTGGTACGACGCGGAGTATCAGGACGAGAACAACGCCAACACCCCCGGATGCTGGCGGCTCGCGGACGGTGGTCAGCGCTACATCCCCCGCGGGTGGCCGGCGGGCAATGTGCTGGCGCAGCGCAGGGATACCGATCCCTGCAACGGGTGGCTCGGCACGCTCCACATTTACTAAGGGCGACTGAGATGTCCCCCTGCGGGGGAGGGTGACCGCATGGGCTCCCTGAACGAAAAGAATCCTTCTCTCTGGGTCGACACCTGCCGACCCGAGAACCCTTCGAACGTCCTGACCGGCGACCTGAAGGCTGATGTCGTCGTGATCGGCGGGGGGATAACCGGTCTCGTAACTGCGGCGTTGCTCGCGGACGAGGGCTCCGATGTGGCCGTGGTCGAAGCCGGTCGCTTGGCCTCCGGTGTAACCGGCTACACGACCGCGAAAGTCACCGTGCTCCACGGCATGAAGTACGCGCACTTGGAGGAGACCCACGGCGCCGACGCGGCACGCGCTTACGCGGAGGCGAACTCCGCGGGCCTCACCACCATCGACGATCTGATCCTCCGGTACGAGATCGACTGCGAGTGGGAGCCTGCCTCGGCCTTCACGTACACCACCAAGTCATCCGAAGTCGACAAGATCGCCGACGAGGCCGCGGCCGCCCAGCGCGCCGGCCTGGCCGCGGTGACCACCGCGGAAACGGAGCTGCCCTTCGAGGTGGCGGCGGCGGTCCGGCTCGACGAGCAGGCCCAGTTCCACCCGCGGAAGTTCTGTCTCGGATTGGCCTCCGCGCTCGAGGAACGCGGCGTGCGGATCTTCGAGGACAGTCGGGTTCTCGATGTCGACGACAAGTCGCCGTGCAAGGTGCAGTGCGCTTCCGGAACGATCGAGGCGGAGTGGGTCATTCTGGCGACTCACCTTCCATTCTTGGATCGAGGGCTCTTCTTCGCCAAGGCCTATCCGGAGCGCTCCTACGCGCTGGCCTGGAAGCGGGCGGCCGAGACGGGGGGTCTGCGCGGCATGTACCTCAGCTCGGACCAGCCGACGAGGTCGTTGCGCTCGAGCGCGGACGGCCATCTGATCATGGGCGGCGAGAGCCACAAGGTGGGCACCGAGCCCGACACCCCGGGTCGGTACGACGCCATCGAGAGCTGGGCCAGGGAAAACTTCGGTCCGGGTGAGGTGACCCACAAGTGGTCCGCGCAGGACCCCATATCCGTCGATGGCATGCCCTACGTCGGCCGCCAGCTGCCCGGTTCGAACGTCCTGGTGGCGACCGCCTTCGCCAAGTGGGGAATGACCAACGGCGCCGCGTCGGCCCGAATCCTCACGGATCTCATCTCCGGTCGGGACAACCCCTGGGCCGAGTCATTCGACGCCACCCGCATCGGCGGAGCGATCACGTCGTCCACCTTCTACAAGGAGAACTTCGACGCGGTGGGCCGGCATCTGATCGGCGACCGGCTGAAGACTCTCAAGCCTCCCTCGGCGGACACGCTCCAGCCCGGCGAGGGCGGCATCTGCCCGTGGAAGGGCGAGAAGGTCGCGGCGTACCGCGACGAATCCGGCGAGATTCATGCGGTGAGCCCGGTCTGCACCCATGTCGGCTGCCTGGTGGCGTTCAACCCCGCTGAGACGACCTGGGACTGCCCGTGCCACGGCTCGCGTTACACCGTGGAGGGCGAAGTGATCGAGGGCCCGGCCCTGCGGAACCTCGAGCCGAAGGGCTGATCTAGGCGGGGGAGAGGACCTCGCCGGAGCGCACGCCCGCGTCCGCACCCGCGCGCACCGCCACCGTTCCGTTGACGAGGACGGTGTCGACTCCCGCGGGGGCCAGGAGCGGGTCCTCGTAGGTGGCGCGGTCGATGATCGTCTTGGGATCGAACACGACCAGATCCGCCACCTTCCCGGCCGCTACGGTGCCGCGGTCGTGAAGCCCGAACCGAGCGGCGGGCAGCGACGTCATCTTCCTCACGGCCTCGCCCAGCGGGAACAGGTTCAGGTCCCTCGAGTAGTGACCTATTACCCGGGCGAAGCAACCGGCGATGCGCGGGTGGGGCTTGCCGGGCGTGGGCACGCCGTCGGAGCCGATCATGGCGTAGGGCACCGACAAGATCCGCTGCACATCCGCCTCGTCCATCATGTGGATGATCATGAGCACCTTGGGGTCGGCGATCAGTAGCTCACAAGCGGCGTCGAAGGGCGACAGTCCCATCGCCTCACCGATGTCGACGAGCGACTTGCCCTCTGCTTCGGGGTTGGCGGGTGCTGTTGCGACGACAACGGCCTCCCAGCCGACCTTGTCGACGAGGCTTTGCCACTCGTCGCTGCCGGCCTCGACCTCCTTGCCGATTCGCTGACGCGTGTCGGCGTCGCGGAGTCGTTCCACGATCGCCGGCGCGCCTCCGGAGTTCACCCAAGGAGGCAGCGTGGCCGCGAGGTATGTGCTCCCCGCGGTGTAGGGGTAGACGTCGATTGTCACGTCGACACCCGACTCGCGGGCGTCTTCGACGAGCTTCAGGGTCTCCTCGCTGCGACCCCAGTTGTTGCGGCCCGCGAGCTTGTGGTGCGAGATCTCTACTCCGGTGCCGCCCTCGCGGCCGATGCGTAGCGCTTCTTCCATGGCGGCGATGATCCGGTCCGCTTCGTCGCGCATGTGGGTGGCGTACGGCCGGCCGTGGCGTCCGGCCACCTTCGCCAGCGCGATGACCTCTTCGGTCTGGCCGTAGACGCCGGGCGGATAGATCAGTCCCGACGACAACCCGAACGCGCCCTCATCGAAAGCGCGATCGGCAGCGGCTTCCATCCGGGCCAGCTCGTCCTCGGCGGGGGGGCGGTCGTCCATGCCCATGACGCCGGCACGTAGCGAACCGTGGCCCACCAACGGCGCGAGGTTCACGGCGAGGTCGAACTCGCTGATCGCATCGCGGTACTCGGCGAAGGTGGCGAAGCCGCCGCGCTGTTCGGCGAACAGTCCTGAGAGGAAGCTCTTGAACTCGTCCTTGCGGGCCGGCTCGAGGGGGAACGGCGTGAACCCGCAGTTGCCGCACACCTCGGTGGTGACGCCCTGCAGCAGGGATGCGGTCTTGATCGGCATGTACTTGTCGGGCATCGACGCGGTGAGGTCCGTGTGCGCGTGAACGTCCACAAAACCGGGAGTGACGACCTTGCCGATAGCGTCGATGACTTCCGGTGCCTCGGCGCTCGACAGGTCGTCGACTACCTCGATCCGGTTGCCCTTCACGCCGACGTCGGCCCGGCGAGGTGCCGCGCCGGTGCCGTCGACTACTTCGCCGCCGCGGATCAGAACATCGAAGCCCGCCATGGGATCAGCCCTCGTCCGGAACGCGCTCGAAGACGCCGGCGGGCTGGATGATGGCCCGAGCCGCCTTGCCCGTTTCGTCCAGTTCGAACTCCACGGTGGTGTCACCGCCGCCTTCGATCTTGAAGGTGCGCTCCTTGTAGGGGAGCAGCTTTCCGGGGGACTGTCCCGCCATGCTCGCCTGTAGCTCGCCGTCGCGCAGCTCGACCTTTACCGTCATCGGCCCAAGGGCGAAGCTTCCCTCGAAGGCGACGAGCTTTGCCGGGTCGGCGAGCGACTTGTCGGCCTGCTTCTTGAACTCGAACGGGGGGAGCGTGGCCTCGAGCTGAACCTTGAGGCCGGAGACCTCACCGTCGTTTCCGGTTACGAAGGAGGTCTCGAGATCCATGTCGAGGGTGGCGTAGTTGACGTCCCAGACCTCGTAGTGGCGATGGGTCATGTTCAGGTCAAGGCCGTTGTAATGCGGGACGAGGCTCTTGCCGTCGTCGGTGACGGACACCTCGAACGAGCCGTACCCGGGGTGGGTGTACTCGCCGGCGTAGGCCGAGATGGGGTGCGCGGGCGGTGCACTGGCGGTCTTCGACTTGCGGATTTCCTTGGCCTGCTTCGCGCCGCCGATCATCGTCTCCTGCAGCGTGTGGTAGCGCTCGCCCCACGGGATCGGGTCGAGGCCGAGCAGCTCGTCGAAAGCGCGGTAGGCGAGGACGGTGTTCAGAGTGGTGCCGTTCATGTTCGCCAAGATGGCGACGCCGATCTTCTCCTTCGGCGCGAAGGTCACCAGTGAGGTGAAGCCGTCGATGTTGCCACCGTGGTGCACCAGTTTGGTGCCGCGGTAGTTCTCGAGGAACCAGCCCATGGCGTAGCCGCCGGAGTAGGTCTCGTCGAAGAACTGCGGTCCTTCCGGCATGACCATTGTCGGCGCATGGATCTGCTTGAGGGTGGGCTCGGTGACGACCTCCACCCCGGCGCGGCTGCCGCCGTTCACGTTGCATTCCAGCCAGCGAGCGAGGTCACCAACCGTCGCATTGATGCTGCCGGCCGGACCGGCGAGGTCCAGGTCGCGGGGCGGCACGGGAACGACCTTCTCGTCCAGCTTGGCGTAGGGAGTCGCCAGCCTCCCGGACGCTCGAGCGGCCTCGAAGGTGAAGGTGCTGTTGGCCATGCCCAGCTTGTCGAATATGCAGCGCTGCACGCGCTGTTCCCAGGTCTCGCCAGAGAGCACCTCGATCAGGTGGCCACCGGTGATGTACATCAGGTTGTTGTACTGCCAGAGCTCGCGGAAACTCTTGGAGGGCTCGAGGTAGCGCAGCTTCTCGACGACCTCGGCGCGGGTGAGCTCGTTGTTGCCGTACCAGAGCAGGTCGTGGCGGGGCAGGCCCGAGCGGTGACTGAGCATGTCGCGCACGGTGAGGTGCTCGGTGGCCACGGGGTCGTGCATGCGGAAGCCGGGCAGGTATTCGCGCACGGGCTTGTCCCAGTCGAGCAGGCCCTCGTCGACGAGCGTGCCGAGCGCGGTGACGGTGAAGGCCTTCGTGGAGGACCCGATGGCCAGCACCGTGTCGGGCGACATCTCCCGCTTGCTCTCCGTGTCCGCGAAGCCGAAGCCCGCGTTCAGGAGCTCTTCGTCCCCCTGGATGACGGCCACCGCGACGCCCTGGACCTCGAACCGGGCCCGCTCGTCCTCGATGTACGCCTCAAATTTGTCTAGTCCCATCCCGGCGACCCTATTAGGGGCCCTGACCAGGGCACTTGGCCCGCGGCACAAGGAATCTCGGGAACCGTGGTCGCCGGCCACACCGGTCGGCTAGGTGTCGGGCGCCCGGAAAGTGTCGCCGACCGTATAGATGTTGCACGGGTCCCGGCCGGCGTCCCGTTGAGCCGGAACGTCCCCCGGGGGCCAGTCACCTGAGATGTAGCGCTTCCCACCCTGGGGCAGGCGGAAGCACCCCGGCGCGCTGGCGCCCGACCGACCTGCCGGGTCCCACCACATGACCATGGCGTCCTTGACGCAGGTGTAATCGCCGGGTTCGTAGTAACACGCGGGCACCTGCGGGTCCGGGCTCGACACCGGCGGGATGGCGTGGAAACCCCTGTCGATGTTGTCGGGATTGAGACGCGGGCCGGCGACCTGAATGCCGATGAAGAGCTGGCGAATGTTCTCGTAGTGCTGGCACGCGTAGTTCACGTCCTCCGACGGATACGCGGGCTCCGCCTCGCGGACCGCCAGGTAGCAATGCCTTGCGTCACGGTCGGGGATTAGCGCCATCGATGTCACGACCCAAGCGCTCTGCCACACGCTCTGCTCCTGGTGCCTCGACGCCCGGTCATTGGCTTCATGGACTCCGTCACCCGCGATGACCCACTCCGGCCTGTATCCGATGTTGGCCGCCGCGGCCGAGAAGTTCTTCTCCCAGCCCTGCCCCCAGATGACAGTGGTAACGCCCTTCTGCGAGAACTCGGCCATCGCCGCCGTCGCGTACTCGGGCGTGTAGCGCGCATCGGTTACATACCCGGCTGACGGAAAGGTTGCCTCGGCGACGAAGTTGCCGCCGCAGTTCTCGACGCGCGCCCTGACCTCGCGAGCGAACTGCTGCATGCCCGGCTGAACCGGATCGCTGGTGCGTATGAGGCCGAGCTTGCGGGGCGCGCCCGCATCGGCGTTCGCGCTGAAGGAGACGGGGTGGGGGACGACCTTGTTGCAGACGTAGTCCGCGAAAGTCTTTGCGTACTGCTCGATCGACGGGCGATAGCCCCAGATGAGCTTGGGGTACTGCTGGAAAAACGACTGCGGACGTGATGCGAAAGTCCCAAAGTTGAGAACGCCGAACTTGGCCATGACCTCGAGGTACGGGTCAGGCTGGAAGAACTGCGTCAGGGGGAAGACGGCGAACGGCTTGATCTTCTGGTAGTTGTCGTACGCGTCGGACCGCCGGCCTTCGGCGTTGTGCGAAGAAGTTCCGCGCCCGTAATAGATGTAGAAGTGAACGAAGCGGCCGTATGCCTGATAGCGCTCGTTGAAGTACCTCTGATAGGCGCGGAGCGTCCGGGTGTGGGGGTCCTCATCGGCGCTCTTCGGCGGATCGGCCAAATCGAAATAGGTGTCGGTAGGCAGCGTCTGCTGCTCGCCGGACGCGGTCGACGTCTGGATGTACCCGCCGTCGAAGTAGAAGAGGACGCGGACCTCGTCCTTGGTGACTCCCTTGTACGTCGCCCCTCCGTTGTCCCCGTTGAAATAGGCCACGCACGGAGGCGAAGACGGGTCCTCGGTCTGCCGCGGCGGGCTGCCGACGCATCGCTTGGTCCGGGGGTTCTTCCCGGCGGCCCGCAGGTCGGCGACGGGGTCTGGGGCGCCTTCGCCGGCAGCCGCGTTGCTCCCCACGCCTCGCCCGCGGGCCAGGCCCAGCGCGGAGAGGTTCCCCGACGGCGGTGTATCCAGGGACTCATCCTCCGGCGGTACCGGGGCGTACTCGAGGGTCTCCGAGGGATTTGCGTTCGGGATGCCCAAACTCGAGGGGAGTACCGCCAAAAGAAGGAGCATGAGGACCGCAGCCGGAACTAAGGGACCGTAGCGGGAGGGCGCGGAGGGGCGCTTGATAGCGGAGCTCATGCTCCAACCAGAATTGCAGCTGTCTCGAAATCGGGTCGTGATTGCGGCGACAATGGTTCGGGGTGACGGTGGTGGGGCCTGACAAGCTGCAGGCGTGGCTCGCGGGCAACACTGCCGGACAGCAGAGATTCGGAGGTCGAGATGGGAGTCGGAGTGAGGCGTAAAGGACTGGCGACGCTCGCGGCGGCCTCCGTGTTAGCGGCGGCCGTGATCCACGGCCCGGCCCGCGCCGACGACCGGGGCGAGATTGTCGTGAGCCACCTCCAAACGGTCAAGAAGGACTTCCCCGGGATCCCCGTGCCCATGCCGCTGGCGGACATCTCCTACAACCCGGCGAGTTGCACCACGCCGTCGCCCTATTGCGATCGCATCAGCCTCAAGGTCAACTTGCCGGAGCATCCCGAGGACGCTCGGGCCTACGTGACTCTCGACTGGCAGGGCACGCAGGCCAGCGCGTTGAACTACTGCATCCTCTATCTCTGGGACGACCCCGAAACGACCGGCCCTATCAAGGACGCGTCCTGCGAGGACAACAAGGCGGTGATCGACTTCCTGCCGCTCAAGCGGGACTATCAGTTGGTCGTCCGGAACTTCACTGCCACCAGCGGGGAGGGCTACACCCTGACCGTCAACTACAAGAACTTCGAGGGCGAGCCGGGCAAGCTGTAACCAACGTTGGGCGACTTTGGAGCCGAACACAACCGCTCCCGGCGGCAGTGGTCCCGGCCGACGACACGTAGGTAGGCCTCGCCGACGAGACTGGGGCATGACAAAGACACGGGGGAGCGGGGCGGAGATCGCCCAGGCGCTTCAGGACGCGGGCGCTGAGGCGGCCTGGCACGTAATCGACTTGGGCTCCGGTACGGAAATCGGAGAGCGGAGCGACGATCCCGTCGTGACCGCCTCGACCTACAAGACCGCGGTCCTGCTCGAGGTGGCGCGGCAAGCCGCGGCCGGGGAGCTCTCCCTGACCGACCGTGTGAAGGTGCCCGCCGATCGCCGCACCATGGGCCCGACCGGGCTCTCGGTGATGCTCGACGACCTGGACATCTCGGTGCGCGACCTGGCCTTCTGGATGATGTGCGTCAGCGATAACACCGCGACCGACGTCCTCCAGGGGTTGGTGGGAACTGACCGGGTCAACAAGACGCTGGCCGACCTGGGGTTGGGCAACACCTTCCTCGAGGGCGACTGCAACCACCTGCTGACGACGCTGGTCGAAGACGCTGGTGGCATCGAGTGGATCAACCCCGACCTCACGCCCGAGAAGATCGCCACGCTCCGAACGCTCAACGCACCACAGACCAACCGCACGACCCCGCGTGAGGCCGCGACGCTGCTGCGCCTGATCTGGACAGACGAAGCGGGGCCGGCGGAAGCCTGTGCTGAGGCGCGCCGCATCATGGCGCTGCAGGTATGGCCGCACCGTCTGAGCTCCGCGTTCGGTGACGGGATCAAGGTCAGCGGTAAGACCGGAACGCTCATCGGCATCCGCAACGAGATCGGCGTCGTCGAGTACCCCGATGGCGGGCGGTACGCAGCCGCGGTCTTCGTGACCACGAAGGATCTGCGCTGGCACAAGCCGGAGGCAGATGCGGTAATCGGCAAGGTGGCCCGCCTGGCCATCGACGAATTGAGAGGCGAGTAGATGACAGTCACCGAAGCAGCCAAGATCGACATCCCGGACACCCCGGTGGGCCGGCGCGTCCAGTGGGTTCTCGATTCAGTCAACCGGGAGAACGAGGTCTCGGTCGAGCAGGTCAAGGAGGCGTTCGCCGAGAGCTTCCTCGCCGCCGCGCCCGCTGAAGCGATTGCAGGAATGCTCAACAACGACGCAGCCGAGCTGGGCACGGCGCGGCTCGTGGGCCTCAGCACTCCCACCGACTTCGCCGCGGTGGTCGATATGAGCGGTGAGTCCGGGGCGGTCGGCTTTCGCCTGAAGATCATGGTCGAGCAGGACGAGCCGAACCGGATCGCGATGCTCGGCGTCGAGCCGGTGTATCCCACGGCCGACGGGGCAAAGCCGCGGGATTGGTCGGACGTGTCCGGCGGCGAACCCGTGCGGGAGGAACGCGGCGGCCCCGGAGCAGTGGACGAAGCCCTCTCCGCAGAACTGGAGGAACTCATCGCGGAAGCCCGTGAGGAGAATCACTTCGTCGGGCTGGCAGCATCCATCGGAGGCAGAGACGGACTCGTTTGGTTCCGTGGCTTCGGATCGGCGCGCGCCCCGGGAACGGAGGTGCTGCCCGACTCCGTTTTCCGCATCGGTTCGGTGTCGAAAACCATCACCGCGGTAGGCGTCATGCAGCTCGTCGAGGCGGGCAAGGTGGCGCTGGACGACCCCATCAACGACCACCTGAAGTCGTACAAGGTGCAGGCCGCGGATGGGTCCGAGCCCATCACGATCCGGCACCTCCTCACTCACGTGTCCGGACTAGGGGCACGCGGCGGCGTCGACATCGGCATCGCGCACGGCCAGCCCGTGCCGCCGCTCGCGGAGTTCTATGCGAGCGGGCTGGTCGCCAAGACCGCCGTCGGGACTGAATGGGCGTACAGCAACGATGCCTTTGCGACGCTGGGCCATCTGATCGAGGAGCTCAACGGGAAGCCCTTCTACGAAAGCATGGAGGAGACCTTCTTCGGGCCACTGGGCATGAAGTCTTCGAGCTTCTTCCGGCACCCTCACATCGCGGAACGGCTTGTCACCGGGTTCAGCCCGGACGGCGACTCGTTCGTCGAGTGCCTGGACTTGGAAGTGATCGTGCGCGGTGCAGGGTCGGTGTTCTCCACCGCGGAGGACATGGCCCGTTACACGTCGTGTCTGATCAACGGCGGAGCTCCGGTGCTGAAGAAGGAGTCCCTCGAGGAGATGTGGGCGGCGCAGGGCAAGCTCCCCCAGGAGGGCATGAACGGTCATCAGGGCTTGTCGTTCATCGTTCACGACGTAGAGGGCCACCGAGTGCCATGGCACAACGGCGGCTGGCCCGGCGCCGCGACATCGATGTACGTCGCGCCCGACGACGGCCGGTCCGTGGTGCTCACCGCGAATCTGTTCGGCGCACAACAGTCGCCGGCACTGGACGCGTTGGGGATGCGAATCATCCGACGCCTCTTGGGGCTTTCGGCGAGCTAGACCGTGGCCGTGGCTGTACGGGGGCGCTCGGCGACAACCAACTACCCGCCGCTCATGCTGGCGGGGCTGGTGATGTTGTTGCTGCTGGCTGTCATGCCGAGCGCGCTCAATCTGCCGCAAACCAGTCCGGCGGAGACGCTGGAGTACGCGCCGATCCCGCCGGAGGACGATCAGATCACGCCGCCGGTCGGGAACCTCTCGTCGCTCGGACTCGGGAGCTCGTCCTCCTTCGGGGCCGACCCTGGGGGCGAGCCCGACGTCCCGGCACCCGGCGAGGCGAAGGGAGTCGGGAAGAACCCGAGGGTGAAGAACTGTGTGGGCAACCCGCCCAAGCAGACCGAAGATCCCCTGGCCCCGCCATGTGTGGGCTTTTACGAGGGCGATAACGGCGGCGCCACCTATCACGGCGTCACGCGGGACGAGATTCGGATCCTCGTGTACATCGAGGGAGGCTTCACAGACTGTGTCACCAGCAAGGGCTGCGAAGAGCGCCCGCTCAGCGTCTACAAGGATCTCGACGAGCCGCCGCAGGAGGAGGACACGTACTACGTCCGCCAGCTGCGCATACATCAGCGGCATTTCAACGATCGGTACCAGACCTACGGACGCCGAGCCCACTTCTTCGCTTACTTCACTGACGGCACGAACACGGTCGAGGGTCGCCGAGCGGACGCGGTGGAGAATCTCGAGAGGGTCAAGCCCTTCGCCGTCGCGACCTACGCCGACAATCCGGACCCTTACATCGAGGTGATGGCCCGACGAGGGGTCATGAACTTCGGGTCGTTCGAGAACAAGCCGGCGGCGTTCTTCTCGCGGTTCCCCAAACTGATCTGGAGCTACCTGCCGTCGATCGAGGAGTCCGCCGCGATGTACTCGTCGTGGGTGTGCTCGCAGATAGTGAACCGGCCAGTCGCGTTCTCCGGCAACGCAGCCGATCAGGGCAAGCCGCGAAAGTTCGGTTTCCTGTCAACGGCGGATCCGGACTTTCCCGGGATGCAGCTGTTCGCCAAGACCGCGAGACAGAAGATCGAGAAGTGTGGCGCCGAGATAGTGGCCGAGGGGACTGCTCCCTACGCCGCTTACGCCGCGGACACGCGTACCGCCGGGGAAGAGGCGACGCAAAACATCGCCAAGTTCGCTCAGGCCGGTGTAACGACCGTCCTGTGGGCCCAGGGGTACGAAACGACACATTCGAACGCGGCGGCACAGCAGAACTGGCGTCCCGAATGGGTCATCGCCGGTGACGGTTATCACGAGGGCTACCAGACAGGTAAGCGCCAAGACCAGAGCGTGTGGGATCACGCATGGGCGATGACCAACGTCGTCCGGGCTGGGCTGACGTCCGAGAGTTATTGCTACAAGTCGCAACGGCAGGACCCGTCGTCGAATCACCAGGACTCGAACTTCGACTGCGGCCTGACCTCCTTCTATCAAGACCTCCGGATGCTCTTCACGGGGATCCAGGTCGCCGGGCCGAAGTTGACTCCGACCGCGGTCGATAGGGGAATGCATGCCATTCCGGCGATCCGCAGCGACGACCCTGGCGTGCCCGCGTGCTTCTACAACCCTGGCGACTACACCTGCGTCAAGGACGCCATGGTGAACTGGTGGGACAGCCGGTCAACCGCGCCGGGGCAGCAGGATCCCGGCTGCTGGAAGATGGTCGAGGGTGGACGGCGCTACTTCGCCGGGGCGTGGCAGGAGCGGGAGGCGTTCACCGGCCGGACGGCGCAGGATGAGTGCAATGGCTACGCCGGGCCGCTTCTGTTCTACGCCGGGACCGGCTGAGGCGGGAACACCCCTAGAAGGGTGAGGGTTTGTCGCCCTTCAGGATGGTGAAGCCGGCGATCGCGCCGTCGTCGCGCCACGCGACGGCCAAGCGAGTCGGCTTGCGGGTGCGAGCGATGGTCACCTCCGCGGCAACCGACCCCGGCCGTCGCCGGCAAGTCACTTCGATGTCGCCGGGCTTCCCGGCCCGGAGAGTTCCCAGCTTCCAGATCGCAGAGAGTTGCTTGAGTGTCACTTTGGCGCGGAATTCTTCGTCCATCGCCGCGTAGACGTCCTCGAAGCGGCCCTCCAGCAAAGCGGTAGCGAGCTCTCGCCCGCGCGCTTCCCACTCCGGCCCGGGGGGCTGCGGTCGCGCCGACCGGGGATCCTCTCCCTTGATGGCGCGCATGACGGCGGCGTCAAGCTCGCCGCCTCCGGAGTTGACCATCACCGCGACGGCGCGCTTCTTCGCCGGATCGAACACCGCGGACGAGGTGAAGCCGCCCGTGCCTCCGTTATGCCAGACGTAACCGCCTTCGAGGATCGTCCAACCCAGTCCCTGCTGCCGCTGGCCCGTTGCGACACGCGGTTGTTGAGATGCTGCGATGGCACGCCCCAAATCACCCGCGGGCGGGGCGAGGCAGGCCTGCAGGAACTTCAAGAGGTCTGCCATGGTTGCCTCGACGCCGCCGGGACCCGGCAGTTGCTGGTCCCAGTGCGGGACGGCCCGGCCGTCGGTATGTCCTGGGAGCTCGGTGCCCTCCATCCCGGAGCCCCGAACGCCCGAGCAACGCATTGACAGCGGCTCCAGGAAACGCGTGCGGAGGAACTTCTCGTAGGAGAGCCCGCCGGCTCGCTCGACGATGAGTCCTAGGAGCTGGAAGCCAAAATTGGAGTACCCCCGTTCTTCATCAGGCGCAAGCCTCGCTTCTCGGAGGCCCTTCTCGGCGAGTTCGGCGGAGTAGTGCGCATAGGGATTGTTCTGGTCGACGCCCTTGCCGAAGGCATTCGGCGCCAGCCGCGGGAGACCAGAAGTGTGAGTGGCCAGCTGCTCCACGGTGATGCCTTCGTTGGGGCCCGCGTCCAGCCACTTACCGATCGGATCTGTCCAGCTCAGCTGACCCTCTTCGGCGAGTACCGCAGCAAGCGTCGCGGTGATCGGCTTGGTCAGCGAGCCGATCTCGAAGCGGCTGTCCTCGGCGGAGTCAGGCGGGTCATGAAGAACCACGTGCTCGTCATCGATGGCTCCGACCGCCACGACGATCCCGTCTCCTTCGAAGGCTCCACTGAATGTCTCCGTCAATTGAGATGCGGTGTCAGCCGCCCAAGTCGTCACCAGCGCACGCTAACTGCGTCAGCCGGCAGCTATCAGGCCTACGGCGAGGGCGGCCAGGGCGAAGCCGGCCAGCTGGTCCTTGCGCAGGCGTTCGTGGAGGACGAAGCGGGCGAGGAGGACGGTGGAGCCGGGATAGAGCGATGTAATGACGGCGGCGATGGCGACGAGACCGTTCTGCATCGCCAGCAGAAGCAGTACCTCGGCGGCCGCTCCGCCGACCGCGCAACCGAAGACCAGAGGCAGGGCGCTGCGACCTACGCGCAACCCGGTGCGCGCCACGAAAAGTCCGTAGGCACCGACGACCAGGAGCCCTGTGAACTTGTTGGCGACCAGCGGCCACATGCTCGCGTCTTCTCGTGCCTGATCCAGCAGCAGGAACAGGGCGCCGAAGCACACGCCGGACGCGACCGCCACGGCGACCATCGCGCCGCGGCTCATGGTCGCGACTGTCTGGTCGTCCGCGTGGGCTTCGCCGTCGCGGGAAACGAGGGCGATAGCCGCCATGGCGATCGCGATGCCGACCAGCGCCAGCGCGGACGGCAGCTCGCCGAGTAGGGGACTGACTACGACCGGCAACCCGGCAGCGACCAACCCGGTCAGCGGAGCCACCACGCTCATGCGGCCGTCGGCCAGCCCCTTGTAGAGCAGCAGCACGCCCCCGGCTCCCGCCGCTCCACTGGCCGCGCCCCACGCGAGGTCGGACCCAGCTGCCGATCGGGTCGAGAGCAGGCACCAGAGCAGCACGACCGGCAGGGATATGACCTGCGCGACGGCAACTACCCCGGCTGACGGGGCCCGGCGGCTGGCGAGACCCCCCCAGAAGTCCGCGGCGCCGAACGTGATGGCCGACCCGAGCGCGAGCCAGATCACCATGGGTCAGATCACCACCAGTGAGCGAACCGGCCGCATTTTTCCGTCAATACGACGGGATTTTGCGGCCAGTTGGGAACGGTTAGGCCCCGATGGCGTGACAGCCGCCGTCGACGTGGATGATCTCGCCCGTCGTGGCGGGGAACCAATCGGACAACAGCGCGACGACGGCCTTGCCCGCCGGCACCGTGTCCTTACCATCCCAACCCAGCGGGGCTCGATCCGCCCAGACCTCGTCGAACATCTTGATGGCACCGACACCCCGGGCCGCGACCGTGCGCAGCGGGCCGGCCGAAACCAGGTTGACGCGGATCTTCTTTGGCCCGAGGTACTTGGCGAGGTAGCGCGCCGCGGACTCGAGCCCTGCTTTGTTGACGCCCATCCAGTCGTACGACGGCCACGCGACAGTTGCGTCGAAGTCCAGACCGACGATCGACCCGCCTTCGGGCATGAGCGGCGCCGTGGCGTTGGCGAGCGCGACCAGCGAGTAGGTCGACACGCGGAAGCCAGCGGCAATGTCAGCCCACGGTCCGTTCAGGAAGTTCCCGTCGAGGCAGCTCTTGTCGACGTTGGCGATGGCGTGCACGACCCCGTCGACCTGACCCCACCTCGACTGCAGCTCCGATTGGAGCGCATTGAAGTCCTCGTCGTTGCTCACGTCCAGCTCGAGGATGTCCGGGGGATCGGGCAAACGCCGCGCCGCACGCTCGGTGATCGAAGTGATCCGCCCGAACGAAGTCAGCAGGAGCTCCGCGCCCTGCTGTTGGGCCTGTTCGGCTACTGCGTACGCGATCGACTCATGGTTGAGGACCCCGGTAACGAGGATCTTCTTCCCTTCCAGCAACCCCAACTTCAGGCTGCCGGCGCCGGGCCCACGATGATGCTGGCGTTATGACCGCCGAACCCGAATGAGTTCGAAATCGCGGCCTTGGTTCCGTCGATCTTGCGGGCCGTGCCGGACACGACGTCGATGTTCATGCCCTCGTCGGGCGTCCCATGGTTCGCCGTCGGCGGCAGCGCGTTGTGGCGCAGGGCCAGAACGGTCGCCACGGCCTCCGCGGCGCCCGCCGCCCCGATCAGGTGGCCGGTTACGCCCTTGGTCGACGTGATCGCAGGACTCGACTCGCCGAACACCTTGGTGACCGCTTCGGCTTCCGACGCGTCGTTCAGCGGGGTAGAGGTCCCGTGTGCGTTGACATGTCCGATGTCGGACGGGCTGAGGCCTGCGTCTTCCAGCGCGAGCTGCATACAGGCCGCGGCGCCCGCCCCTCCGGGGGACGGAGCGGTGATGTGGTGGGCGTCGCTGTTGCGGCCATAGCCAAGGATCTCGCCGAGGATCGTGGCACCCCGCGCTTCGGCGGCCGTCCACTCCTCTAGGACCAGGAAGGCCGCGCCTTCGCCCATCACGAAGCCATCGCGGTCCTTGTCGAACGGGCGGGACGCGGCCGTCGGCTCGTCGTTCCGCGTGCTGAGCGCTCCCATTCGGGCGAAGGCGGCCATGGTTGCCGGCGTCACCGACGCTTCGGCACCTCCCGCCAGGATGACGTCGCACTCGCCGTGCTGAATGAGGCGGGTCGCCTCTCCCAGCGCATTGGTCCCGGCGGCGCAGGCGGTGACAACCGTCAGGTTCGGCCCGGTCCAGCCCTGGGCCATGCCGACAAGGGCTGCGGTGGCATTCGGCATCATCATCGGGACGAAGAACGGTGAGACCCGGCTCGGACCGCGCTGATCGTGAACCACCACCTGGCTCTCGAGCGTTTCGACTCCGCCGATCCCGGTGCCCATGACGACTGCGCAACGCGCCGGATCGGCCTTGACGTTGCCCGCTTGGGCAATCGCGTCCGCTGCCGCAGCCATGCCCAGATGCGTCACCCGGTCGGTACGACGTACCTCCTTGTGGCCCAGGTAGGCAACCGCGTCGAAGTCGCTGACCTCACAGGCGAAGCGCACGCCAAGCTCGGGGTGCATCTCGAACCGCTTGATCGGCGCGGCGGGGGAGCGCCCCGACACCAAGGTGTCCCAAAAGGACTCCAGGTCGCAGCCGGCGGGGGTCTTGACCCCCAGACCGGTGATGGCCACGCGCCGCCGAGGCAGCCCCGCGGAGCCCGAGCGGCTCCCCTTGGGGACGCCGGCGTCCGAGGGGCTCACGAGTTGGCTTCGACCTTGGACGCGACGAGCTCCCAGGCATGACCCACGGTGGTGACCTCGCCGAGGTCCTCCTCCGGGACGGTGATGTCGAGGCGCTCCTCGAGCGCCATCACGAGCTCGACGAGGTCGAGGCTGTCGGCTTCGAGGTCTTCCTTGAAGCGAGCCTCAGCCGTGATCTGCTCGGGCCCCACGCCCAGCACCTCGACGGCAGCTTCCTTGAGTACTTCGAAGATCTTTTCGCGGTCCATGTTGGTCTTCCTGTCTTGTTGGCGGTCCGGTCAGAGGCCCATGGAGAGCCCGCCATCGACGGGAACCACGGCGCCGGTTACGTAACCAGCGGCCTCGGAGCAGAGAAAGGCTATGACAGACGCGACCTCGTCCGGGCCGCCGAAGCGGCCGAGCGGCACGGCTCCGGTGAGCAGGGCCTTGCGGTCGTCGTCCAGCTCGTCGGTCATGGCCGTGGATATGGGCCCGGGCAGCACGACGTTCGCCGTGATCCCACGCGACGCGAGCTCCCGGGCCACCGATCTGGTGAGGCCGATGAGGCCGGCCTTGGCCGCGGCGTAGTTGACCTGACCGGCCGACCCCATCGCGGCGACCACCGAGGCGACGGTGACGATCCGACCCCAGCGCGCCCGCAGCATCTTCGGCGTGGCGCGGCGGACGGCATAGAAGGCACCGTCGAGATTGGTGGCGCGGACGGCTTCCCAGTCGTCGTCGCTCATTCGCATGAGCAGGCCGTCGCGGGTGATGCCTGCGTTCGACACGAGGATCTCGACGGCACCGAACGCCTCCTCGATCTGAGTGAAGGCCGAATCGACCGAGGCGCGATCGGCGGCGTCGGCCCGTATGGCGATCGCCTCGCCGCCGGCCGCCTCCACGTCTTTGACTGTGCGCTCCGCTCCCGTCGAATCCGAGGAGTAGGTGAGCGCGACCTTGTGTCCCGCGGCGGCCAAGGCAGCGACAGTCGCGGCACCGATACCGCGGGATGCGCCCGTTACCAGGGCAACGCGCTGGGTCATGACTTCGCTCCGCCCCACCGCAGCAAAACGGTGCCCCAGGTCATGCCGGCCCCGAAGCCCGACAACATGACGAGGTCGCCGTCGTTGATGCGTCCCGCGGCAACCGCTTCCGCCAAAGCGACGGGGATCGAAGCAGCGGAAGTGTTCCCGTAGCGCTCGATGTTCACGAACGCCTTGGCGGGATCCATATCGAGTCGCTCGACCACCGCGGTGACGATGCGTGCGTTCGCCTGATGGGGCACGAAGACGTCGATGTCCGATGCAGCCACGCCCGCCTTCTCGAGCGTCGCCCCCGCGGACTCGACCACGGCGCGTACCGCTCGTTTGAAGACTTCGCGGCCTTCCATTTGCACGAAGTGCTCGCGATCAGCGACGGTCTGAGCCGACGTCGGGTTGCGACTGCCGCCGCCCGGGATGTGCAGGATGTTCGCGAGCGATCCATCCGCGCCGAGATCCCAAGCGATGAGTCCGTAGCCGGGTGCCGCGGGTACGACCACCGCAGCTCCGGCTCCATCGCCGAACAACACGGCGGTGGAGCGGTCGTCCGGGTCGACGATGCGGCTCAGTGTCTCCGAGCCGACGATGAGTGCGTTGCGAATCTGACCCGCAGCGATAAGACCGGACACCGTCACAAGCGAGTACGCGAAGCCGGAGCAGGCGGCGCCGAGATCGAACGCGCCGCAGCGCAGCCCGAGTGCGTCCTGCACGAAGACTGCGGTGGCCGGGAGGCTGGCTTCCGGCGTGGCGGTGGCCACTACGAGGAGCTCGACGTCGAGTGGAGTCAGCCCCGCGGACTTGATGGCATCGGCACAAGCGTCGGTGGCCAGCGTCGCCGTGGTCTCGTTCGGCCCGGCGATGCGGCGCTCCTTGATGCCCGTGCGATCGGTGATCCACTCGTCGGTGGTGTCCAGGCGCGCCTCGAGGTCCGCATTGGTGAGGCGCTGTTCGGGGATCGCGATCCCGGTCGCCGCAATGGTGGCCGCGTTCACCAGTTCACCGTAGGTCAGTAGGGCTTTGAGAGAAGGACGGGAAGGTGGCGGCGATCGGTCAGGCGATGGCGCGCAGCCAGGCCACAGGCTGTCCGGCGCGGACCCGCTCGCCTCCCTTGGCCAGAAGGCCCTTCAGCCAGCCGGCGTGCGGGCTGTGAACCGTGCGGGGCTCCGCGCCGACGGACTCCACGACACCGATGGCCTGACCACGACTGACTTCCGCGTCGTTCAACTCCAGGGGACGAAAGATGCCGACCGCCGGGGCGACGATGAGCCGCTCCTCGACGTCGAGCCCCTCGCCCGGCTCGAGCGCATCGAGGTCGGCGTTGTGCGCGGCGGCTGCGGTTTGCTCGATCACCGTCATGAGAGTCGTGCTCCTTCTCTAGGAAGCTCGTTCACGTCAGCCGGAGTGCTGACGCCGAGTACTCGCACTTCTGTGTGGGCTCGCTTGGCGAAGGCCGCCAAGGTGGAGCCCGGTCCGGCTTCGATCCAGGTGTCGGACAGACCGGCAATCGTCTCCATGCAGGCGCGCCAACGCACGGGCTGCACCAAGTGCGACTCGAGGCGGTCCGGCCAACCCCTGCCGTCGCCCACTGCCGCGCCATCGCCGTTACTGATCACGGGCACGTCGGTGTCGCGCCAGTCGATCTCGTCGAGCAGACGGCGCAGGTCGGCCGCGGCCGACTCGAAAAGGGGAGTGTGGAACGCACCGCCGACATCGAGGGCCATAACTTTCCGCACCCCTGCCTGCTTGGCGGCCTCGGTCCCTGCCTCTACGCCCTCGGGGGTCCCGGCGATCACGATCTGGCCGGCCGTGTTGTCGTTTGCGACCCAGCAGCCTTCGACATCGGCGCAGGCCTGCTCGGCTTGATCGGGCGTGGCCCCGAGGAGCGCGGCCATACGGCCGGGGCGCGTGTCGGCATCGCGCTGGGTCAAGTTGGCGCGCTCCCAAGCGAGGCGCAGGCCGTCGTCGAACGACAGGGCCTCGGCGGCGATCAGCGCGGTGATCTGTCCGAGCGAATGGCCCGCGAAGGCCGCCGGCCTGCCGATCGTGGGCCGGACGGCGTCCCAGCACATGAGAGAGGTGAGCAGTACCGACATCTGCGAGTTCGCGGTGCGAGACAGATCGTGGGTGTCTGCGGTGAGCAGGTCGGCCAGGGGCTGATCCAGGACCTTCTCGGCTCGCTCGACGACGGACCACGACGCGTGGTCCTGCCAGGGCAGTCCCATCCCGTGGGACTGCGCGCCCTGTCCGGGAAATACGACGGCGTGCGCCAAGACCTGTGTTCCCCCCACCTCGGTGTCGGACCTCGACCGATGCGGTCGAGTTACACCAGCCTGACGGGCTACCGGGGAGTAACCGGTGAGCGAGGCGCGTTACTGGCCGGTAACCGTGACTGTCCTAGGAACGGATTACAAGAGCCCCAGGCGACGCGAGCAGCGGGGCCATTGGTCCCAGCCGCGCATCCGCTGAAGCCGGCGCGCTGCCTCCAGCTGGGTGCTCGGAGCGGCATCCGCGGGGTTGCCCGCGTAGCCGAGGAAGTGCCAGGTCTCGAGGGAGAACTGGAAGAGGCCGAAGTACCGGCCATCGCGGCTCACCGCCCGGGGGTTGCCGGAGGACTCGCAGTGCGAGAGCCGACCCCACACGCCGCGGAAGGTGACCCGCGGCACCGGCGGCGGAACGACGGTGGGGGCCGGACCTTCGGGGCTCGTGGCTGCCGCGGGGAGAACAGGGCGCGGCCGAGTCTCAGGGGGCTCGAAGCTGATGCGTGCGTCCAGCTGCGCGGACGCCGCCAGCATCAAAAGCACTAGCGCTACGAGTCGAGAAATGCTGCGGTCTCCCACCTGGGTTGGGCCGGCGGAGGGTGCCGGGCGCCGCAGCCTTGTACGTCCACCGCCCCGCCGTCAATTCGCCCTCCCGGGCGGGGTCGGGGCTACTTCTTGCCGCTGAGCGCGAATCTGACGGCGGCCGCGATGACGAACGCCACCAGAGCCACTTTGACCAGCAGGAAAACAGTCCCCACCAGCCACCCGAGCAGCTTGAGAAGAATGAGGCCCACTACGACGGCGCCGACGACGAGCAGAGCGTTGTCGGCCACCTGGATTGCGCCTGTGCGGCGCCGGCTGGGAAGCATGGGGCCATCCTGACGGACGCTCGCAGCCAAATCCTCGGCCCAGACGACTATCTCGCGGTCGTCCGCAGGTATGACGCGGCCGCCAGGGCGCCCCGGGCATGGGGGGAGCCCAGGGTGCGGGATACCGTCGGACGGTGGACGCGCGCCAGCTGATCCGGTTCATCGGCGCGGGCCGGACCGCTCTGGGCCTGATTGCCTTGACGCGGCCCGAGGTGCCCGCGAGACCGTGGGTCGGCCGGGCGGTTGCGAGCACACCGGGCGGCCGGGTGCTGGCTCGGGCTCTCGGAGCCAGGGACCTTGTCCTCGGCCTCGGTGCTCTGATCTCCGGGTCCCGCGGTTGGGCCGCGGCCGGTGCCGGCGCAGACGCCCTGGACGCGGCCGTCACCCTCGGGTCGTTTTCTGACCTCCCGCGCCGGGGCCGGCTATTGGTGCTCGGCTCCGCCGGGGGTGCGGCGATCGCCGGTGGGCTGGCGGCCGGCGTTCGTGCGGCGCCCTGACCCATGCGCCGTGCCGCGTCTGTCGCCGCGCTGTTCAGCCTCCTCCTCGTCGCCGCGTGCGGAGGCGGGGGCGAGCGCCCCGAACTGGACGTCTTTGCCGCGTCGTCGCTGGAGCCGGTCCTTTCGCGCTGGGCACCGGAGATCGAGGAGCGGCTCGGCGTCGAACTGAGTTTGTCCTTCGCTTCGTCGACCGTCGTCGCTCGCCAGGTGGTCGAGGGCGCGCCGGCCGATGTGCTCATCACCGCCGACCGACGCAGCATGCAGATCGCAGCGGACGCCGGGGTGGTCGACGATCGGAGGCCAGTGGCGCGCAACCGCCTCGCTCTGGTGGTGCGCGCCTCGAACCCGGTTCGGATCAGGTCGGTACGGGATCTCCAGCGGTCCGACGTGAAGTTGGTTCTCTGCGACCCCGACGTGCCATGCGGGCGGCTCGCCGCGAACTTGATCGAGCGAGTGGGCCTCTCAGTGAGGCCCGTCTCCTTCGAGGAAAACGTGTCCGCCGCGATCGGGAAGGTGGCACTCGGGGAGGCCGACGCGACGATCGCCTACGCGTCGGACCTGCGAGCCGGCCGGGCCGACATCGAGGGGGTCGCGATGCCGGAGGCCGACGATCCAGAGCTGGAGGCCGTGTATCCGGCGGCGGTCGTAAGACGGACGACCCACCGTGCCGCGGCGGAGTCGCTGATCGAGCTGCTCACCTCGTCGCGAGGAAGGGCGGTCTTCGGCCGCGCGGGATTCTTGGCTCCATGAAGCGCGTCGTGGCGAACGTCGGACTGGCGCTTGCGGTGCTGTTCCTCGGTCTGCCGCTACTCGGGCTGTTGGTGCGCGCCCCGTGGGCCTCACTCGGCCCTCTCCTCGCGTCGGACGAGTTGGCGACAAGCCTGAGGTTGTCGATCGTCACTTCGCTTTCAGCGACGTTGGTGGCTGTCCTCCTCGGGCTTCCCCTGGCGTGGGCGCTCGTGCGCTTGCACAACGGGCTTTTGCGCCGCGGCTTGTTGGCGCTGGCGCTGCTGCCCATGGTTCTGCCGCCCGTCGTAGGTGGTGTCGCCCTGCTGCTTGCGTTCGGGCGGCGCGGGATCCTCGGTCGCCCCTTGGATAGCTGGTTCGGGGTGAGCTTGGCGTTCACGACTGCGGGAGCGGTGATGGCAGCTGCCTTCGTCGCCCTGCCGTTCTTCGTTCTGGCCGCACAGTCGGGATTGCGCGCCGTGGATCCGCGTTTTGTCGAAGCCGGGCGGACCCTCGGGGTCGGTCGGGCATCGAACTTCGCGCGCGTCACATTGGCATTGGCCCGGCCGGCTCTGTCCGCCGGGGTCGTGGTCGCCTGGGCGCGGGCTCTCGGGGAATTCGGCGCAACAGTGACTTTCGCCGGCAGCCTTCCGGGGCGGACTCGGACGTTGCCGCTCGCGGTGTACCTGGCGCTCGACAGCCGGCCCGAGGCGGCGATAGCGCTGTCGCTGGTGTTGCTGGCGGTGTCGATCGCGGTCCTGGCCCTGCTCCGCGACAGGTGGCTCGCCTCCCCCGTGACGCCGCAGTCGACGCCCGTAAGCTGAACAGGTGGACGTAACTGGGCTCGCCGAGGTCACTCTCGAAGACCACGAGGGCGTCGAGCACCGCGTTGGCGACTTCTGGGCGGAAGCCCCAGCGGTCGTGAACTTCTTGCGGCACTTCGGCTGAATCTTCTGCCGGGAGGCAGCGGCGCAGTTGCGTCGTCATCAGTCGGAGATCGAGGAGGAGGGGGCGGGGATCGTCGCCATCGGTACGGGCAACCGCCAGTTCGCGGCAGCGTTCGTGCGCGACGAGGCCATCCGATTCCCGGTTCTGATCGACGACCGCGCTGAAGCCGCCAAAGCGATCGAGCTCGGCCGGACATCTGCTCTCGGCTTGCTCAGACCGAGCGTTATCGCCGGAAGGCGGCGGGCTGCCGCCGCGGGCCACAGCCAAAAGCGACTCGGAGAGCGGCCCATGCAGCTCGGCGCAACTCTCGTGATCGGGCGTGGGGGAGAGGTGCTGTACTCCCACATGGACTCCGACGTGGCGGACCACGCTCCGATAGAGGACGTCCTCGCCGCACTTCGGCAGTAGAGCCCGCTCCTACACTCGCTTACTCG
>DATLBX010000111.1:0-26968 GCA_035526705.1 Acidimicrobiales bacterium | reverse complement strand
CCGTGGTCCTGCAGCTCCACGAAGAGGTTGTCGCGACCGAAGATGTCCTGCAGCCGGGAGGCCTTGGCCAGCGCGCCGTCGGGGTCGTCGCGCAGTAGGTCTTGAAGGACGACGCCGCCGAGGCAGCTCGTCGTCGCGATCAGGCCTTCGTGGTAGGTCTCGAGCAGCTCCCAGTCGAGGCGCGGTTGGTAGTGGTAGCCCTCGAGGAAGGCACGCGACGAAAGCTGAATGAGGTTGCGATACCCGACGTTCGATTCGGCCAGAAGGGTCAGGTGGTAGTAGAGCTTTTGGCCTGCTTCGGCGTCGCCGCCCATGTCGTCTTCCCGCCCCCGGCGTAGCGGACGGTGATGGCGGCTCTCGGCCGCTTGGTAGGCCTCCATGCCGATGACCGGTGTGATGCCGGCTTCGCGACACGCCGTATAGAACGGCAGGACGCCGTACATGTTGCCGTGATCGGTGATTCCGATTCCGGGCTGACCGTCGGCCGCGGCCTTGGCGACGACGTCCCTGATTCGGGCGGCGCCATCGAGCATCGAGTACTCGGTATGGAGATGGAGGTGGGTGAAGCTGGCCCCGCTGCTCACTGTCCCCTTGGGCCTTTCCGCTGGTTTCCCCAGCCCCTGTGGATAACTACAAGGCTGTGATTTGCACGTTATCGCGGGGAGCGAGCGGAGGCGCGATGGCCCTACAAATAAGTGCTGCGACGAGCCTGGCCGTCTTCGGCCGGCGCGGGGAGCCCCTTCTGGCGCATCTGCTCGAGCTGGGCTCGGGCCGCCATCTGCTGCGCAAAGAGCGTGGCCTGGATCCCGTGGAAGAGGCCCTCGAGCCAGCCCACGAGTTGGGCCTGAGCGACCCTCAACTCTGCGTCGGATGGCGTGTCGGCATCGAAGGGCAGCGTCAGCCGTCCCAGTTCTTCGCGGAGGTCCGGGCTCAGTCCTTCGGCCAACTCCTTGACCGACTGCTCGAAGACGTCGCGCACGCGGTCGCGGCTCTTTTCATCGAGCGGGGCTTGGCGCACCTCGTCGAGCAGCTGCTTGATCATGCTGCCGATGCGCATGACCTTGGCCGGCTCCTCCACCGCCTCCGCTATGGCGTCGGAGTGCTGTCCGTCGTTCTGCTCCGACTCCTGGGCGGCCAGCAGGACGACCTGCTCCGCCGGCGTGGCTTCGCGCCCGCCCGAATTGCCGTCAGAGTCCTGTGCGCCGTCCGTGTCCTGAGCCATAAGCGCATCCTTCCCCAAGTCGAACCGCCGACTCGCCCGCCTCTCAGGGGTGGGGGGGTCAGAGGGTGGGGCGAAGGCGCGACAGGGCGGCTTGGGCGTCCTCTACGGATAGCTCTCCGGACGCGAGTTCGGCCAGGACGCGGGCGCGATCAGCCGCGGCCGCTTGCCGGGCCGCGGCCTGTTCCGCGGAAGCCTCGCTCTCCGAGTCGTCGCCTGGGAGGCCGCCGAGCGCGGCGACGACTTCGTCCATCCGTGAGCGAACCGTGTTGTAGGCGACGCCGAGATAGCTCGCCACCTTCTGCAGGTTCGCCCGGTGCGCGAGAACTACGCCGACAAAGTCCAGTTGCTCCGGCGTAAGACGACCCATCCAGCCAAGACTGAATCGGCCCTCGATCGTTATGCCGGTTTCGGGACACTCGAGGCGCGTCACCTCGAGCGGAAAGCCGCTCGAGGGGTCGCGCGTAAGGAGCCTCAAGGGCTGGGCCCGGCTCACTACCATCCCCGCGAGCCGCCGCCGGCGGCGGCAATGACGTCCTCCGCGCTGACTTGCTCGCCCATTGCTTCCACCATCTTCTCGACGTAGCTCGGCGAAACGCCGAGCGCGGCGAGCCCCTGGATTTGGGAGACCGAGGCGTCGGCCCCCAGCGCGTCGCGCATCTCTTCGACGTAGGACGGGCTGATCCCCAGAGCGCGCATGCCCTGAATGTCCTCGACCGACATGTCCGAGTCGATGTCGCGCATCTCCTGCACATAATCAGCGCTCACCCCAAGGGCCCGCATGCCGAGGATGTCGTCCAACGAAGCGTCGGACCCGAGCGCGTCGCGCATTTCTTCGCAGTAGTCGGGCGACACGCCGAGCGCTCGCATCCCCTGGATGTCCTCGATGGACATGTCGGAGTCGATGTCGCGCATCTCCTGCACATAGTCCGCGCTCACGCCGAGTGCTCGCAGGCTCTGGATATCTTCGATCGAGATGTCCGAGTCGATCGATCGAAGTTCTTCCACGTAGTCCGGCGTGACGCCTAGCGCGCGCAAGCCCTGGATTTCGTCGATGGAGATATCCGGGTCTATCTCGCGCATCTCACGCACGTAGTCCGGCGAGACGCCCACCGCGGCCAACGAGGAAAGCGACTCGACATCCAACCGAACGCCTCGTCCCATTGGCGGGCGCGGGGCCCTGGGCGGGCGTGGAGCCCGCGGAGGCCGCGGTGGGCGGGGGGCGCGGGGCGCGGTCGGTACTCGGGGAGCCCACACGCCATGCGGCATCGCGGGCATCGCGGGCATCGCGGGCATCTCCGGCATGGGAGGCATGGGCGGCATGGGCGGCATTTCCGGCATGGGGGGAAGCGGCGTCTGCCACCAGCCGCCCCGGGGCTGGGGCGGCGGATCGAAGGAGACCTGACCCGGCGCTTCAGGTACCTCATACCCCTCGTCGCTGACTTCCAGCCCGTCCAACAGTTCGGCGGCCTCGTCGATCCCCAGCTGCCCTTCGGCCACCAACGAAAGGATCCGACGCCGTTCAGCGTCCTCCGGGGACTCTTCGGCCCCGGTTGCGTTTTCAGTCATGTTGGCGATTATCTACATTTCGCTTGGCAAGTCAACCTCCTCCGGCAGCAAATCCGCCAGATCAGGTGGCAGTGGGGACGCGAAGGCTCTCTGCCGATTGTCCTCAGGATGGCGGAAGCCCAGCCGCCAGGCGTGGAGGAAGGGCCGGCCGAGCGCCTCCCCGAAGCCCTGACGGGCGCCGCGGTATCCCGGGTCGCCCACCAGGGCGTGTCCGATGGCGGCCAAGTGGACCCGGATTTGATGCATGCGGCCCGTGTCCAGGTAGCACTCCACCAGGCTCCGGTCGGGTGCGCTCCACCGCCCTCGCACCTCGTACCTGGTCCGCGCCTCCCGGCCGCCCGAGGACACGGCCTGGCGAAGCGGACTCCGATCCGAGCGGCCAATCGGCGCGTCGATCAGTCCCCGGTCGGCCTCGACCAGGCCCCAGACCAGCGCGAGATAGCGCCGGCTCATGGACCGAGCGCGCACCTGTGCGCTCAGATTCTCGAACGCGGCCTGTGTCCGCGCCACGACCATGAGGCCCGAAGTCCCCTTGTCGAGCCTGTGAACGAGGCCGGGGCGCGCCGGGTCCCCCACTGATGCGATTTCCGGATAACGGGCGGTCAGCCCGTGGACCAGCGTCGAGGCAAGGTTGCCCGCGCCCGGATGGACGACGAGTCCGGCCGGCTTGTCGATCACGATGAGCCAGTCGTCCTCGTGCACCACAGGGAATTCGACCGAGTCGTCGGGCTGCAGCGGCTCCGCGATCTCCACGCCTTCCTCGGGGACGAACTCGTCGGCCAGCTCGACCTCTTGCCCCTCCTCCAGACGCTGCGCCCGCGACGCCGGGGCCCCGTCGACGAAGACGCGGCCATCAGCCACGAGGGCCGCGACCTTGCTGCGCGCCAAGCCGGTCAGGAGCGAAACCACCCGGTCGACCCGCTCACCGGAGAGCACCGCGGGAACGACCTCGCGCACGTCAGGCCCCCGGGGCGGTAGCGGTATCCGGCTGAACCGCGGCATCAGCCGACTTCTTGGGCGAGGTGTCGCGCCAGGTCAGGAGGAGGACGGCGACGCCCAGGAATATCGCGGAGTCAGCCAGATTGAATACCGGCCACCACTGCAGATCGATGAAGTCGACCACCGCGCCATGGTGGTCTCGAAGGAGCCGGTCGAGCAGGTTGCCGACGGCGCCACCGGCGATCATTCCCAACCCGACGGCGGGGCCGCGAGCCATGTCCGACCGCAGTACGACAATCCCCATCGCTCCAAGCACCAGGACACCAAGTCCGACGAACAACCACGGGAAGCCGCTGCCGATGCTGAAGGCAGCACCCGTGTTGAACGTGAGGCGCAGGCGAAGGGTCCAGACGAGGTCAATCGGCGCGTCGCGCAAGGACGCGAGAGCCCACGACTTCGACAGCTGGTCGATGGCGACGACAACCAGCGCGGCCGCCGACGCGATGAAGCGCGACGCGGTCCTTCGCGCCGGCGCGGGAAGGCTCACCGGCGGCGGAGCAGCCCTCCGGCTTTGCAATCCACGCAAAGGTCCGCATACGGAATCGCCTTCAGCCTCATGCGCGGGATCTTCTGCCCGCATTGCGTGCAGAGGCCATAGGTGCCGGCCTCGATGCGCGCCACTGCGGCGTCGATCTGCTCGATCGCCTGACGGGCCTGCGCGGACAGCACGAGGTCGCGCTCGCGGTCGACCGTTGCGGCGCCGCCTTCGCCGGCCTCCTCGTCGAAGCTGACGTCGCCCGTCTCGAGCTCGCGAGCGAGCATGTCGGCCTCGGCCTCGTACTCCTCCGCCTGAGCCTCGTAGACATCGCGCTCCTCCTGCAGCAGGGCTCGCTGCTCGTCGAGGAAGGCTTTGTCGAGACCGGCGCTCGTCGGGCGCGGCGGCGCGGCAGGCTTGGGTGCAGGAGCCTTGACGGGCGCAGCTTTTGCGGGTGCCACCTTCTTGGCCTCGGGCGCCTTGTCGGCCTTCGGCGCACTCGCCTTCGGAGGACTCGCTTTGACGGTCGCCTTCGCCGGCGCCTCGGTCTTCGCAGCCGCCTTCTTCTTGGCCGGCTCCGCCGCCTTCGCGGCGGACTTCTTGGCCGGAGCTGTCTTGACTGCGCCCTTGGCGGCAGCCTTGGCAGGCGCGGTCTTCGGGGCGGCCTTCTTGGCTGCCGGCGCGGCCTTCGCCTTCGCTGCGGTCTTGCTCGCCTTCTTTACTGCCATGGCGGTCGTCCTCTCTGGCGCACAGCGCGCTCTTTACCCCGGGCCAGGCGAAGGGCTCCGGCCCCCGCCCTTGTGATCACTCCCCCGCCACGCAACTTGGGCGGGTCAGAGGGCCGTGCAAGGTAACACGCCCGGCAGGCCGCTATTCCCGGCCGTCGAGCCGACGCTGACCCGGCTTCGACTCGGCCAAGCTCATGGCCTCATCGAGCAGCCGTGTGACCTCTTCCGGCTCGATCCCGGTAACGGTGAGTCGCTTCTGCCTGCTCGACTCGCCTCCGGACACGGTGACCTCTGAGCCCTTGACGCCCAGAATGCCGGCGATCAGCTCCGTGCACGCCTCGTTGGCTCGCCCGCCCGACGGCGGGGCGGCGACCCGGACCTTCAAGGCATCGCCGTGTCGGCCGACGATGGCCGTGCGTCCGGCCCCGGGCTGGACGTGAATGCGGAGCACGACAGACCCTTCCTTGGTGACGTCGAAGAGGTCTTCACTCATTGCCGGCCACCTTAGGAGCCTCGTCATGGCCTGGGTCCGCGATTTGAATCAGAACGTCACCGTCCGAGTCCGCTTCCAACGTGACGGCGAGCGTCTCGGCCATGATCCGGTCTCGGTAGACGAGGAGGTCCGTGTTCTCCGACGGCAGGTGCAGATGGATTCGGTCCGTCAGCTCCATGCCGGCTTCCTTGCGCAGGGTGTTGACGCGGTGGATCGTGTCGTAGACCCGCCCCTCCAAGATCAGTTCGTCGTCCAGCGACGTATCGAGCGCGACGGTCACCCCGCCTTCGGATGCGACGGCCCAACCCGGCTTCGAGGTCTGTTCGACGAGCACCTCGTCGGCGCTCAGGTCGTGGCCCGCGACGCGGAAGCCTCCGTTCTCCAGGACCTCGAACTCCCCCGCCTCGAGTGCTTTGCGCAGCGCTCCGATGTCCTTGCCGAGGCGCGGGCCGAGCACCGGGAGGTTCGGTCGGACGCGTAGATCCGTTGCCTCGATCGGGGCGAACTCGATCTCCTTGACCCGCAACTCGTCCGCGACCTCATCGATGAACTGCGGGGCCAGCTGCGCTCCCTCCACCATCAGCCGCCGGAGCGGCTGTCGCACGCGCAATTGAGAGGCAACGCGGGCTTGCCGGCCGAGTCCCACGACGGTGCGCACCACGGCGACCTCTTGGAGGAGCTCTGTGTCCGGCTCACCGATCTCGGGCCAACCCGCGAGGAACACCGACTTCGGCGCGTCGTTGATCGGCTCGACGACGAGGGTCTGCCACAGGTGCTCGGCCAGGAAAGGCATAACGGGCGCGATGACGCGCAGCGCCTGGACGAGGGAACTCCACAACGCGCGCAGCGCGGCTTCTTCGCCGTTCCAGAACCGGCGGCGCGAGCGCCGCACATACCAGTTGGACAGATCGTTGACGTAGGTCTCGAAGCTGCGCAGCACGTTCACTGTCATGTACTGCTCGAACCCCTCGGTCGCTTCGGCAACCAGTTGGCCCGTGCGGGCAAAGAGCCAGCGGTCGAGCAACGCGGCGTCCTTTCCGGGCGCCTCGGTCAAGTCGTCCAGCTGTGGGACGAACTTCTCGATGTTGGCGTACTGCACGAAAAACGCGGTGCTGTTCCAAAGCGTGAGCAGCTTTCGCTGAATCTCTTGCGCCGGGCCGAACCCGAAGAGCAGGTTCTGGTTCGGCGGCTGGGCGCAGAACTGCCAGCGCATGACGTCAGCGCCCATGCGGGCGAAGGCGTCTTCGGCCTCGATCATGTTGCCCCACGACCCGTGCATCTCGCGGCCTGTCTCGTCGAGCATCTTCTCGTAGCCCAGGACCTTCTTGTACGGCGCGCGGCCGGTCAGGGCGACAGACATGAAGAGCTGTGAGTAGAACCACAACCGGATCTGCTCACGCATCTCGGTGACGAGATCCGCGGGGAACCACTTCTCCCAGTAGGCGTGGTTGGGAAGGTCGGCGGTCGTGAGTCCCTTGGCCGCGCCGGTGCCGTATCCGCCTACCCTCCACTCACCGTTGTCCCAGCCGAGAGTCGAGAAGGGCACGATGCCTGCGTCGAGCCATACGTCGCCGACCTCGACGACTCGCTGGACGGGGTCTCCGCACTCGGCGCATGCGACCTGGACGCTGTCGATCCACGGCCGTCTCAGTTCCTCCAAACCCTCCAGTTCGCTGCCGGCCCGCTCGCGCAGCTCGTCGCGCGACCCGATGACCGTCAGGTGCCCGCACGAGCACGGATAGAAAGGCAGCGGTAGCCCGTAGTAACGGCGTCGCGAGATGTTCCAGTCCGCCATATTGACGAGCCAGTCGTCCATACGCTTCCCGAAGTAGTCGGGCGTCCACTCCACGGCGCGATTGGCCTTGCGCATCGGCTCCCGGATCTCATCCACGGAGATGAACCAGTCGTCCGAGATGCGGAAGATCAGTGGGGTGTGGCAGCGCCAGCACTCGGGATAGCGGTGCGAGATCGTGGCCGCGTCGACGAGGAGCTCGCGCTTCCGAAGGTCCTCTGTGATTTCTTCGGCCGCTTCATGCGCGGCGCGTCCCGCCAGCCAGCCGTAGTCCGGGTAGAAGCGCCCCGACTCGTCGACGGGGGTGAGGACGGCGAGGTCCTCGGACCGGCTCAGCTCGAAGTCCTCGGAACCACAGCCCGGCGCGATGTGAACCGCGCCGGTGCCGTCCTCCATGGACACCTCATCCCATTCGACGATCCGATGCGCGACCCCCGCGCCGGGCCCGAGATGATCGAACGGGCCCTGGTAGCGCCATCCGGCCAGTTCCGAGCCGAGTACCACTTCCTCGAAGGACTCGCCCTGGGCGCGGTCAACAGCGACCCAGTCGCCGTTCGCCAACCGGCCGTACTGCGCGTCAGGACGCACCGCCACGGCGACGTTGGCTGGAAGTGTCCAGGGTGTGGTCGTCCAGATGACGATCGCCTGCCCCTCGCGCTCGAGAAGCGGAAAGCGGACGGTGAGTGAGGGATCCTCCCGCTCGACGTAGTTACCGATGAGCTCGTGGGCCGAGATCGAGGTTCCGCACCGCGGACACCACTCCGTCGACCGGTGCCCCTTGTAGAGCCAGCCGCGCTCGTGAACGATCTTCAGAAACCGCCAGATGTATTCGATGTTGGTGTCGGACGAAGTGAAGTAGTCGCGGCCCCAGTCCATCCACTGGCCTAGTCGAACCGAGCCTTTGGTGAGCTCTTTGGCGTAGTGCTCGACGACTTCGCGGCACTTCCGCGCGAATGGCTCGAGGCCGTACTCCTCGATCTCACGCTTCGAGTTGAGTCCGAGCTCTTTCTCGACCCCCACTTCGATCCAGAGCCCTTGGCAGTCGAACCCGTTTTGATACCGCTGGTCGAAACCGCGCAGCGCCTTGTAACGCTGGAACACATCCTTGAGCGTGCGGCCCCAGGCCGTGTGTACGGCGAGCGTCTTGTTGGCGGTGACGGGGCCGTCGATGAAGCTGAACCGCGGTCCGTGGGCGTTCTTGGCGCGGACCTTCTCGAAGATCTCGGTTGAATCCCAGAACTCCAGGACCGACAGTTCGAGCGCGTTGTGATCCGGCTTGTCCGGCAGGGCGCGCATGTGAACCCGGTGCCGGAGACTCTTGGAGGTGGCGCGAGCTATCTAGCCCGCTTGGCGGGTGACTTCTTGGCGGGGCTCTTCTTCGCGCCGGACTTCTTGGCTGCGGCTTTCTTTGCCGGGCTCTTCTTCGGCGCGGCCTTCTTGGCGGTGGCCTTGGTCGCCCCAGCCTTCTTCGCCGTGGTCTTCTTGGCGGCAGCCTTCTTCGTCGTCGCCTTCTTGCCCGCGGCAGCCTTCTTGACCGTGGTCTTCTTCGGGGCGGCCTTCTTCGGCGCAGCGGCCTCGGCAGCTTCGCCCTCGTCCAGCAGCTCGTCCACGCGGTCGAGCACCGCGGCACGGTTCTGGCCGTCGGCCTCGCGGTCACCGACCTCTTCGAGCTCGTCCAGCGTCAGCTCGTCGAGAAGCGGAAGGATCTCGGCCACGCTCAGCTCGTCGTAATCCGCGATCGGGAAGAGGTCGTCACCCCCCGCGGCGGTCTCGTCGTCGAGGTCCTCGTCGACGTCGCCTTCTTCGTCGTCGTCCTCACGCCCGAAGGACGCGGCCGCGCCGGACAAAGCGTCGTCGTCTTCGTCGTCGTCGAGGGGCTCGGTGTCGCTCTCCGCGATCAGGTCGTCGATGCGCCGCACGATCGTGGTCCGGTTGCGGCCGGCCGTCTCGAGCTCGCGCACCATCTCGAGCTCGTCGCGGTCCAGGTCCGCCAGCAGCGGGACGATCTCGGCGACGCGCCGGTCCTCGTAGTCCGGGATGGGGAAGTCCGTGTCGCGGCCGATGAGCACCGGGCCGGTGGCCTCGTCGCTGATCGCTGCGCCAGAGGCCGGCTCGAGGCGGGCCTTCGAGAGGCGAGAGAAGATCACGAGCACGACCGCGGCTGCGAGGCTGCAGGCGATCGACAGGTAGATCGGGAACATGGCGTCGTTCACGAACCCGATGACGAGCGCCACTGCGCCGACAAGGACGAGGGCGATGGTCAATAGGAGCAACACAGGAACACTCTCCGATCAGAGTTGGGGGGTCGGTAACGGCCGGGCGGCATCCTAGCGAGTGGTCGCGTCGGGTCCTGCGCCTTCGTCCGTCAGTACAAATGCAGCCTGGTCGTCGTCGACCGCGGGGTCGGCGAGCGGCGCGGGGGCCGGCTCCCCCCACTGGAGCCCCTCGGCCGGGATGTCGGCCGGTGCCTGCTGGGGAGCCGCCCCGACCACCGGAATGGCGTCCTCGATGTGAGCCAGGGCATCGCTCAGCGACACCCGGAGACGGTTGCGCTCACCGTCCATCCAGGCACTGAGTTCGTCCAGGTCGACCAGCATTTGATTGCGGGCGGCCTCCAGGCGCTTCAGGTCCTCGCGCAGCTGTTCCTCACCCATCCGCAACAGCTCGTTGGCGTGGGATTCGGCGCGGGCCAGTAGGGCGCGGGCCTCTTCTTCCGCGGCAGCCAGCGTCTGGGCGGCCGATTCTTGAGCTTCCTGCACCGCGAGGTCCGCGGTTCGCTGAGCCAGGACGAGTGTGCGCTTCAGCGAGTCGTCGTCGTCGACCCGATCCGTGGCGCGCGCCTCGAGCCGATTGGCCCGATCGTTCGCCTCGCGCAGCCGGTCGAGCAGTGTCTCGAGACCGGCGGCGACGCGCTCGAGAAAGTCGTCGACATCGTCGGGGTGATAGCCCCGCAACTTCTCGCGGAACTCAACCTCCCGGAGCGTCTTCGGGGAGAGATCGAGGCTGCTGCTCACTTGCAGATCATCCCCGACAGGATCTGGATGCCGAAGATCAAAATGATCGGAGAGAGGTCGAGGCCCATGCCCCCGAACCTTAAGGCGGGCACCATTCGCCGCAGCGGCCCGAGCAGGGGCTCGGTGAGCATGTAGGCAAAGTGCTGCACCCCTGCGAAGAGGGTCCCCGGCGAAATCGGGAAATACGAAAGGATGATTCGCCCGAACAACACCAGGAGATAGGCGCTGAGTAACGGGCAGACGAGCGCTGCCATCAGGACGGGTCTATACGCTGACTAGGGCCGAGATCAGCCGCGAAAGCCGCGCTCTTCGAGCCGCCGCTTCTCGTCCTCGGAAACCTCGACATTCGACGGGGTCAGCAGGAACACGCCGTCGGCGACCTTGTCCATCTTCCCGGCGCCGAAGGCCAACCCCGAACAGAAGTCGATCAAACGCCGGCGCAGTGGGCGCTCCGCGGCCTGCAGGTTGGCGATGACCGCCTGTGCGTCGCGGAACCTTCGTCCGATTTCCTGAGCGTCGCCAAAGTCGCGCGCCACCACGATGTGCGGTCGCACGCTGGTCAGGGGTGTCACGGAGCGCACGACGCTCGGGCGCGGCGTGACCGTGCCGGTCATCTCGCCCGCGTTGTTCCTGCCCGCGGGTGAGTAGCCGGTCGGGAGCGGGCGAACTCCGGTGGGCACCGGGTCGGACTCCGGCGCAATGGCTTGGCGGCCGTAGGTCTGGGGCCAGCCTTGCTGAGCCTGCTGAGGGAGCTGGCCATGCGCCGGCAACGCCACTCCGCCGGCCGGGTCGTCGTAGCCCGCGTCGTACATCTCGTCGTAGTCGTCCTCTACGAGTCCGAGGTAGACCATCGCGCGGCGGAACATGCCTGGCATAAGGAAAACCAGCCTAGACGCCTGATTGGCTGGATCCATGGCTCTTCGCCTGACGGCTCATCGCTGTGCGGCGGGGCCCCATCCCCGCAGCGCGGGTGGAGGTTGAGCGGCCAGGACAGCCGGCTCCGCGACTATGGCTTCGGTCGTTCGCCGAAAAGGGCACGTCCGATGCGAATCATCGTGCTGCCGGCGCGCACCGCCGCTTCGAGATCGCCGCTCATGCCGATCGACACCTCGGGCAGGTCAAGCTCGCCGGCCGTGGCCACCACCCGGCGGAACCCGGGCTCGGGGTCGGCCGGCGGAGGAGGGCCGACGGCCATGAGCCCCCGGACCTCGAGCCCTTTGGCGCGGAGTTCTACGACGAGACCCGGCACGGCCGCCAGCGCGACACCGCCGCGCCCCGCCACCGCTCCCTCCAACAGGTCCACCTGAACCAGGACCTCCGCCCCAGGCGATACGCGGGCGATGGACTCCCCCACCTCGGCCCGGTCCACTGAATGCCAGAGGTGGACGTGCGGTGCGAGGCGGCCGACCTTGTTGCGCTGGACCATCCCGAGAAAGTGAACCCTCGCCTCCGCTGCGGCGAGGACATCCGCCTTGGCGAGGAGTTGTTGCGCGTAGTTCTCACCAATGTCCCGGCATCCCGCCGCCGCGGCAGATGTCACGGCCTCCGGGCCGAACCCCTTGGTGACTGCGACGATCCGCACCTTCTCCGGATCCCCTCCCGCATCGCCGATGCGCGACCGGACTTCTTCGAGTCCGCGGGCGACCGATCCCGGAGTCAGTTCAGCCACGCCAGCACGCCCTGGCGCTCGATGTCGCCCCGCACGCGGTGCGACCAGAACCGATTCGCCTCGCACCCGGTGCAGGAGCCGCTCTCGAAGATCAGCTCCACGCCGGCTCGCTCGAGCGCGGCGCGAACGGCGGCCGGCAGGTTCAGGGCGGGGCGCCCGCTCGCGTCCTCGGCCCGCAGGCTGTCCCCGAGTACCGATACCGCCTCGTCGAGGTCGCTCGAGCCGAACTCGTAGCAGCACGGGTGGATACACGGCCCTAGGCCCGCCTGAATCTGACGCGCACCGTGCTCGCGCATAGTCGTTGTGGTCGCCTCGATCACGCCGGCGATCAGGCCGCGCCAGCCGCCATGGGCGACGGCCACCACGCCCTCCGGGGCGGCCATCGCGATGGGAGCGCAGTCCGCGGTGCGGACGAGCAAAGAGAGGTCGTTCCGGACCGTGACGAGGGCGTCGGCTTGCTGCCCGGAGTCGGCGGCGTCGGCTACTACGACAGTCGTGCTGCCGTGCACCTGTTTCACCCAGGCCACTTCCGTACCGGACATCGCCCGGCCCCGCTCAGCGAAGCCGGGCGCTCCGGTCTTGAGATCGCCTTCGGCCCGCCCCGTCCAACGGGCCGAAGCGATCCCTCCGAAGAAGGCGAGAGTTATCTCAGGAACGAGGGGACGTCGAGGTCGTCGTCGTCGTACTCCTCGCCGTCGGCTTCGTCGACCTCAGGATCAGCCAGCGTCAGCCGGCGGCCCCCCTCGGGCTTGACCCGGCCTTCGTCCCAGCGGTCGAAGCCCGCGGCGATAACGGTGACGCGGACCTCGTCGCCCATCGCGTCGTCGACCACGCTTCCGAAGATGATGTTGGCGTCGGGGTGAGCGTCGCGCTGGATCATCTCCGCGGCCCGGTTCACTTCGAACAGACCCAGGTCGCTGCCACCGGAGACGGTGAGCAGGATGCCCTTCGCTCCCTCGATGGAAGCCTCGAGCAGCGGGCTCTGGATGGCCGCACGGCACGCCTCCTCGGCGCGGTTCTCGCCCGAAGCGGTTCCGATGCCCATGAGGGCGGTGCCGGCGTTGGCCATGATCATCTTCACGTCGGCGAAGTCGGTGTTGATGAGACCCGGCTCGTTGATCAGGTCGGTGATCCCCTGAACGCCCTGGAGCAACACTTCGTCGGCCATCTTGAACGCGTTGACCATGGACGTCTTGTCGTTCGAGACCGTGATCAGGCGGTCGTTCGGGATGACGATCAGCGCGTCGACGGCTTCCCGGAGACGTTGGATGCCCGTATCGGCCTGGACGGCCCGCCGCTTGCCCTCGAAGGTGAACGGGCGGGTGACCACACCGACGGTGAGGGCCCCTTGCGCCCGAGCGATTTCGGCCACGATCGGCGCGGCGCCGGTACCGGTGCCGCCGCCCTTGCCCGCCGTGATGAAGACCATGTCGGCGCCCTTCAGGACCTCCTCGATGGTGTCCCGGTTCTCCTCCGCGGCCTCGCGCCCCACCTCAGGGTCGCTGCCGGCTCCGAGGCCACGGGTGATGTTGCGACCGATGTCGAGCTTCGTGTCGGCGTCGGACATGAGCAACGCCTGACCGTCGGTGTTGATGGCGATGAACTCCACGCCCTTCAATCCGGCGTCGATCATGCGGTTGATCGCGTTGGAACCACCGCCGCCGACTCCGACGACCTTGATGATGGCGATGTGGTGCTGCGCAGCTATGGACATCGGCTTAGGAAACTCCCCCGTTGGGTGGCTGAGAGGCTTTACGGCTAGGGGCGTCGGGCCCCTGCCCTGGGTACTGGTCAACCCTAAACCTCAAGCTGAGGTGTAGAGTTATGTAAAGCTCAGGTGACGGTCGAACCGTACCCGCTCGGTTGTCCACAGGTCAAGTGGAGTGTTAGAGGAGCGCGTTCCCAGGTCATCGACGGGCCAGGACCGGGGCTCGCGGCACCGTCACGTCCAGGACGCCGATGTCGTCGACGCCGACCCGGTTGAGCACCGTGGCGGCGGCTCGGAGCTTCTCCGCCAGCTGACGGCCCGGGTCGCCGAGGCGAACCACTCCCCCAGCGGTGAGCGCCAGTTCGACGCCGTCGCCCCGCAGGTTCACGCCGCCGACAACGCGCTTCAGCGACTCCGGCAGCGCGGCGGCGGCAGTCGCCGCCTCCGCCAGGTCGGGTTCGAGGTGCTGGCCCGGATCGGGGACCTTCTTGGCGTCGTGAATATGAGGCAGGCCAACCGGCGGGCCGTCGATCACCACCAGCACCCGGGCGTCCTTGTCGACCAGAGCCCAGCCGCCTTGAGGTCGGGCCACACCCGCCACCGGCTGGCGCTCGGTCACGGTGACCACGACCGACCCGGGCCACCGCCGCTCCACCTTTGCCGAGGCGACCCACGGAAGCCGGCTGATCGCGGCGGCGGAACCCGCCGGATCGACATCGGTCATCGGGGTGCCGTGGTCGAGGCCTCCGGTGACGATGATCTCCTCCAGCATCGTGCGCTCAGCCCCCGCAGCGCGCACCTCATCGATATCGAGCAGCGGACTGCGGGTGAGCGCCCAGGCTCCAACGGCGGCGGCGGCCAACGCTCCAGCACCAGCCACTGCCTTGAGACGCCGCCGCCCCGCCTCTTTGGTAACCGCGACCCGCCGCTCTTTGATCTTCGGGTGGATCGGGCTGCGCCGCTTCGGGGTGGTGGCCGCGGGTTTCTGGCGCGCGCCCGCCTGCATGGTTCTAGCCATCTCCAAAGGCCCCTACCAGCCGCACCTCGGGGACCAGTTCCACCCCCAGATGGTCCTTCACTCGGCGCTGCACTTCGCGGATGAGGGCGTAGACATCGTCCGCGCTGCCGCTCGGGTCGGCCTGGATGAAATTGGCGTGGCGGGGCGAGACCTCGGCCGTGCCCAACCGCAGGCCGCGACACCCGGCGACGTCGACCATCCGCCCTGCGGAGTCCCCCGCCGGGTTCACAAAAACCGACCCGGCGTTCTGCCCGCCAGGCTGGTTCTCCCGCCTCCACCGCACGATCTCCTCGATGGCGGCCAGCGAGACCGACGGATCCCCTCGTTCGGTCCGGAAGGTGGCGGACACCACTATCTCGTCGGCCCGCAGGACGGAGTGTCGGTACCCGAGCTCCAAGGAAGCCGGCGGCCGAGAGTCGGACTTCCCGGCGCTGAGATCGAACACTTCCGCCTCGACGAGGTGGCCGGCGATGTCCGAGCCGTGGCCACCGGCATTCATGCGCACCGCTCCGCCCACCGATCCAGGCACTCCGACGGCCCACTCGAGTCCCGTCCTGCCCGCAGCCGCGGTACGCCGCGCCAGCACCGGCAGGCTGACCCCGGCGCCACTGACGACCGTGTCCCGGCTGAAATCCAGCGATCCCCACGGCGGGCCGCCGCCGACGAAGAGCACCAAGCCTTTGAACCCCGAGTCGGCGACCAAAAGGTTCGATCCCTTCCCCACCACCAGGAGCTCGATGCCGGTTTCGCGCACGGCCCGGCTCACCAGGTCGAGGTCCTCGCGGCTTCCCAGCTCGACCGCTATCGCGGCGGGGCCGCCCACCCGGTAGGTGGTGCGCCGCCCGAGCGGCGCGTTCGTCGCGGCGCGCCCGCCGAGGATCTCGCCGGCTGCCACCAGCGCCTCGTCGGCGTCCATTTCAGAGGAGCTGGCTCGGCAGTGTCGTCAGGTCGCCTGCGCCGAGCGTGAGGCACAGATCTCCGGACCGAAGGTTGGCGCGAAGCCAGTCGACAAGGTCGCCGTGTGAGGGGAGCCACACCACCTTCGGCTGACGGCCGCCACGGCGGGCGAGGGGCTCCGGGCCACCGCCCCGAAGAGATGCGCGGCTCGGCCCGCCGGCGCCGGCCGCCACGGCATCGACGACCAACTTTCCGGTGATCCCGGGGCGTGGTGCCTCCCCCGCGGAGTAGATGTCCGTGATCACCACGACGTCCGCCTCGTCGAACGAGCGGGCGAACGAAGGAGCGAGCGACGCCGTGCGGGAGAAGCGGTGGGGCTGAAATACCACGACGACACGTCCCCACTGGCCGGCGCGGGCCGCGGCGATCGCACACTCGACTTCTCCGGGCAGATGGGCGTAGTCGTCGATGTATGTGATGCCGTCGCGCTCACCTCGGAACTCCATGCGGCGCGCCACTCCGCCAAACCTCGCGAGCGCGGCCACCGCGTCCGCGCGATCGACACCGAGCTCCAGCGCGAGCGCCAGCGCACCAGCCGCGTTCAGAACGTTGTGAAGGCCCGGCACGGGAAGGCTGACGGAGAAGGGCTCCGCTCCTGGAGGCGTCACCTGAAAGGCTGCCGAGGCCGCGGCCAGCTCGACGTGACCGATCAAGTAGTCGGACCCTGCCCGCTGGCCGTAGGTCGTGGCGCCCACCTCCCCGGCAAGCGCAGCGGCGCCCCGGTCGTCGGCGCACGCCACCTTGGGGCCGATCACTTCGCGGAGAAAGCTGCGGAAGCCCTCGATCAGTTGGGTCTCGCCGCCCCAATGTTCGAGATGGTCCGGCTCCACGCTGGTGAGGACCGCGGCTTGGCGGGGCAGGTGCAGAAAAGTGCCGTCGCTCTCATCCGCCTCGACGACCAACCATTCACCGTCGTCCCATACCGCTCCGGAGCCCACTTCGTTGAGGTCGCCGCCGATGATGAAGGACGGACTCCAACCCGCATGGCGGAGGATGAGCGCCAACATCGACGAGGTCGTCGTCTTGCCGTGAGAGCCCGCGACCGCAATTGTGCGCCTGGTACCGCAGATGGCAGCCAGCACCTGAGCACGGGTGAGGATCTCCAAGCCTCGGCGTTCGGCTTCCACCAGCTCGGGGTTGGACCTGGGAATCGCAGTGGAAAGGGCCACCGCGTCGGCGTCACCGAGATTGGAGGCATCGTGGCCGATGGAGACATCGATGCCCAGGGCGCGCACCCGATCCACCACCGAAGAGTCCTTCAGGTCACTCCCCGTCACGCGGTGTCCGAGGCCGACCAGCGCCGTGGCTATGGCACTCATCCCCGCGCCGCCGATCCCCACTACATGGAAGCGTCGGGGCCGGCCCGATACGTCGGGTGCGGGAATGTCCGTGGTCACCACAGCGCGTGAGTCTCCATCAGCTCCGCGATCTGTTGCGCCGCGTCCGGCCTCGCCATGGCCGCGGCGGCGTCGGCCATGCGGACGCGCCGATCGTCGTCTCCGAGCAACGGTGCGAGTAGCCCCGCGAGGGACGACTCGTCGAGCTCACCATCACGGATGACAAGTGCTCCCCCGGCATCGACCAGCGCCCGCGCGTTGGCCATCTGATGGTCTTCCGTCGCGATGGGTAGTGGCACCAGGATCGCGGGCAGCCCCGCGACGGCCAATTCGGCGACCGTCATCCCGCCGGCGCGACATACCGCCACGTCCGCGGCGAGCATGACGTCGGACATCGCGGGCTCGTACTCGACAGCTCTGTAATCGACGAGCCCGTGCTTGGGCGCCGTCCACGATCCGAAGTCCCTACGACCGATCACATGGTGGACCGCCAGGTCGTCGCGACCGGCCCATGCTTCGACCAGAGCCTTGATCGTCAGGTTGATCCTCCGGGCGCCCAGCGAGCCGCCCCACGCGGCCAGGACCTTCTTTCCCTCCGGCAATCCAAGTCGTTCTCGCGCCGCGCGCCGCCCGGCCCCGCTCCGGTCCATCTTTTCGAAGTCCGCTCCGATCGGGTTTCCGGTCAGGACGGGCCGCGGCAGGGGCGTCCCGGGGAGACTGACCGCAGAGGCGCGCGCGAATCTGGCCGTGATGCGGTTGACCGCGCCCGGCATTGCGTTCTGCTCGTGAAGCACCAATGGGCGGCGCGTGAGGCCGGCGGCGAGGCCGGGCGCCAGGGACGCGTAACCGCCGACGGACAGCACGACCGCGGGCCGCCGCCTGGCGACCACGCCCAGACCACCGGCGGCTGCGGCGGCCAGCGATGCCGCGGATCGCAGATTCTCCAGATTCAGTTTCCGTTCGTTGAGGCCCCGTCCGGGCAGAAGCGTCACGCCGAAGCCTGCGGCGGGGACCATGCGGGCTTCCATGCCACGTCGCGATCCGACGAAGTGAATGCTGTCGGCAGGATGTCCTCGCTGCACCAACACCTGCGCAACTGACAGCGCAGGGACTACGTGGCCCGCCGTGCCGCCTCCGGCGATAAGGGCCCAGGTGGGTCTACGCCTCAACTGGCCGGCGCGCGCCGGCGGACCGCTCCAGCCGGAGATTCGCGGCGCGCCACGCGTAGGAGCAGGCCGATCGCGAAGAGATTTGCGACGAGAGCAGAACCACCAGCGGAGACGAAGGGCAGGGGAACTCCGGTGACCGGCACCAAGCCGACCACCGCACCCATGTTCACGAGTGCCTGCCCCGCGATCCAGGCGGTAGCTCCCCCGGCTATGAGCGCGCCAAAGCGGTCTTCGGCCGCCACCGCGACCCGGGCTCCGAGGTACGCGAGCGCGGCGAAGAGCGAGATCACACAGAGGCTGCCCAGCAGTCCCAACTCCTCACCGATGATGGCGAAGATGAAGTCGGTGTGGGCGTTCGGAAGGAACCCCCACTTGGCCCGGCTCGCGCCGAGACCAACGCCGGTCAGCTGACCGGAGCCCATGCCAACCAGCGATTGCACGACCTGGTAGCCCGTGTTGCCTGCGTCGGCCCATGGGTCGAGGAAGGAAACGACGCGCGCCCGCCGATAGGGGGCGGACATCGCGAGAATGATCCCCGCCGCCACGCCCGCGCCCGCCAAGGGGAGAAGCCGCCGCATCGGCACGCCCGCGAGCAGCAGCAGCGACCCGCCAATCAGGACCAGCACGATCGTCGTGCCCATGTCGGGCTGGAGCATGACGAGGGCAGACAGGCCGCCGAGCACCACGCACATCGGGACCAAAGCGGCGCGCGGGTCGTCGACGTGTGCGGCGCGTCGCGCGAGTAGATCGGCGCCGAAGAGCAGGAGCGCAATCTTGGCGAGCTCGGAGGGTTGGAGTCGCAGCGGCCCGATGTCGACCCAGCGAGTGGAGCCGTTCACCGAGGTACCGAAACCAGGAAGCAGCACGAGGACCAGCAGAGCGAAGCTGAGGATGAGGAGTGGCCCACCCAACCGTTGCCACAGACGCAACGGCGCTCGTACTCCGACCGCCAGGGCGGCCGTGCCGAACGTCAGCCAGATGACCTGGCGCTGGAAGTAGAGCCACGAGGACCCGGACTCGCGGAGGGCTTGCACCGATGAGCTCGACAAGACCATCAGCAACCCGATGCCGCAGAGCAGGCCGACCAAAACCGCGATGGGTGTGACGAACGACTTCTTCTCCACCGCGGCGGACTTGGCTTTGGGGGCGGCAGTACGCCGCGCCCTCGACCGCGGGCGTGTTTCGGTGCTCACGCCGATCGGGCCAGAACTTCTTCCACGGCTCGGCGAAAGTCATCGCCGCGCTCGGTGTACGAGCCGTACCAGTCGAACGAGGCACAGCCCGGGGACAGCAGGACGACGTCGCCCGCCCGTGCCAAACAGGCGGCACGAGTCACGGCATCATCCATGGACTCCGCCTTCGCAACTGCAGTGCCCGGTGCGAAGGCGGCCTCGATCTCGGCGGCGGCTTCCCCGATGGCGATTACAGCTCTCACGCGCTCGCCCGCACGGCCGAGCTGCGACAGGTCGACGCCCTTGTTCCGGCCGCCGGCGATGAGGACAACAGAGTCGAAGCCGCTGAGCGCCGCCAGCACCGATTCCGGGGTAGTCGCCTTCGAGTCGTTGAACCAGCGCACCCCACCAGCCTCCCCCACTAGCTCCACGCGATGGGGGAGGCCCCTGAAGCCCCGAAGCGCCGAGGCACATGCGTCGAGGTCGGCGCCGGCGGCGTGGGCGACTGCCAGTGCGGCGAGCGCGTTGTCGAGGTCGTGGGGTAATGCCCGCGGCAGGTCTTCGATTGGCACGACCGGGCGCGCCGGTTCACCCTCTGACTCCACGTATGCCAAATGCCCGTCGGTCACCCGGAAGGTCCCGCCCGACCCAAAGGTCACCACGCGTGCCCAGCTCGCGGCCGCGGCCTTCATGACGATCGGGTCGGCGAGATTGACAACGGCCGCGTCATCGGGGGTCTGGTTCTGGAAGATTTTCGTCTTCGCCGCGACGTACTCCGCGAAGGTGCCGTGCCAATCGAGGTGGTTCGGGGAGACGTTCGCCCACAAGGCGACGGTCGGCCGGAAATCCCGGGCCGCATACAGCTGAAACGACGAGACCTCCGCAACGATCAACTCCGCGTCGGTCTTGACCGCGTCAATGAGGGGGAACCCGATGTTCCCCGCGGCCACGGCGCGGACGCCCGATGCCAGCAACATCTCGGTGATCAACGTGACGATCGTCGTCTTGCCGTTACTCGCAGTCGCGGCGACGATCGGAACCTTCGAAATCTCCTGGGCGAGGTCGAGCTCACCGGCGACCGGGATGCCGTGCGAAAGGGCGGCTCTCCACGCGGCGTGAGTCGGCCTCACGCCGGCGCTCGGGTACACGACGTCAGCCGAGGCGACGGCTCGTTCGACCTCTTCCTCTGAAACCGGCCCGCCTGCGTCGTCCAGGACGACGACTTCGTATCCCTGGTCCTCGAAGTGGCGACGCACCGCCACGCCGGTCAACCCCGCACCGACCACGACGGCCCGACCTGAGCTCATCAGTCGATGCCGCCGAGGTGGATGAAGTCGGCATAGAACACCCCGAGGGCGAGGGCGGTGCAGAGTCCGGCGAGGATCCAGAACCGCACCACCACAGTCGTCTCTGGCCAGTTCATGAGCTCGAAGTGGTGATGGATCGGCGCCATGCGGAAGACCCGCCGACGGAACAGCTTGAACCCGACCACCTGCACGATGTCGGAGAGAACTTCGAGCACGAAGAGACCGCCGAGGACCGGCAGAAGGAGATGAAGATTCATCACGAGCGACAGCCCGGCCAGCCCTGCTCCGATGCCAAGCGACCCTGTGTCACCCATGATGATCCGCGCCGGAGGGGCGTTCCACCACAGGAAGCCGATACACGCGCCGGTCAGGGCTGCTGCCGTCAGCGCGAGGTCAAGCGCCTGCGGAACTGCGTAGACCTCGAGGTTGCGGAATTGCCAGAAGCCGATGATCACCAGGGCACCGAACGAGAACGCCGAGCTGCCGGCGGCGAGCCCGTCCAGCCCGTCGGTGAAGTTCACCGCGTTGGTGGTCGCGGTCAGCATGAGCATGGCGAGCAACACCCAACCCACGGTGCCGAGGTCGAGTCCGATGGAGTCGTAGCGGGTGAAGGCCAGTTCCGTCCGCGCACTTGCCCAGCTGAGGGCGCCAATGGCGAATCCTGCGGCGACGATCACGAGAAGCCCCATCTTCAGTCGGGCATCGAGGCCGAGGCTGTTGCGGTAATGCACCTTCAACCAGTCGTCCACCAAGCCGATCGCCGACGCCAACAGGACCGCGGCGATTATGAGCAGTCCTGCTCGGCTGAAGTAGGCCCCGGCTCGTAGGTGGGACACGAAGTAGCCGAAGGCGGCCGCGACGACGATGACCAGCCCGCCCATGGTCGGTGTGCCCGCCTTGGTGTGATGACCGCTGGGCCCGTCGACCCGAATGGGTTGTCCGAGGCCTTGAGCGCGCTGCCAGCGGATGAACAGCGGGGTGCCGATCAGAGCGAAGACCATCGACAGCCCGCCGGCGAGCATTACGGCGATCATGAGGCACCCTCTCCTACCGCGGCGCTGTCGCGGATCGCGGCTCTCAACTCTTCTCTGTCATCGAAGGGTATGAGCCGTTCGCCGACCTCCTGGCCGGTCTCGTGTCCCTTACCGGCGACGAGAACCACGTCGCCCGGACGCGCTGCTTCCACCGCAGTCCGGATCGCGGCCCCCCTGTCGGGTTGGACCTGCAAGCGACGTTCGTCTGCACCTTGCCGCACCTGCTCGATGATGGCGGCCGGGTCCTCCGAGCGGGGATTGTCCGACGTGAGAACCGCCTGATCTGCCAATTCGGTGGCCACGCGCCCCATCAACGGGCGCTTGGCTTTGTCCCTATCGCCGCCACAGCCGAAGACGAGGATGATGCGGGCGCGGCCGGCCAACTCGCGCGCTGCCTGCAAGGAGTTGGCCAAGGCGTCAGGCGTGTGGGCATAGTCGACCAAAGCGGTGAAGGGTTGCCCTTCCTCGACGCGTTCCATGCGCCCGGGTATCCGGCCTACGGCCGAGAGGGAACCGATCGCCAACTCCCGATCCACTCCCATCACAATCGCGGCGGCCAGCGCGGCTTGCGCGTTCGACTGGTTGTAGATCCCGGGAAGTTGAATGGGAATGTGTTGATCGTCGACCGAGTACGCGATGACCGGAAATGGCGCGCCCTCGAGATCGGAGAGCAGCCGCGCGCCATAGGGGTCATCGCTATTGACCACTGCGGCCCCAACGCGCTCCTCGGTGAACAGTGAGCGCTTGGCTGCGTAATAGGACTCCATGTCTCCGTGGAACTCGAGATGATCCTGCGTGAGGTTGGTGAAGACCCCAGCGGTGAACCACGTTCCGTCGACGCGGTGCTGCGCGAGACCTATCGAGGAGACCTCCATCGCTACGGCTGAGGTCCCCGACGCCACCGCGACGGCCAGCATCGACTGCAGCTCCGTCGCCTCGGGAGTGTTGGGTGGTCGGCCTGGCTCGTGGGGACTCAGACTGCCGATGCTCAAAGTCGACATCCCTGCCGCCTCGAGGATCGCGCTCAGGAGCGCGACCGTGGTCGTCTTACCGTTGGTACCGGTGACGCCGCATACCTGCAGTCGCCGCGACGGGTTGCCGTGGACCTCGGCCGCAATCGGACCCATGGCGGCGCGGGCGTTGTCGACGCGAATCTGCGGCGTCTGAAGCGCCAGAGGGCGTTCGACCAACAGAGCGACCGCTCCTTTCGCGACCGCGTCCTCAGCCAGGTCGTGCCCGTCGAAGCGGGTTCCCTTCACACAACAAAAGAGGCTGCGCGCCGCAACATCGCGAACGTCGTGCACGGCGGTCTCCACCTCCACGGAGCCGTCCCCGGATACCTCGGCTCCGGCGACGCGGTGAGCCAGGCGGTCGAGCCGCACGGCTCAGCCTTGTGTCGCTGCGGGCGAAGTGGCCGGAGGCGGGATGCGGAAGAGTCGAAGGGCGTACCGAACGACGTCGGCGAAGACCGGCGCAGCCACGACACCACCGTAGATGGGCTTGGGCTCGTCGAGGAGGACGATGGCCGTCAGGCCAGGCGACTCCGCGGGCACGAACCCGGCAAAGCTGGCGACGTAGGCCCCTTCCTCATAGCCCCTGGCGCCCTCTCGGGGCTTGCGAGCCGTGCCCGTCTTTCCGGCGACGGTGTAGCCCTCGACCGCGGCCAACTCGCCCGTGCCGCGGCGCACCACCTCGATCAGCATCTCGGCCAACTGGTCGGCGACCTTGGGCGACACGACCCGCCGGCGGCTCGACTCGGGGGTAGGGGTCATGACGCCATCGGGCTCGACGGTGGCGCGAACCAGCTTCGGAGCCACGTACTCGCCGCCATTGGCGACCGTGTTGTAAGCAGCCAGCATCTGCATCGCAGTCACCGCGATGCCCTGGCCGATTGAAATGGTCGCGAGGCTGGTGCCGGAGTAGTTCTCGGGCTTCAGGAGAAGACCGGCGGACTCGCCGGGGAAATTGAGTCCGGTGGACGTGCCGAAACCGAAGGCCCGCATGTATTGGTCGATGCGGTCCTTGCCAAGCTGTTGACCGAGCTTGATCGCTCCGATGTTGGACGACTGCGCCATGATTTCGGTGATCGACCACAGGGCCGTCGGGTGCGGGTCGTGCTCGCTGAACACGTGGTCGGCGACACGCAACTTGTCGGGCACCATCAGCTGGGTCGACGGCGCGACGAGGCCTTCCTCCAATGCGGCCGCGATGGTGATCATCTTGTTGACCGACCCTGGTTCGTGTACCGAAGTGACGGCCCGGTTGGAGCGCGCCGGGCCGACGGGCGGCGTACCGGGCTTCGCGTCCGCGTCGGCGCGAGCCAGGTTCGCGAGGGCGAGGATCTCGCCGGTGCCGACCTCCATGACGATGGCCGTCCCACCGTCGGCGTTCGATGTGAGGATCTGGGAGGCGAGGGCTTTCTCCGTCTGATGCTGCAGCGACCTGTCGAGGGTGAGGATGAGGTCCGTGCCGGGCTGGGAGGGCTCGAAGGCTCGCTCGCCGCCGGGAATTGGCCGCCCTCGCGGGTCGCGTTCTGCGACGAGGGTGCCGGGCTCGCCGGCCAACCGGGAATCGAACTGCGACTCGAGACCTGAGAGGCCTTCGTTGTCGATCCCCACCTGGCCGAGGACGCTCGATGCGAGTGTTCCCGCGGGAAGGAACCGCTCCGGCTCAGGAAGCAGGTCGATGCCGGGCAGCTTGAGCGCCTTGACCTTCTCGGCCACTTCGTCGTCGACCTTGCGCGCCAGATATACGAAGGCGGCGTCGCGACTGAGGCGCTCGACCAATTTCGGCTCCTCGACGCCGAGCAGCGGTGCCAATTGGCGCGCCGCGCCGAAGGGATCGACGATCACGCGGGGATTGGCCCACACGGTCTGTTGGCGCAGCGAGAGGGCCAGCTCGCGACCGTTGCGATCGAAGATCGACCCCCGCTCCGCGGGCAACTCCAAGGTGCGCACCCGCTGGTTCTCACCCAACGCCTCGAGACGGTCGGCCGAAAGCACCTGAACCTGACCCACCCGGAGCGTCAACAGGCCGAAGCCGACCGCCACCGCGACGACCATCGCGCCTAGACGAAGCCGCATCTCGGGGTCGGGCCGTTCGGCGCGCCGTCGCCCCAATCCGGAGCGAGGCGCGCGGGGCGAACCAGGCGTCGTGCGGGATCGGGGCGGGGGAAATACGGGCACGCCCCGCGCGCCGCGAGGCTCGCGTCGCATTTACGGGCGCGTCGCGAGGATCGGCTTGATGCGGGACCAGTCGGCCGCGACTGCATCGTCCGGCGGCACCGCAGTCGACGTGCCGGGAGTGGCCGAGTCCGAGGGAACGGGGGTGAGGTACGTGACGCCGGGAGGCGGAACCATCCCCAGGCGCTCCTGCGCGGTCGCCATGATGCGACCAGGCGACTCGAGCTCTGCAACCTGGAGGCGCAAGCGGTCGTAGCGATCTTCGGCGGTCGCTGCGTCGGACTGCAGGCGCGCCAACTCGAATTGCGACTGGGCTATGAGAACTTGGCACGCGGAGACGGCGAGCGCCACAAGTGCGACCAAGGAGACGGTCGCCCAGAGGATCCGGCGGCGCGTGACCACTGCTGTTGCCCGCCCGGTGCGGGGAAGTACACCAGTCCCCTGTAGGGAACGAGGGCGCGCCGGGCGGACGACCTTTATGTCTGGGCGCGCCGTGCGAGGCTTCGGTGCCGGCGCCCTGGTCGGAAGTGGGAAGGCGACTACTGCCATTGCGAGTCCCCCGTCAGTTCACGTCTGGAAGCTTCTCGACGACGCGAAGGCGCGCCGCAGAAGCCCTTGGGTTGCGCTCGACTTCGACCGCGTCGGGCATGCGTGCGCCTCGGGTCAGGAGTCGAACCTTCGGGACGGCGCCGCACACGCAGGGCAGACCCTGCGGGCAGGTGCAGCCGCCCGTCGAAGCATCGAGGAACACCTGCTTGACGAGGCGATCCTCACCGGAGTGGTACGAGAGGACGACGATGCGCCCACCGGGGGCGAGGGCATCGATCGCGTCGACGAGCGCGCCGCGGAGCACTTCGAGCTCCTCGTTGGTGGCGATACGGAGGGCTTGGAACACGCGGGTCGCGGGATGGCCGCGGCGGCGGCCGCGACCCTGCGGGACCGCCCGAGCCACCACGTCCGCCAGCTCGCTGGTGGTGCGCAGCGGGCGGGCGGCGACGATGGCTCGGGCGATCCGCGCTGCCGAGCGGTCTTCACCGCTGCGGCGGAACATGTCAGCCAGTTCCTCGGCGTCGGCCTGATTCACGATGTCGGCCGCAGTGGTGACCTGGCCGCGGTCCATACGCATGTCGAGCGGCCCGTCGGCGCGAAGGCTGAAGCCGCGCTCGGGTGTGTCGATCTGTTCTGAGCTCACGCCGAGGTCGAACAGGACTCCCGACAGCGGGCCGGGAACGACTTCTCGCAGGCGGTCGAAGCGCGCGTGTTGCAGGCGGGCGCGGCCCTCCGTCATAAAGGATGCGAGCGATTCGGATGCGCGCTCGAGGGCGTCGGCGTCGCGATCGAGGCCGACGACCTCTAGATGGGGATGAGCTCGCAGGACGGCGACGGAGTGACCGCCGCCTCCCACGGTGGCGTCGATGAACACGCCTCTTGGCGTGGTGGCGAGGAGAGAGACCACCTCATCCACCATCACCGGCTGGTGTCTTGACGTACGGCTCATCCGCCGCTCTCCGATCTCGGCGGGGGCCCGAAGCCCTTCGCCAGTCCCACAGCTGCCGGGGAGGGGTAGGTACCCCGGCCGCCGCGTGAAGCCAGGCCCGAAGGAGAAGGAGAAGTGGGCGGAGTGGGAGTGTTGGAATGAAACTCCCCCGTCCCTCCGGGCTTGTCTGATCGGAGAACGGCGCATGATCCGTACTCCGGTTTTTTCTGCTGCGGACGCGGAGCGTCCGAGGCTGGTTGCGTTGTCACGAGACCAATCGATGAGGGTCATCAGAAGGCCGCCCTGGCAAGAGCGTCCTCGCCGGCGATGACCTCGTCCTGACCCTGGCGGGCCTCCCACTTGGTGAGCGGCCAGATCTCGATGTGGTTGAACATGCCGGCGACGACGACGTCGGACTCGATGCCGGCCCAACTCCGGAGCGACTCGGGGATGAGGACTCGACCCTGGCCGTCGGGTTTGACGTCGATGGTGGAGGCCGCGACCTGCCGGATCGTCTCGATGCCGAGCTCGCCGTTGCGGGCCTGCTCGCGCAGGCGGTTCACCACGACCTCGTACTCCGCCGCGGTGAAGACGGCGAGACATCCGCCGGAGAACTTGGTGAGGAATCCGCCGAGTTGGAGGCGGTCCC
>DATLBX010000110.1:0-25480 GCA_035526705.1 Acidimicrobiales bacterium | reverse complement strand
CACACGCTGGTCGCCGCGCGCCAGCGCCGGTTTCAGCATGTTGGAGGCGTCCATGGCGCCTTCTGCCTTGCCGGCGCCGACCAGCGTGTGCAGCTCGTCGATGAAGAGAATGATCTCGCCGGCGGCCGACTGGATCTCGGTGAGGACGGCCTTCAGCCGCTCCTCGAACTCGCCGCGGTACTTCGAGCCCGCGAGCATGGAGCCGATGTCGAGCGCTATCACGCGCCGGTCGCGCAGGCTCTCGGGGATGTCGCCGGCGACGATGCGCTGCGCCAGGCCCTCGACGATCGCGGTCTTGCCGACGCCCGGCTCGCCGATCAGTACGGGGTTGTTCTTCGTGCGCCGGGAGAGGACCTGGATCACGCGCCGGACCTCCTCGTCGCGGCCGATGACCGGGTCGAGCTTGCCCTGCTCGGCGAGCGCTGTCAGGTCGCGCCCGAACTTCTCGAGCGCCTGGTAGCTGTCCTCCGGGTTCTGAGATGTGACCCGATGGCTGCCGCGCACATCTCGCAGCGCGCCGAGCAGCGTCTCGCGATCTACCCCGACCTTGTCGGCTAGCGCCAGCAAGAGGTGCTCGACCGAGAGGTATTCGTCACCCAGCTCGATGCGCTGCTCGTCCGCGGCAGCCAGAAGGTCGCGCAACGCGCGCCCCATCTGTGCCTCGGACCCGTAGGCCTTCGGGAGCTTCGAGAGCGATTCCTCGACACGGTTGCGGACCGACAGGGGTGCCTGCCCGACCTTCTGCAGGACGGGCAGGACCACGGTCGCCTCCTGACCCAGCAGCGCGGCCAACAGATGGTCCGGCGTTACCTCCGGATTATTGGCCGCTCGCGCCCGGGAAACGGCGTCGTTGAAGGCCTCCTGGGTTTTCTGTGTCCACCGATTCGGGTCAAAGGTCGACATCGTTACCTCCCTCCGTTCGCCAGTCGGTAGGGCACCAGGTCGCGGCGGTAGCGCTGGTTGAGGCCGTCGATCTGCTGTTGCAGCCGCTCCACCTCGTCCTCCAGATCCATCACGCGCTTGACGCCTTCGAGATTCAGCCCGGAGTTCGTCAGTTCGACGATGCGCTCGAGCCGTGCGAGATCCGCGTCGGAATACCGACGGCTGCCCCCCGAAGTGCGCTCGGGGTCGAGCAGGCCGCGGCGCTCGTAGATCCGCAGCGTTTGCGGGTGCACCCCGGCCAGCTCTGCGGCCACCGAGATCACGTAAACGCCGCTTCGGTCATTGAATCGATCGACCATTACGACACCCCCAAATGGGACCGCAACTCGGCCCCTGATGTCTGAGTCGCCAGCGCTTCCACCGCGACCCGTTGCTCTTCGGTCAACTGCTCGGGTACGGCCACCTCGACCCGCACAAGCAGGTCTCCCACCGCCTTGGTGCCAGAGGCCGCGATGCCCCTGCCCTTCACCCGGAATGTCTTTCCGGAAGGAGTGCCCGGCGGCATCTTCAGCGAAACCGGCTCCTCCAAGGTCGGCACTTTGATGGTCGCGCCCAGGGTGGCTTCGGCGAAGGTCACCGGCACGTTCACGGTCAGGTTGCGACCGCGCCGACCGAATACCGGGTGGCTGTCGACGCGCACGACGACGTAGAGATCCCCCGGAGGCCCCCCGTCCCGGCCCAGCCCGCCGCGTCCCTTCAATCGGATGCGCTGCGCGTCCGACACGCCGGAAGGTATGCGTACCTTCACCTGCCGGGGTCGCCGTTCGATGCCGCTGCCGTTGCACGTCGGGCAGGGCGTCTCGACCTTCATGCCGCGGCCGGCGCAGGCGCGGCACGGCTGACTGAAGCTGAAGAGCCCTTGGTCTTCGTCCATCACGCCGCGGCCGTTGCAGGTGTCGCACACCACCGGCGAGGTGCCCGGCGCGGCGCCGGTGCCCGAACACATCGAGCACACCGCGTCGGACACGAGGCTCACACTGGTGGTGATGCCGTTCACTGCATCCATGAAGGAGAGGTGCAGGCTGGCTTCGAGGTCCTCGCCCCGGCGCGCCCCTGTCGGTGCGCCTGAACTGCGGCCGCCGCCTCGCGCCTTGCCGAACAGGTTGCCCAACAGGTCGCCGATATCTCCCAGGTCGTCGACCCGGACGTTGCCGACGTTGAACCCGCCCCGTCCGTTGCCCGCAAAGCCCCCAAGCGGCCCGAGCTTGCGGATGTCGTCGTACTCCTTGCGCTTCGCGGGATCGCCGAGAACGTCGTAGGCCGACGAGATCTCCTTGAACCGGTCCTCCGAACCCGGGTGCGCGTCCGGGTGGTACTGCTTGGCCAGCTGGCGGTAGGCGCGCGTGATCTCCTTCTCGGTGGCCGACTGCGGCACCCCGAGAACCTTGTAGTAGTCCTTCTCGAACCACTCGCGCGTACCAGCCGCAGGCATTGCTCTAGCCCTTCACCCTCACCATCGCGGGCCGTAGCAGACGGCCCTTCCAGCGATAGCCCTCCCGCAAGACCTCAACGAGTACCGCGCCGGCAGGCGCGCCATCCGCGTCGGCTTCGTCGTCGGCGGGTTCGTGCGCGACCGCGTCGTGAACGTTGGGGTCGAACGCGTCACCCGGCTCGGACTCCAAGCTCTCCAGCCCCTCCTTGCGGAGAGTCTCGTAGAGGAGGGCGGCGATGCCCGCGGCCTCCGCGGCGCCGTGCGCCTTGGCGCGATCGCCCGCGTCGAGCACCGGCAAGAGGTTGGTCACGATGGACTCCGCAGCCCGCTCGAGGTGCTCGCCCTGGCGCCGGACCATCTGTTTCTTGTAGTTCTCGAACTCCGCCTGCAGCCGCCTGAGGTCGTCGAGGTAGTCGGGGCTGGGGTCGATGGTGTCGACCCCACCGTCGAGCTCCGCCTCGCCTTCCCCTTCTTCGAGGTCCTCGGGTTCGGGAAACTCCGCGTCTATCTCTTCGAAGGTCTCGTCGATCTGCGCGGCGAGAGCCTCTTCCTCCTCCGGAGAGGGCTGCGGGGTGTCAGGCTCGCCCATCAGGCCTTGTCGTCTTCGTCGACGATCTCGGCATCGACAACGTCGTCGTCCGACGGGCGGTCTCCATCAGTGGACGAGCCGCCTTGGCCCCCGGAGGCCTGTTGGGCCGAAGCCTCCTGGTACAGCCGGGACGCAAAGCCCTGGCTCGCGGTGCCCAGTGCTTCGACACCGCTCTTGATGGCCTCGACGTCCGTGCCGGCGATGGCCGTCTTGAGTTGGGCCAATGCGGACTCCACGCTGTCGCGCTCGTCGCCGGTGATCTTCTCGCCCTGCTCCTTGAGCAACTTCTCGGTCTGGTACACGAGGGTGTCGGCCTGGTTGCGGACCTCAGCCTCGTCGCGACGCGCCTTGTCCTCGGCCGCGTGAGCCTCGGCGTCGCGCATCATGCGATCGATCTCGTCCTTCGGTAGCGACGACTGACCGGTGATTGTCATCGACTGCTCTTTGCCAGTGCCCTTGTCCTTGGCGGATACGTGCACGATGCCGTTGGCGTCGATGTCGAAGGTGACTTCGATCTGGGGTACGCCGCGGGGCGCCGGCGGGAGGTCGACCAGCTGGAACTTGCCGAGCGTCTTGTTGAACGACGCCATCTCGCGCTCGCCCTGCAGCACGTGGATCTCCACTGAGGGCTGCATGTCCTCCGCGGTGGTGAACACCTCGGCGCGCCGGGTCGGGATGGTGGTGTTGCGCTCGATCAGGCGGGTCATGATCCCGCCCTTCGTCTCGATGCCGAGCGACAGCGGGGTCACGTCGAGCAGAAGCACGTCCTTGACGTCGCCCTTGAGCACGCCGGCCTGGATGGCGGCGCCCAGAGCCACAACCTCGTCGGGGTTCACTCCCTTGTGCGGCTCCTTGCCGGTGAGGGAGTGGACGAGCTCCTGAACGGCCGGCATACGCGTCGAGCCGCCGACGAGGATGACGTGGTCGATGTCACCGGTGGAGACGCCGGCGTCCTTGAGCGCCTGCTCGAAGGGGCCTTTGCACGCGTCGACGAGGTCCGCAGTCAGCTCCTGGAACTTCGAGCGGGTGAGCTTGAGGTCGAGGTGCTTGGGGCCCTCCGAGGTGGCCGTGATGAACGGCAAATTGATGTTGGTCTCGGTGACGTTGGAAAGCTCGATCTTCGCCTTCTCCGCAGCTTCCTTCAGACGCTGCAGCGCCATCTTGTCCGCGCCGAGGTCCACGCCTTCGGTGTTCTTGAACTCGGTCACGAGCCAGTCCATGACCCGCTGGTCCCAGTCGTCACCACCGAGGTGGGAGTTGCCATTGGTGGACTTCACCTCGAAGACGCCTTCGCCGATCTCGAGGATCGAGACGTCGAACGTGCCGCCGCCGAGGTCGAACACCAGGATCGTCTCGTCGCTGTCGGCTTCCTTGTCGAGCCCGTAAGCGAGGGCGGCCGCGGTCGGCTCGTTGATGATGCGGAGCACCTCGAGGCCCGCGATCTTCCCGGCTTCCTGGGTCGCAGTGCGCTGCGCGTCGTCGAAGTAGGCGGGGACGGTGATGACGGCCTGAGTGACGGTGTCGCCGAGGTAGGCCTCCGCGTCGCGCTTCAGCTTCTGCAGGATGCGGGCGCTTATCTCCTGCGGCGAGTACTTCTTGCCGTCGATGTCGACATTCCAAGTGGTGCCGATCTGCCGCTTCACGGACCGGATGGTCCGGTCCGGGTTGGTGATGGCCTGACGCTTGGCGACCTCACCGACGAGGACCTCGGCGGATCCCTTGGCGAAGCCGACGACGGAAGGGGTCGTCCGGCCACCTTCGGCGTTCGGGATGACAGTCGGGTCGCCCGCTTCGAGCACGGCGACGACTGAGTTGGTGGTACCGAGGTCGATGCCTACGGCCTTGGGCATATTTTTGCGCTCCTGTGGTGGTTTGACGGGGTCGATTCAGACCTTGATACGAACACGATAGTAAACCTGAGTGGGGTCTTGTCAATTCCCTGAACGGCTGGGTCGCCCCACCCAGCCGCGGCGGTGCGCTGGACCCCACCCACGCCGGCGACGCTGAATCTTCCTCCGCAGGCTGATGCGACTCTGACCGCGGACGAGATTGTGGATATCACAAGCACCAACCCGCCTCTTTGGGCGCACCGGGCACTATCGGAGGTGTAAGCATTCGCCAGATCCACAACCGCGGTTGGCGAACGGGAGGCAGGCATGGGAAATCGGGGGAGACAGGCGAGGACGATTGCCCTGGTGATGGCGCTGGCCCTGCTCGCTGCGGGTTGTTCGGGCTCGCTTCCGAACCGCGACAAGCTCGCCACCGAGGATCGATCCCAGTCCGGTGACTCGGCCGCCGCGCTCGACGACCCCACCGCTGCGCCGGGTACCCCGGTGGAAGCCGGCGCGCCCCAGCCGGGCGCCCCCGGAGCTCCGGCCCCCGGCACGGCCGCGCCGCCCGGGCCTCAGGGCGGGGCCGCCGCGACTACCCAGGTGGCGACCACGGGTGCGGGCACGAGCACCGTCGGGGGATCGGGCGGCACGGCGCAGCCCATCCGCGATGCGGACCTCTACGCGGGTGCCGACAACACCATCGGGATCACTCCCAACGAGATCCGCATGTGCGCGCACGCCGCGTTGACCTTCGCCCAGGCATTCGACACCCGGCCCGAGGACCTGAACGTCTACTGGGAGCAGGTCAACGCGGCCGGTGGAATCTTCGGTCGCAAGGTGCAGGTGACCTACGAGGACGACGCCTATAAGCCGGACCAGGCGGTCACCGCGGCCGAGACGTGCAAGTCGAAGAACATCTTTTTGCTGCTCGGCGGCATCGGGTTCGACCAGATCCCGGCCGTTCGCGCCTGGGCCGAGGCCAACAAGATGCTGTATTTCCACCACATGGCCGTCGAGGCCGGGTTGGCGGGCAAGCGTTACAGCTTCACGGGTTTGCCGTCGGTGGAGAACATCGGTCGGGCCTTCGGCGAGCACATTCTCGCCAAGTACAAGGACAAGAAGATCGGCATCCTCTGGCGGCGCAGTGAGAACTGGGAGCCGGGTTACCGCGCCGGCAAGGCGTTTCTGGAACGGGCCGGAATTCAAGTGGTCGCCGACCTTCCGGTGACGCAGAACCAGGCCGTGTACAACCAGGAAATCGTCGCGTTACGAGACCGCGGCGCGGAAGTCGTCTGGGTCTGGGAAAACGCACTCGGCGCCGGTGAAGTGATCTTCCAGGCCCAGAACCAGGACTACCACCCGCACAAGTGGGTCGTGTTCCCCTTCCAGACGACTCTCGACGTCGTGGGCCCCGAGCCCATCGATGGCGTGGCGGCATGGTCCGCGTACACGCAGGGCGGCTTCAAGGAGTTCGCGGACCAGGGATACGGCGCGGAGATCGCGCGCTTCGAGGCGGCGTACGCCAAGCACCGTCCGGGCGTGAAGACGAACGACATCCTCTGGCAGGTGTGGGTGGCCAACAAGTCCTTGCACGACATGTTCGAGAGGTGCGGCCCCCAGTGCACGCGCAACCGGATGGCCGGAATCTTCTTGTCCGGCTTCAAGGCGACGGTGCCACCGAACTGCCCGGTCGACTTCACCCGACCTGACTCGTTCGGCGGCCACCTCGGCGGTCACGCCTTCTTCACAATGGAGTCGACAACCCGTAACGGAGCCTCCTTCCGCACCACCTCTTGGTGCCGCGAGCATTTGAACTAGGGCGGATATGGGTCAGGCCCTCGTCTCGGGGGTAGTAGTCGGCGGGATCTTCGGATTGCTCGCGGTTGGCATCGTGCTCGTCTACAAGGGCGCACGCGTCATCAACTTCGCGCAGGCCGAAATCGGGACCTTCTGCCTGTACGTCGCCTACTTCGTGGTCGATGGCGACGATGGACTCGGTTTGCCCTGGATCGTGGGAGCGCTTGCCGCCCTCGTGATCGGCGGGCTCGTGAGCTTTGCTTTCGAGCGACTGGTCGTCCGGAGAATGTTCGGAGCCGAGCGGCTTTCCGTCGCGGTGGCGACCATCGGCTTACTCCTGCTGCTGTTCTCGTTGGAGCTCAAGTTCTTCGGCAGCGCGCCGCGCTTCCTCGCCAAGCCGATCGACGGGTTGGGGCCGAAGGTATTCGGCATCTTCGTCAGCCCGACGCAACTGCTCGCTCTGGTCGCGGCCCTGGCCATCGGCTTCGGACTGACCGCGTTCCTTCAGAGAACCGACTTCGGGTTGGGCGTGCTCGCCGCGGCGGAGGATGCCAATGCGGCCCGCCTGGTCGGCGTGCCCTTGGCCCGTGTCTCTGCATTCAGCTGGACGGTCGCCGGCGCGCTGAGCGTGATCGCCGCGGTGCTGGTGGAGCCCACTATCGGCATCTTCTTCCCGGGCGTGATGACCCTTCTGTTCGTACCCGCGCTGGCCGCCGCGCTGGTGGGAGGACTCAGCAGCATCGCCGGCGCGTTCGTGGGTGGGTTGGTGATCGGTGTGGTGGACCAGGTGGTTCGCTACTTGTTCCTCGGGTCCTCGATCGCCGCCCCTGAGATCATCGCTTCGTTTCTGGTGATCCTGGTGGTGCTGCTGATCCGGCCGCAGGGCTTGCTGGCCCGGAGGGCGGCATGACATATCGGCCTACGCGGCGCCAGGTCACCGCGTTGGCGGTGGTCGTCGCCGCGATCGTGCTGCCCCCCCTGCTCTCTCGCCTCATCCCCGGGGTCTTCACCGACGCTCGCGCCTCGATGCTCGGAATCGGCGTGACCTACGCGGCGATGGCCCTCTCCCTGAATCTGCTGATGGGGTACGCCGGACAGATCTCGCTCGGCCACGGCGCGCTTCTCGCTACCGGGGCCTACACATCGGGCATTCTCACCGGGCGGTACGGGTGGTCGTACATGTTCGGCGTGATGGTGGCCATGGTGATGGGGGCAGCCATCGCCTTCATCGTCGGACTCCCGGCGCTGCGACTCCGCGGCATCTACCTCGCCATCACGACGCTGGGATTCGCGGCCGTGATGGATGCCGCGATCCTCAAGATCCCGTATCTGTCGCGAGGTTCGGCCGGCGTCGAGCTGCCGCGCCCGGTGGCGAACACCTTCATCTTCACGGAGAACGCGGACTACCTCGCTCTGATCCTCGTGATCACGACCGTGGTCTGGCTTCTCGACGCCAACGTGGTGCGCACGAAACTCGGCCGCGCCTTCTTCGGCATCCGAGAGGACGAGCGCGTCGCGCAATCGTTCGGCGTCGACGTTGCCCGTTACAAGATGATCGCGTTCATGCTGTCGGGCGCGCTCGCAGGGCTCGCGGGCGCGATGCACGGGCACTTGCTGTTGTTCGTGGAGTCGCGCACTTTCGCCTTTCCGCTTTTCTCCCTGACGATCGTGGCCTTCGTGGTCATCGGGGGGTTGGGGAGCCGGGTGGGTGTGGTCGTTGCGGCCGCAAGTTTCGGCGTGGTGCCTCAACTTCTGCGGGCAGTGCAGGGTTGGGACCTGATCCTCGGTTCGGCCCTGTTGATCTTCGCCATGGCCCGTCACCCTGGAGGCGTGGCGGGCGCCATCGCCGAGGCGCGGGAGAAGAAGGAGATACGCGCGGCGCGGCGCCAGGGCGAGGAGGACGACGCCTCGACCCAGCCCCTCCCCGACCTCGCCGCGCTTCCCCTTCCTATCTCCGACACGCCGACTGCCACATCAGGTCCGCTGTTGGAGGTCCGCGACATCCACGTGACCTTCGGCGGCCTCAAGGCCGTCGACGGAGCTGACCTCGTCGTGCCCGAAGGCAAGATCATCGGCCTGATCGGACCGAACGGAGCGGGTAAGACGACGCTCTTCAACACGATCTCTGGATTCGTGACTCCGGATGCCGGCGTGCTGAAGCTCCGCGGCAACGACATCGGCGCGCTCGCACCCCACCAGCGCGCCCAGGCCGGCCTGGGACGCACCTTCCAGCTCGTCGGCCTGGCGAAGCGGCTGTCGGTGCATCAGAACCTGCTGCTCGCGCAGCACGCTCGCGCGAATTACGGACTCATTTCGTCCCTGGCCTATCTGCCGCGCGCCGGACGAACCGAGGCCGACCTCGAGGCACGCGCCACCGAGGCGCTCGAGGCGATCGGGTTCGCGGAGTTCGCCGATCGACCCATCGACCAACTTTCGGGCGGACAGCAGCGAATCGTGGAAATCGCGTGTGCGCTGATGAACGCGCCGGACCTGCTGATGCTCGACGAGCCATCCGCGGGGATGGCGCCCGGCGTGATCGAGAGCCTGGCGCTGCGTCTCCGACAGCTGCGCGACGAACTGGGTCGCACGATCCTGATCATCGAGCACCACATCCCGCTCGTCATGGATGTGTGCGACGAGGTGTGGGTCATGGCCAGTGGAAGGACGCTGGCCCACGGGTCCCCGCAGGAAGTAATCGCTCGCACCGACGTGATCGAGGCCTACCTCGGCGCCCCGACGTTGGCGGGCGTGGGTGGGGTCCCACGCTCCGCCGCGGCTGGGTTGGGGCGCCCAGCCGCGAGAGGAATGGGCGGCTGATGGCAACGGCCGGGGGTGCAACTCTCGAAGCGGTCGGCGTCCGCGCCGGGTTCGGCGCGGCCACCGTGCTTCACGGTGTGGACGTCTCCGTCGGATCCGGTGAGGTCGTCGCCATCCTCGGTTTGAACGGCGCAGGCAAGAGTGTGACGCTCAAGGTGCTCGCCGGGCTTCTCCCCGCACGGGCCGGGACGGTTCGGCTCGACGGTGAGGACGTGACCGCGTTGTCTCCCGAGCAGCGAGTTGGGCGCGGCATGGGACACGTGCTGCAGGGTCGGCACGTCTTCGGCGAGCTCACCGTCGAACAGAACTTGCGCCTCGGTGCCTACTTGCTGCGGCGCAAGAGTCCCGCCGCCTACCAGCCGGCGCTCGCAGGGGTCCTCGATCGCTTCCCGCGGCTGGCCGAGCGGCGTTCACAATTGGCGGGAAGCCTCTCCGGTGGCGAGCAGGCGATGCTCGCCGTCGGTCGCGCCCTCATGGGCGGACCGCGGATCGTCCTCGTCGACGAGCCGACGGCGGGCCTCTCGCCGTTGGTCTCTGCCGGACTGGTCGACACGTTGGAGGCCACACGGGAGACCGGGGTAACGATGCTGCTCGTCGAGCAGAACACGCGCTTCGCGCTCGACCTCGCCGACCGAATTCTCGTGATGCGCCAGGGCGTGGTGGTGCACGACGCGCCCACCGACAAGGTTGACCACGACGACCTCGCGGAGCTCCTGGGCATCGGGCGCCTCTTGAGTGCCTCGGTGGCGAAGCCCGCCGCGCCCGAAGCCGCTGTTGCCACGAAGAAGGCCACACCCCGGAAGAAGGCAGTGGCCAAGAAGAAGGCGACAGTCGAGAGAGCCGCTGCGAAGAAGGTGTCTCCCAAGAAAACCGCGACACCCAAGAAGGCCGCTCCCCGCAAGACCGGTTTAACGAAGAAGAAGGCCGCAGTGAAGAAAGCTTCGTCGCGTAAGAGCACGGCCGCGAAATGACGAATGTCGTCCCGCTGTCCGGGCAACCGCGGCCGGTACAGGTGGTTGCCCAGCGCGTCCTCGATGACCTCGATGGAGTGGTCACGCGAATGGGCGAGGCGTACCGACAGGATGTCCCCGAATACGCGGCGCTCGAGGCACGCGTTATGGCCACCGAGGTGCTGCCCGTTTCGCGCCGCCTGGTCGAGGCCTTCTTTTGGCCGATTCTCGCCGGGCGCGAACCGGATATCGGCGTTGTCACCGAACTCACCGACATGGGCCGACGCCGTCTCGAAATGGGCGTGCCGCTCGAGCCCATGCTGCACGTGTACCGGCTGGCCGGGCGCGTGGTGTGGGACGCCGTGGTCGCGGCGACGGGACCCGACGAGCAAGGCGCGCTCGCCGAGCTCGGCGCCAAGTGGATGGACTTCGTCGACCGCGCCGCCTCGGTCGCGGCGGCCGCCTACCTCGCGGCCAGCCACGACCACTTGCGCCGTCTCGATGCCCGACGGCGTGAGCTTCTCGAGGCTCTCCTGGCCGCAGCCGACGCCGCCGAGATCACCGCGACCGCAATTCGGTTCTCCACCGTCCTCGCGCACGCCTACGTGCCGGTCCTCCTCGTCGGAGACGGGGCCGCCGGTCGCATCGACTCCCTTGCCGATGGCGCGCCGGACGGGACCATCGCCGGACCGCGCGGCTCCGGCGTGTTGCTGCTGCTGCCCGCGCCCGCCGGACGCGTTGAGCTGGAACGAATCGGGAGGCGCGCCTTCGGCGGCCTCATCACCTTCGGCCGCGCCGCGGCTCCCGGGCCTGCGCTCGCCCGCGAGGTGGCCTCGATCGAGTCGCTGATGCTCGCGGCGCGCGCCGCGGGCGTGACCTCGGGACGCTTCGGACCGGAGGATCTCCTCCTGGAGCAGCTGCTGGCGGGCACGCCTGCAGCGGCCGACGCGCTTCGCCGTCGGGTCCTCGGCGCCCTAGAAGGTAAGGACCACGGCGGACTCATCACGTCCACGTTGCGCACCTTTCTGGGAGCGGGCTCGGTGCCCGAGACGGCGCGCCGCGAAAACGTCCACGCCAACACGGTCTCGTATCGTCTACGGCGCGTCGCCGAGCTGACCGGGCTGGACCCACGGGTCCCGGCCGAATCGGCGCTGCTCGTGTTGGCCCTGATCCCCCGGGCCGCACCCGGAGGTGAAGAGTCTTGACGATTCCCGGCCTGATGCAGCCGACCCCGCTGAACATCTGCGGCATCTTCCAGCGTATGGAGTCGGTGTACGCCGACGGCGAAATCGTGTCACCCCATATTCAGGGAGGGCGCACCACCTACGGGGCGCTCGCAGAGCGCGTCCGCCGCCTCGCGACTGCGCTGGTCGACGAGCTGGGTGTCCGTCCCGGGGATCGGGTGGCCAGCTTCGCGTTCAATACCTCGCGACACGAGGAGTTGTACTTCGCGGTTCCGATGGTCGGCGCGGTACTTCACACCGTCAATGTCAGATTGTTCGACGACCAGATCGCGTACATCGTGAATCACGCCGACGATCGAGTGCTGTTCGTGGACGGCGAGCTGGTGGAACGGCTCGGTGAGGTGGCGCCAAAACTCGACTGCGTCCGCCAATGGGTGCGCATGGGCGACGGCCCTGACGACGCTCCCGGAATCGAAGCTCTCTCGGATCACGACGCGCTCGTCGCCGCGTCTGCGCCCTTAAGTCGACTGCCGGACGTCGACGAGGCCGCCGCTTGTGGTCTCTGCTACACCTCGGGTACAACCGGCATGCCCAAAGGTGTGCTCTCCAGTCATCGCGCCATGTGGCTGCACTCGATGGCCACCTGCATGGTCGATTCGATCGGGCTATCCGAATCCGACCGTGTACTACCCGTGGTGCCCATGTTCCACGCGTTCGGCTGGGGCCTCCCCTACTCCGCGCCGTTCACCGGAGCGGAGTTGGTGCTCCACGGTTCCGACTCGTCGCCTGAGGCGCTGGCGCGGTTGATCGCCGCCGAGAAGGTGACGGTCGCGGCCGGCGTCCCGACCATCTGGAAGACCCTGCTGCCGTTGGTGCAGAGCGGTGAGGCCGACATCTCTTCGTTGCGCTTGATCTTCGTCGGGGGCTCCGCGTCGCCGCGTGCATTGATCGAGGCCTACCAGGAGGTGGGCGTGGACTACCTCCAGGTGTGGGGCATGACGGAGACGGGGCCTCTGGCCTGCGCGTCGCGCCCCCGTCGCCGTCACCGCGGCGCGGCCGGCGCGGACCTGATCGACGTCAAGGAACGAACCGGCACGATCCTCCCGGGTCTCGAAGCGCGAGTCGTCGCGGACGACGGGGTGGTCTGCGCGGCCGACGGCGAGACCGTGGGCGAACTTCAGGTACGAGGCCCATGGATCGCATCGGCTTATTTTCAGGCGGAGGACGACGGTCGCTTTCCGGACGGCTGGTTGCGCACGGGGGATATGGCGAGCATCGAGCCCGACGGCGTGTTCCGCATTGTCGACCGCTCGAAGGACTTGGTGAAGTCCGGCGGCGAGTGGATCTCCTCGGTCGAGCTGGAGGGACACCTGCTTGCGCACCCCGATGTCGCGGACGCGGCCGTCGTGGGCGTGCGGTCCCGCAAGTGGGACGAGCGACCGGTGGCCGTAGTCGTCCCGCGGAACGGCGCGGCACCGACGCTCGGTTCGGTTCGCGAGTTTCTGTCGACCTTGGTCGCGAAGTGGTGGCTGCCCGACGAGCTGGTGATCGTCGAGGAGATCCCGAAGACGAGCGTCGGCAAGCTCGACAAGAAGGTGTTGCGCGAGCAACTCTCTGAAATGGAGCTTCCGTGAGTTACGAGACGTTCGACTTCCCGGTGCGCGGTGGATCCATGCGTGCCGGCGCGTGGGGAGACGCGGACGACCCTGTCGTGATCGGTGTGCATGGCATCACCGCGAACCACCTGAACTTCTCGCTCGTCGGCCGCGTCCTGGAAGGCCGGGCCCGCGTCATCGCCCCCGACGTGCGTGGCCGCGGCCGCAGCTCCGACCTCCCCGGCCCCTACGGCGTCACCGAGTACGCGGCAGACCTGATCTCGCTGGCCGATCACCTTCGCCTCGAGCGCATCCGTCTGGCGGGTCATTCGATGGGCGGCTACATCTCCGCCACGGCTGCGGCATTGCATCCGGACCGCATCGAGTCAGTCCTGCTGATCGATGGGGGGCTCACCCTGCCGACGCCCCCGGACTTCGACGCCGACGCGTTCATCCAGGCACTCCTGGGTCCGTCGATCGCGCGCCTATCGATGACGTTCGAGAGTCCCGAGGCTTACGCCGACTTCTGGAAGGTGCACCCCGGGTTGAAGGACTACTGGGGTCCGCATGTCGACGAGTACATCGCCTATGACCTGATCGAGGATGGCGACACCTACCGGTCGTGCGTATCCGCCGAAGCGGTGAAGGAATACAACTACGACCTTCTCAAGACCGATCGGAAAACTGACTTCACGCGCATGCAGTGCCCCGCCTGGATGGTGCGGGCCGAGCGCGGCATCTTCGACGACATCCCACCGTTGTTTCCTGACGCGCTAGCCGAGCAGTTGATCCCCGGCACGAACATCACGGACCTCGGCACCATCGCCGACACCAATCACTGGACAATCACCTTCGGTCCCCAAGGCGCAGAAGCCGTGGCGGACGTCATCGAGGAGCACCTGCTCCCTTAGCTGGTCCTCATCGCGCCAGAAGTAGCTGTAGCAAGGCGGCGGCGAAGATCGCGATGAGCAGGAGCGCGAGGACGATCGTGGTGCCGCGCCGCATCAGCGAGCCTCCGAGAGCGTCACGCCATCGCCGGGCCGAAGGCGAAGTTGATCCGCGGCCGACGTGCGGTCGAAGGCCAACGCGTACAAACCGTAAGAGTCGAGCACCATGCCGAGCTGGCCTTGGCCGAGTGAGGCGTAGGACGTCGATCGTTTGGCGGTGCGCGTCTGGTCCGACCACTTCACGCTGATCCGCTCGTCCCAACCCTCTATGTCGTCCGGTCCGATGTTGAGCTGCGCGTTTCCATATCGGTCGACCCACAGCACCTCGGCGCGCAGGGTTCCGTTCTCCTCGTCCATCTGCGCCAGCGGCACGACGCCCGGCAAAAGGCCGATCGGGTCGACCAGCTCACCGAGCTCGGCAATGTCGATGCCGTTGCAGAGGTGCGCCGCGGCGGGGCCGAGGATGTCGCGGCCCGCGAACGTCGCTCCGGGCGACTCCAGTCGGTACTTCTCGGCGGTGATGGACACACACCGGCCCGCGCCGCCCGTCATCGCGACGGCAGGCGCGAGCAACCCGTTGTCAGGCCCGACGAGCACCGAATCGCCGTCACCCACTTCGACCGCGATCGCTCGGCGTTCGGTCCCCACACCCGGGTCGACAACGGCCAGCACGACCCCGGGGACCATGTACTGGCAGGCCCGAACCAACGCGAGCGCGCCGGCCCTAACGTCGTGCGGCGCTACACCGTGAGTGATGTCGACGACCGAGACGTGCGGCGCGATCGAACGCACGATTGAGTGGACCACGCCGACGAATTCGTCGTCCGACCCATAGTCGGACAAGAACGAGATCGTGTCGTAATGCCGGCCCACGTACGCAGTCTCGCAGGACGGCTGAGCCGCCTAACCCCGCGGTGTGGCTAGCCCGCGGACTGGTACTGGGCGGCGAGGAATTGGTCGACGTCCTCGGACTTGATCCGGTAGGACCTACCGACGCGAATTGCAGGGAGCTCGCCCTGCTGGATCAACCGGTACACGGTCATGTTCGAGACCCGCACGAGGTCGGCTACCTCCGCGACCGTGAAGAACCGGGCCGGTGAATAAGTTGTGGGTTCCAGCTCGGACACCCCCTCTCCGCTTACTTGCGACTGTACCTGTGTGTGACCCGACTTGCCACTGGGACTTCTGGTGGCGCTGGGGCTGGTGCGAAGATTCGAGCCATGACACCGGTGCGGCTGTTGATCGTGGGGGGCGGGCGGATGGGCGAGGCCCTCGTAGCCGGTCTCCTGAGAGCGGGCTGGTCCGCCGAGGACTTGGCAATAGTCGAGCTCGACAGCGGCCGCCGGGAGGCGCTGGCCGAACTGTTCCCCGGTATCGGCGTCCACGGGGCACCGGTCGAGGCCGATGGCGTTGTGATCGCGGTGAAGCCGCAGCACGTCGACACGGCCACGCGGGAAGTCGCCGAGGCCGGGTGCCGGCGCGTGCTGTCCATCGCCGCGGGCGTGCCCACCCGCAAGCTCGAAGACCGCTTGAAGGCCGGGACTCCGGTCGTGCGGGCCATGCCCAACACGCCTGCCCAGGTCGGCGCGGGTGCGGCGGCCATCGCGCCAGGCGTGGCCGCGCTCGACGCGGACCTCGAGTGGGCGGAATCCATTCTCGGGGCGGTCGGGAACGTCGTCCGGGTCGGGGAGTCGGACCTCGACGCAGTCACGGGCCTGTCCGGCTCCGGGCCGGCTTACGTCTTCCTGCTGACCGAGGCGCTCACCATGGCCGGCGTCGCCGCGGGGCTCGACGAGAACGTCGCCGCCGCGTTGGCCCGACAGACGGTGGTTGGGGTCGGTCGCCTGCTCGAGAGCTCGGAGGAATCGCCCGCGGCCCTGCGCGAAGCCGTCACGTCACCCGGCGGCACGACAGCCGCAGGCCTCGAAGTCCTGCGAGACGAGAAGTTCCCCGAGGCGGTCGTCGCCGCCGTCCAAGCCGCCACCGCCCGCTCGAAGCACCTCGGCGCCGACTGAGGCCTGGCCGGGCGTGAAAAGGCCCGGCGTGCGTGCCCAAGCACGCCCGAAACGCGCGCCGCGCGCCGAGCGGGCGTGAAAGAGCCGGCCCTACCTGCCCAAGTACGCCCAGTGGGCGGTGGGGCTACGGGAGGTACTTGCGGGGGTTTTGGGCGGAGCCGTTGACGCGGGTTTCGAAGTGCAGGTGCGGGCCGGTGGAATGGCCGGTGCTGCCGACGTAACCGATGACGTCGCCCCGCGCCACTTGCTGGCCGTCGCGGGCGGCGATTCTCGACTGGTGTCCGTAGAGGGTCGAGAACCCGCCGCCGTGGGCGATGACGACCGTGTTGCCATAACCGTTCTGCGTGCCGGAGAAGATCACTTCACCGGCCTGCGCGGCCCGGATCGGCGTACCCGTGGGAGCCCCGATGTCGATTCCGGCGTGTAGGCGGCCCCACCGGTAGCCGTACTCGCTGGTGACCCGCCCGGAGGTGGGCCAGATAAGGCCCTTCGAAGAAACTCCCCCGACCACCCCGGACCCGATGGACGAGGACGCCTCCCGTTGGCGGATCAGGCTCGACAGTCCCGCATCGCTGGCCGCCATCTGGGCCATCAGCCCCTGGAACTCGCGGATCCGGCCGTCCAGCGCGGCCTTGGCCCGGGCCTGCTCGAACAGCGCGTCCGCCGCGCTCTTGGCCTTCGCGTCCGCCGCGGCCTTGCGGGCGTCGGCTGCCTCCCGGGCCTTGCGAGCCGCCTCCTGCTGGATCTCCTGGTCCTCGCGGGCTGCGCCCAGCCGGTCGACCACGTCCCGGCCCCGCTTCGCCACCTGCGTCAGATAGGCGGTGCGGCGGGTGGCCTCGTTCAGGTCCGAAGAAGTCGCCAACGAGCTGAGCAGGTCGCCCTGCGGTCGCACGTAGGAGGAGACAGCCCGGGCTTTGACCTCCGCGGACATGGCCGCGATCTCCGCCTGCGTCTGGGCCAGCTGCGCCTCGGCGTCGGATACCGCTTTGCGCGCTGCGTCGACGGCGCGCCTGGCGGCCGCGGCCTGGGCCTGGGTGGCCTTGACCTGGGCGCCGAGGGCCGCCACCGCGGCTTCGAGCTCACGGTCGGAGGCCTTCAAAGTGTCGAGCTGAGCCGCGACCTTCGCCCTCTGGGCGCGGAGTGCGGCGCGGCGCTGGCGCTGGGCGGCCAGGGAGTCGGCGCCGGCGCCGTCGGCCGGGGCCACGAGTCCGCCGACCAGCAGCAGGACCAGCAGCGCGATGGGCCCGCGCCACAGCCGCGACCTGCCGCGGGAGGCGGAGAGAGACCGGTGACCGGCGTTCGTCGGGTTTGTCGTCCTAGTCGGCGTCATAACGTCGTTTTGGCGAAGGGCTCCGGGCCCCGGCCAATTACTTGGGCGAACCGCACACGGCGAAGAGCAGAGAGTCCGACGCTCAACCAGGAGCTATCGGCACCGCCCCACCGTCTGTCGACCCCTCATTGGGCCTCCGAGAGACTAGCCGCCAGGCTCCTATGGGGGCAAGGAGCGCCAGCCCGCCGGCCACCACGGCGCCTATGGCGAAAGTGCTCCGGGCGCCCAGCGTGGCCAGGCTCTGGGCAGCCACCAGGGGCCCACTGGTCTGGCCCAGACGTACGGCTCCCACGAAGATGGCCACGACCGACCCACGGCTCGCGCCCGGGGCCGCTCCCGCCACCGCGTCCTGGAGAACGGGGATCATCACGCCCTCGCCCATCCCGTAGACGACAACGGCGATTACCACGACCCAGATCGCCGGAGCTACCGACACCAGGGCAAATCCGAGCGACAGGCAGAGGGCGGCCCCGGCCACCAGGGCACTGAGGCTTAGCCTCCTCCGCAACCGGCCCAGCGAAAGGGCGGCGATGGTCGACGGGATGGCCGGCGCGCCCGCCACGACGCCGCGAAGGGCGGCCGGCGCCCCGAACTCGCGGGCGAGGAAGGCCGGCATGAGGGTGAGGAACAGGCCAAAGATCAGTAGGAAGGTGATGAAGCCGGCGACGATCGCCCCGGCGACGGTGGCGGTCTTGAGGAAGGGGGCGGCGGCGCGCAGCTGGTCGGCGATGGAGGCGTCGTGGCGCACGCCGGCCGGGAGGACCCTCCAGACGATGGCGGCGGTCACCACGGCAAACCAGAGGGGCAGGAAGGCAGCGCGCCAGCTGAAAACGGTCCCGAGAAGCCCACCGAGCGGCGGCGCGAACAGGATCGCCGAGGTCAGGACAGCCGCGTTCTGGCCGATCTTCTTGGCGCGCTCGACTCCCTCCCAGTGGTCGCCGATCAGGGTCACGGCCAGGTTGATGAGCCCGGCCGATCCGATTCCCTGAAACAGGCGCAGCACGATCAACACGCCGAGGGAGGGCGCGAAAGCAGCGAGCCCTCCCGCAATGCCGAAGATCGCCAAGCAGGGCACGAGGATCTCCCGCCGCCCGTAACGGTCCGCCAGCACCCCGATGATGGGGGCGAGCACGATTCCCGGCGCGGCCACAGCCGCGACCAGGAAGCCGATGGCCCGGTCACCGCCGCCGAGCTCGGCGACGATGTCGGGGGTAACGGGGCTGACGATCGTCGAGCCGACGATGCCCGTGATGGTGATCGACAGGATCAGCCCGAACGGCGGCCGTTTCGCCACTGCGTTCACGAGCGGCGCGGGCGTGGGTGGAGCCCCAGGCTCCGCAGCGGTTGGATGGGGGCGCCCGGCCGTCGGCGGGTCGGACGCGCCGGGGCCCGAGGAACCGTCAGGCATCGTTCCCACTTCCCCGAAGGAACGCTGCCGTCCCGTACCTCGGGCCCGACGTGGGCGACGTTAGCGACACACCGAGGAGGCGGCAATAGCCGCGGCGCGGAACACTCAACGTTCGCGCGGAACGTGGCGATATCTGGACGCGAAGCCGATGCTCATCGCGTTGCGAAAGTGCTCCTCCGTCCACGAGAGCGCGCCACCGACCAGGCGGTCGAGGGTCTCCGAGTCCAGCGAATCGGCGGGGGTGCGCCCCACCAGATAGATCGCATTCTCCCAGCCGATGGCGAAGGCCAGGCCGTGCAGGTCGACGTTCGATCGCAGCAAATACTCGAAGCAGGCCTCGACGTTCTCCTCCGGCGCGGGCATGAACTGGGTCTCCACGTGCAGCGTCCGCTCGCGCAAGGTCAGCCACACCGTCGTGACGGCCTTGTCCTCCCCTGCCAAACGCACGAACCAGCGGCGCGCCACCGGATCCGAGTGATCCCGGTCGACTCCCAACACCCCTTCGCCCGCGCCGGCGAGCTCCTTCACCCACGCGTCGACGCGGGCCGCGACCTGCTCCAGCTCCGCGGATTCGAGGGGTGCGTCCGGTCCCCGGGAGGGGGTCAGCGGCACTCGACGAGGGCGCGCGACGTCAACTTCTCGTAGAGCTGGCGGAGCCCGACGGCCGCCGCGCCCCATGTGTAGTTGCGAGCCTTCGCCGCGGCTTCGGCCGACATCTCCGCCGCCCTCCACCGATCGGTGAGGAGGGACTCGACGGCGGCGGCAAAGGCAGCTGGGTCTCGCGTCTCGACCAGGAAGCCGGTGCGGCCGTGCTCGACCAGGTTGCGCAGCCCGCCGACCGCGCTGGCCACGACCGGCGTACCGCACGCCGCAGCTTCCAAAGCGACGAGGCCGAAAGACTCGGAGCGGCTCGGCACGAGTGACACGTCCGCAGCTCGGTAATAGGTCGACAGCAGTTCGTGCGGCTGCGGCGGCACAAAGCGGACGCGATCGCTCACGCCCAAGCGCGTCGCCAGTTCGCGGGCGCCGTCCAACTCGTCCTGCCCCTGCGCGCCGGAAGGCCCGCCGACCACAACGAGGATCGGTGATCCCGGAACCAGTGCCATGGCGCGAACCGCGACTTCGAGGCCCTTTAGTCTCTGTATGCGTCCGGCGAAAAGCAGGACCGGAATGTCTTGGGGCAGTCCCACGGCGCGGCGTGCCTGGGCCTGGTCACCCGGTGCGAAGAAGGCGTGCTCGACGCCGGGGGGCACGATCTCGATACGGTCCGCGTCGGCCTGATAGAGCCGAACGAGGTCGAGCGCCTCCTCGGCGGACGACACCAACAGCGCGTCCGAACAGCGCACGGTGTCGGCCTCCGACACCGCCCGGCGCGCCGGCTCGTCTTCATCGGCCGCGGCCTTCACCCGCGCCAGCGTGTGGAAGGTCGAAACGAGCGGCAGGTCGAGGGCGTGCTTGACCTTGTGCCCGGCCTGACCCGAGAGCCAGTAGTTGGCGTGGATGAGCTCGGTGCCGTCGGCCATGCGGCGCATGACCCCGTCGGCAAATTCGTCCACCAGATCCGGGAGCAGCTCCTTCGGCACCGGGGCTACGGGGCCGGCGGGGACGTGATGCACCTCGAGACCCGGTTCGATGCTCACCGTCGCGGGCTGGCCGGGGTCCGAGGCTCGGGTGTAGAGGTCGCAGCTGACGCCCGATCGGGCCAGCGCGGTCGCGAGCTCGCGCACGTAGACATTCATTCCGCCCCCGTCTCCGGAGCCCGGCTGTGCCAGCGGAGACGTGTGCATCGAGAGGATGGCTAAACGGCGCACAAGTGCGCCAACGCTACTTCTGGGCTTCTGCTTCCCCGTCCGTACGCTGTTCGCTGGACCTCATGGACCGGTAAACGTTCAGAAGAGCCTGCCTTTGCTCGTCGCTCAGGTCAGGGGTGCGCCTGATGGCGTCCTCCAGGTCGGCCTCGCCCCTTTCCTCGAGGATGCCGGCCTGCACGTAGAGGGTCTCGGCCGAAATCCGCAGGGCGCGGGCGATCTGCCCGAGGATCTCCGCGGAGGGCTTGCGCAGCCCGCGCTCGATCTGGCTCAGATAGGGATTGGAGATCCCCGCGGACTTGGCGACGTTGCGGAGGGACAGTCGCGCCGCGCTGCGCTGGTCCCGGATGAATTCGCCCACGCCCCGAGCGCGGTCCGAGATCTCCCGCAACGGCTTGAGAGCGCCGCCCGCCTCCGCGGATTCCGGCTCATCCGTATTTCCCTGGGCGGGGGCCCCGGAGCCCTCCTTCGCGTCCCAGTTGGGCGGGGGCCCGGAGCCCTTCGCCTTGGTCACTGAGCCAAGAGAGTGTCGACGCTGGCCTCGCCCTGCTTGTAGCGGCGGACGATGTCTGCTTCGAACAGCGCCATGTGCTCGTGCAGGGCGCGGCGGTTCTTGGAGACCTTGCGCTCGAAGTCTCGGAGCCGCTCACCGAGGGCGATGGCTTCTTCGTCGGACATGCTCGCCAGGTCGCCGATGGTCAGGTCGGCCAGTGCATTCTCGAGCTCGCCGATCATCGCCTCGTCGAGATCGGGGGCGAGGATGGTCGGAAGGCGGCCGGCGCCCGGTGTCCGGGGCGGTCCACTCGAAAGAATCTCACTGAGCTGATTGACCATCTGGCTGACCTCAGGACTGGCGTCACCGACGGCGCGGCGCTGGAGGTCCGCCACGAGGATGTCCAGGTGGCCTTGGGCCAAGCGGCGGACGTAGGAGAGGGCGGTTTCCACCTCGGTGCACTCTCTGCGGCGCTTGCGGACCTCGTCGGTCGAGAGCGACTGGATGTCGGCGACGTAGGCGGGATCCAACACGTGCGTCAGCCGGGCGTCCACGCGCCGAGGTTACCGGCGGCTCAGGCCGGCGAGCACCGGGCGGCGGCCAACTTCAGCCGGCGGTCAACCTCAGCCGCCCGAGACCGGTGGCAGGACCGCCACCTCGTCGCCGGGGCCCACCTGGGTGGTTCGATCGGCGGGCTCACCGTTGACCCATACCGCGCAGTGGGCCAGCAATGAATCGAACTCCGCGCCGAATCGGGCGACCGCAGCGGCGAGGACCGCGTCGACCGTGGCCCCCGGAATCTCCGAGCCCGCCGTACCGGCGATCTCGCGGGCCTGCGCGAAGAGTCGCAGGCGCGCCACCGCTATCTAGGCCGGGTGGATTTCGGCGCGGCCGTTCTTGATGACGGCCTGCCCACCCGATCGCGCTTCGAACGCCACGGCGCGCAGGCCGTCGTCCGTCGTGCCCGCGTCGTGCAGCGTGGTCACGACGTCGCTGCCCGGGAACACGTTGTTGGAGAACCGCACCGCAAGGCGCCGCAGGCGCGAGGGGTCACCGTCGGCCGCGAGTTTGACCACGGCCTGCGAGCACATCGCCATCGTGCAAAGGCCGTGGGCAATGATCCCGGGCAGTCCGACGGCCTTGGCAAAGTCCTCGTCGACGTGGATCGGCATCTGGTCACCCGATGCGTCGCGGTAGCGGAAGGTCTGGTCGTCGTCGACGTGAATCGAAAGCTCGCCGATCACCTGGTCGCGAGCTTCGGCCGGGAACCGGTGGTCCGGCTTGTCTGGTCCGCCGCTCTCCCCATCGGAGAGACCGCGCACGAAGAGCGTCACGTACTGGGTCAGGACGGCGTCGCCGGACTCGGTGGTCGAGTCGACCTGCACCGTGCAACGCGTCCCCGTGCCGCCGACGCGGTAGGCGACGGGTTGCGCGACCGTGCGCAGCTTCATGCCGGGCACCAGCGGCTGCGCGAAGTGCATGTCCTGCTCGCCGTGGACGATCATCGGCAGTTGGTCGGCTGGAACAACGTCGGCCACTGCGAGAGACATCGCGTCCCAGGTGGGCACGACACCGAAGACCGGAGGCGCGTACTTGCCCGAGGTGTAAGCCGGGTTGTCGTCGTTGGTTGCCGCGGCGTACGCCTTGGCGCGGTCGGGATCGATCACTTCGATCCGCTCGTCGTACGTCTTCCCCAACTTGTCTAGAGGCAGGCCCATCTCGACGAGGCTAATTGGCTACGAGGGAGTCCAGTCGGTGCGCTCGCCCGGCACCGGGCCCATGTCGGGCTGAGGGCAGTTCCGCGGCAGGCCGCTGTGGGATGCGTACAGGTGGTCGTCGGGGTGCTGCACCTGGAAAGGGTTCGCGCCCTGGCCGATCTGGTCGTTGACGAGGAGGAGGTCGTTCTCGTCGACCACGTCGTCGCCGTTGGTGTCCAGATAGCTGCTCATGCGCGCTGCGACCGCTTCCACGTCGAGCGTGGAGACACATTTGGTCAGGCCCGGCGGATCCGCGCTGTAGGCCATGATGTCGTTGGTCGGCACGTCGGCCCAACTGCCCTCCGCGCCGTCACCGACATGGCCGAGGGTGAGGCAGTGGCCGAACTCATGGGCCACCAGATCGAACAGGCCGAAGACGTCGAGGTCCTCGGGAGCCGGATCGATGGCCCCGTTGATGGCGAAGCAGATGTTGCCGCCCGATCCGCCGCAATCCTCGACGTAGGTGCCGGTGCGCGACTCGTGGTGGCTGTTGAACCCGGGAAGGCTCTCCCACTGTTGGAAGTCGAGAGGATTGGCGACGGGATAGCAGGGCAACCCGAGTCCCGGGATCGGGTCGATACCGATGCCAATGCCGCCGGCCGGATTCGTGGCGATCACCACGATTTCGGGATCTACGACGGGATAGGTGGTGAACTCGCCGCCCTGTCCGCCGGACGGGTCGAAGTAGTCGAGCGTGATGTGAAAGTCCATCCCCGCGGCGAGCCAGTCGAGGCCCATCTCAGCGGCGAGGTACTGAATGCCGCCTTCCCACATCTCGACGGACTGGCGCATGATCCGCATGTCCCGCTCGACCGTCGGCGACAACGGCACCGTCACCAGCACGTCCACCTGCGGGGAATCGAGGGCATTCAACCCTGTCCTCATGTAATGGCAGACGTTGGTGGTCGGCGGCTCGTCTTCCCAGATCTGCTGGCGCACCGGCATGTCCTGTCTGCATCCCGCGGGGAGGTTGTCGTCGCCGAAGTGCGTGCCGGAGTACTGGTCAGAGGGGCGGGCCGACACCGGAGTGGAGATGGTTGCGACGATCAGAGCCGCGGCCATCGAACAGGCCGCCAACAGAACTCCGGTCCGTCGGCCAAATCGCATTAGTTCACTAGTTCGCCAGCCGCGTTAGCGACTCCTGTCGCAATCGCCGATTCGCCGCCGAGAACCAGCAGGTTGTCGATGCTCACTCGGTTGGCTCCCAGATAACGGGAGACGCTATCCGGCAGCTGATCAGGCGCAATGAGGATCAGCGGAGCCCCGAGACGGCCCAGCAGAGCTCCGCCTGACAGCGCGTCCGCGAAGGAGATGCCACTGGCGAGTCCCACCAGGTTCGGCGACGGAAAGAAGCGCCGCGCAACCAGCACTGAGGTCTCGAAACGATCAGCGCCGGCCACGTTCTCGGCGCCTGGAACCGCGAGGGCCGCGGGTCCGCCGATGGCGATGCGCGGTGCATCTGCGTTCTGGGAGAGGTAATCGCCTACCGCCGGCGGCACGGTGTCGCCGTCGGTGAGGAGCACCAGTCCGTCGGCTTGGACCGCAGCCGCGCCGGCGGCGAGCGCGTCGGCGTAGTTCTGACCGGTGGCAAGAAGGATCGACTGGGGTCGCGGCTGGGCGGCGGCGATGCGGACGGAGGTCTCGAAACGATCGGCCCCGGCGAGTCGCGAGACGCGGTAGCCCATCGACTGCAGCTCGGCATCGAGCTGAGGGGCGAGGGCTGCGGGCCCACCGAGCAGGAAGACCTGACCTCCCGCGGGGAGCGCTCGTCGAAGTTCCTGCGCGACGCGGGGGTCGAGAGCCGAGCCGGCGGTTAGCAGGGTGGGGGCGGAGTGCGAGACGGCCAGGGACGTGCCGGCCAGTCCGTCCGCGAATTGGTCGGCGCGGGCGATGACGGCGGCACCGGCGTCGCCGGGCGCGAACGCCAAACGAGACGCCGCCACGGCGGTCGCAATTCGATCCGCGCCTTCGACGCGGGTGATCGACGCGTCGGCGGGTGCCGCGCCATCACTCGTTCCATCCGACGTGTCGACGTCGCCGGCGGGTTGGTCGGCCGGAGCAGGCGACGTCGCACCGTCGGAGGTCGCCGGCGAGGATCCCGTCGGCGCGGGCTCGGTCCTCGAGGTCCGCGGCGTCGTCCCTAGGTCTGCCGTTCGCGGGCTGCTGAATGTGCGCGTCGGCGCGCTGGTTTGTATGGGAGTCGGTGTCCAGTCGGTCCGCTGAGCCGCGGGCAGGAGGCCGAGGTCGGGCTGGGGGCACTGCTCGACCGCGCCGGTGCTCGAGGCGTAGAGGTGGTCCGACGGATGCTGGACCTGGAACGGGTTGCCGCCCTCGCCAGCTGCGTCGTTGGCGAAGAGTTGGTCGCTGCGTCCGACGACTCCGTCGCCGTTCACATCGAGGTACTTGCTCATCCGCAGCGCGACTCCCTCCACATCGAGGGTGGAGACGCACTTGTTGAGCCCGGGCGGATCGGAGCTGTACGCCATGATGTCGTTCGACGGGAGCGCGCCCCACGAGCCTTCCAGCCCATCGCCGACGTGCCCGATGGTGAGGCAGTGGCCGAACTCATGGGCGACAAGGTCGA
>DATLBX010000109.1:0-38158 GCA_035526705.1 Acidimicrobiales bacterium | reverse complement strand
CTGCTGGTGCTGGTGACGCTCATTGTGGTCACCTCCCTCCTAGAAGGTACATCGTCCTTACGGGTCAGATACTTGACAGACACAACGGGATACACAGGTAATCAGTTCGGGCTATTTCGGGTTCTTCAGGCGTTCCGGCTGCGGCGGGCGGCGACCAGCGCCAGTGCGACCAGGAGGTTGGCGCCCGCGGCGGCCAGGATCGTGAGGCTGGTGCTCGACAGGCCATGGGTGCCACCGGCGGCGGCGGGGGCCGGAGGGCCACCGTTCCAACCGCCGAGCTGCGGGGCAGCGGCGGAGATCAGCGCGGTGTCGACGGTGGCCTGCGCCGCCTCGGCCTGCTGGACCGTGGTCGGCGGGGCGACGGGAGCGGGGGCAGGAGCAGGGGCCGGAGCGGCGACCGGGGTCACGGTGCGGGGCTTGGGGGCGGCGGCGGGCTTGGGCGCCGGTGCCGGTGCTGGTGCCGCAGCCGGTGCGGCGGGAGCGCTGGCGGAGCCCTTGGGGGTCAGGAAGTCCTCGGTGACCCAGTAGGTGCCCCGGTCGTCGCGGAAGACTGCGATGCCGACGACGGTGTAAGCGCCGTTCATGATGTTCTCGTAGTGGTGCGGGCTGGCCATCAGGCGGGCGTGGGCGTCGTCGACGCTGCCGTTGCGGGCCACGTTCTCGCCGAGGGCCTTGGCGTTCAGCCGGCTGTGCGAAGCGGCCGAGAAGTAGTCGTCGCTGTGGGACAGCGCCTGCGCCTGCGCCATCGAGGCGCTCCAGGAGGCGGCGACGGCCCGCACGTCGGCGCGGTCGGCGAGAGGTGCCAGGCCGTTCTGCACGCGGTCACGGTTGACCAGCTCGAGGATGCGGGCGCCGGCCGCGGGGTCGTCGCCGGCGGGCGTCTGGGCGCTGGCCGACTTCATTCCGAAGCCGCCCATCACCACCATGAAGACTGCGATTGCAACCACTGTGCGAAGGGCCTTGTTTGCGTTCATGTATTCCAGCTCGGAAGGCTGGAAAGGCCGCTGAATAGCTGCGGGGCATGGTTGGTTTACGGTTGTTTCGTGTTGTCCGTCCGTTGTTCGAAACGGTCATCGCGCCCTGATTTCGCATCACATCGCGCCACCCGGTCGAGTCCCTGAACCGCCGGTTCAATCCACCCCGATGATCATTCCCGAACGCGACCTGGCGCGAGTGGCGGATGCGCATCGCCGCTTGTTCGAGGCCGTGGGGGCGCTGAGCGACGACGACATCGGGCGCCCGAGCCTGCTCCCCGGGTGGACGATCGGACACGTGCTCGCACACCTGGCTCGGAACGCGGACAGTCACGTTCGGCGCGCCGCAGCAGCCCGCCGCGGCGAGGTCGTGGACCAGTACCCAGGGGGTTACGGGGGGCGGAGCGCCGAGATCGAGTCGGGTTCATCGCGCTCCGCCCGCGAGCTCGCGGACGACGTGATGCAGTCAGCCTCAGCCGCCGAGGCCGCATGGGTGGACCTGCCGGGTCGGCTGTGGTCGCGCCGCAGCCGTGACGCGAACGGAAAGGCCCGGCCGCTCTTCGAGCTCCCGTCGCGCCGCTGGCAGGAGGTAGAGGTGCACCTCGTCGACCTCGACATCGGGATCACCTGGGCTTCCTGGCCGGAAGACTTCGTACTCGAGTGGCTCCCCCGCACCCGAGAGCGGGTGTGGGACCGTCTGCCGCCGGAGGCGAACAACGCGGAATTCGACGACCCCGCCGAGGAGCTGGCCTGGCTCTACGGGCGCCTGCAGCGCGACGACCTCCCGGCGCCGCCGCCCTGGGGTTAGGCGATGTGGCGCAGTTTGGTCGGGAGCCCAGGACCCTGCAGCTCCCGAGGGGCCGAGGAGCGCGCGTGGACGAAGTGCGGCTCTTTTCCGACGACGCCGGCGCGCTCGTGGCGCGTGCCCGGGCCGAGTTGGACACAATCCGATAGTCGGCCGCGAAACGGGCCTTCGGATACATCGGCCTGTAGGGTCAGCCCGTCCTGTACCCCGGACACTCGAACCCGCCTTCAGAAAGGGCTTCTAAATGCGAACCACTCCCCGACGGATGACTGCGCTCGCGCTCGCCGCCGTCACTGCCCTCACGCTCGGCGCCTGCGGCGACGACGCGGGTGACGACGCCGGCGACGACGACACGACCACCACGACCGAAGCGGCCGCCGCGGAGCCCGTCACGGTCACGTTTGTCGACTACGGCTTCCAGGGCTTGCCGGACAGCGTTCCGGCGGGCACCAAGTTCTCGGTGACCAACAGCTCCACCGCCGAGCTCCACGAGTTCGTGGCCTTCAAGATCCCCGACGCCGAGAAGCGCTCGGTGGAAGAGCTGATGGCCCTTCCCGAAGAAGAAGGCCAGGCGGCGCTTGGCGGCCCGCCCGCTGCGGTGTTGCTCGGCCCTCCAGGTGGCGGTGAGCAGATTGCTGCGGTCGGCGACGGCACCCTGGCCGACCCAGGCCGGTACCTCGTCGCCTGCTTCATTCCGACCGGCGCCGACCCCGCGAAGTACCTCGAGGCAGCCAGCGCCGGTGGCGACGGCCCGCCGCAGGTCGAGGGCGGCCCGCCGCACTTCACCAAGGGCATGCGCGCCGAATTGACCGTGACCAGCGGGGACAAGCGCACCGGCGCCACCGCCGGCTAGTTCGCGCCACCTTCACAGAAGAGCCCTGGCTTCGGCCGGGGCTCTTCTTTTTTTGGCCGCGTAGAGTTCGACCGACGATTGCTCATGCCCATGGAACCCCCAAGTCCCTCCGTTGTCGCCCGGACGCCTCATTCGGCGCCCGAGACCGGCCGCCACGTGGCGCCGGCTCGCGGCCGTACTCGGCCCGAACCTTTCGGTGGCGGGCCAGAGCCTCGTCGCGCTCGCGCTCAATAGCTCCACCAGCCTTCTCGCCGGCGCCTTCCTCGGCGCCATCACGGGCACCTTCGAGCGGCTTCCCGGGCTGCTCATTCTCGTCCCGCCGGCCATCGGCCTGAGGGGAAACGTCTTCTCCGCGCTGGGGAGCCGGCTCAGCACCGCCATCCACACGGGCCAATTCCGCCCCTCGTTGCGGCGCGGCACCGCGCTCGGCGACAACGTCATCGCCTCGCTGCTGTTGACGGCGGGCCTCTCGCTCGCTCTGGCGCTGGTGGCGAAGGTGGTCGCCGTCGCGTTCGGCGTGCGTCACACGATCTCGGTGCTCGACCTGGCCACCATCTCGGTTCTCGGGGGGATGCTCGCTTCGGCCATCGTGCTGATCGCGACGGTCCTGCTGGCATTGGGAGCGGCGCGCTTCGGATGGGACCTCGACAACCTGGTCGCCCCGATCGTGTCGACCTTGGGCGACGTCCTGACGCTCCCGGCGCTTTGGGCCGCGGCGCACCTCGTGGGGCGGGGCCGCTTTTCGGTCGGATTGGGATGGCTCGTCGCGGTTTTGGCCGCGGCGGCCGTCGTCTACGGCTGGCGGGCCCGGCGCGAGCTCCTCCGGAGCGTTGTCCGCCAGTCCTGGCCCATCCTCGTGCTGGCTCTGCTGCTCAGCACCCTCGCCGGTGTCGTCATCGAGCGCAGACTCGAAACCTTGTCGGCTTTCCCGGCGCTGCTGATCCTCGTGCCCGCCTTCGTCAGCAGCGCGGGCGCGCTCGGCGGCATCCTGTCGAGTCGCCTGTCGAGCCGTCTGCATCTCGGAACGCTGCAGGCGACGGCCATGCCGACTCCGGCGGCCCGCTGGGATGCGGGACTTCTTGCCTTCCTCGCGATACCCCTCTATGTCTTCAACGGGCTGGGGGCGCACGTGGTCGCGGGCTGGCTCGGAAAGGCGAGCCCGGGAATCGGATCCATGCTCGGCGCGTCACTCCTAGGCGCGACCGGCGCAGTGCTGTTCGTGGTCGTCGTCGCGTACTACAGCAGCGTCGGTGCCTTTCGCTTTCGCCTCGATCCCGATACCTATGGCATCCCCGCGATCACCTCCTCGGTCGACTGCGTTGGAGCCATCGCATTGGTCTCGGCCATCGTCGCCCTCGGCATCGCGTAGCCAAGGGCGCGCCCGCTATCGCTCCGGGACGGGTATACGGAATTCGGTTAGCGAGAGCAGCGTGCCGCCCACCAAGTTCACGCGGACGACCGCGGAACCGGGCTGGACCGGGACGGCGATGTCGAGAGACTTGTCGCCGGGGCCCCCGGCCGTGCCGAATCGGTACGCCGCGCCCGGTTGACCCTCGGGCCTCGGAGAACCGGGTGCGGGTGTGTCGTCGGGCTGGAAGACATCGGCGTACAGCGAATTGATGTTTGTCGTGGTGATGGTCCCGGACACTTTTCCATCCGCGCTCCGCAGATCGGACACGTCCACATCGTGGGTGTTCACGGCAATCACAGACCAGTCCTGGCCGGAGACGCGCAGACCGATGATTCCTGCCGCGATCGGCTCACCCTGCTGGCCCGTGCTCCAACTCACGTAAGCGCGGCGGCCCCGGTAGAAGGCCGGGTCGAGTTCAACGTCCGGGGCCGGGTAGTCCGGCAGCCGGGTGCGCATGTACGCCTCGGCGACTTCGTCGGCGGAGCCGGGGGCCGAGAACAGCGGCGCAGAAGTGGCGACGTCGACCGTGGTGGGGAGCCCGCCGATGCCGGGGCCGGGCAGGGCTGTGGTCCAGTGTCCGATCGTTGCGGCCGGCGTCGCGGGGTCTCCGTCGTGATCGTCGACGACGTCGGCCCTCACCGCGGCCACCACCTCTCGATTGTCCCAACTCAAAGTCACGACGGGCGCGGCACCGGCCTGGCCCGCGTCCCGGTGCTCACCTGTCGGCTCGACCCTCGTGGTGGCGCTGGCCAGCACCCGACCGTCGGTCGCCAACACCGTCACCCGCACGTCCGCGCCGGCGTCGTACATGCGGGGCCCGGCGGCGATCGAGACGTCGGTCGGGGAAAGGATCGACGTCGGCAGCGCGGGGCGGATCAGCTCCGTCTCGCCGGACAGGACGTACCACGGCCCGTTGGCGTCACGGCCCAGGTCGATCTGCGCCTCGACGTCCTGCAGGACGTATCGGGCCACGGCGCGATCGCCCTCGGTCTCTATTTCGTCGATGGGCCACTCCGCCGGCAGGCCCACGACCTGGCTCAGGTAGGCGCGAGCCGCGGCCTCCGGCGTCCGCAGCTGTTCCTCGTTGTTCTCCGCACGAAGAGGCTCGTCGTTCGTCAGCGGCCAGGCTCGAGCCGGCGACTCGGGTGACGACGCCGGACCGCCGCCGCTCTCCGGGGCGGGCTGTTGCAGCTGTTCCATGTCGGAAGCGGGGCGGCGCGCCGCGAGGCCCGCGGCCGCGAGGGCGATAACCAGAAGCACCGCGGCCACGGCGATCAGGCCCTGCCAGCGAGACCCGTTGGGCCGCACGGTGAGGGGCGCCACGGCCTCGCCGGCCTCTCCCCCGCGGGTCAGGTCGGTCTCGGTGATCCGAGCGGCGCGTTGATGCAGGAGCCGGCGCAGTCTGGTCTCGAGCTCTTCGGTCTCCATTTTCCGGGTCTCCTTCATCTCTGGATCTCGTGGCGCAGGGCGCCCAGGGCGCGGTGGATCACGGTGCGAACCGTGGCAATTCGGCAGCCGAGGACGCGGGCGATCTCCGCGTCCGGAAGGCCTTCGTAGTAACGCAGCACGACGGCGGCCCGCTGCCGGGGGTTCAGGCGGCCGAGCACGTCGGACAACTCATCCGGTGACGCAACGGACGCCTCGGCCCTGTCGTACGCGTGGCTGCGCTCGAGCCTCCGCCGCCGCAGCCAGGAGCGGCTGCCGTTCACGACGGCGGCGCGCACGTATGCCTTGGTGTCGCGGACCCGCGGCCAGGCTCGGGCCGAGGCCACGAAGGCGTCCTGCACGATCTCCTCCGCAACGTGGCGATTGCCGGTAATCAGATAGGCGACGCGCACGAGCTCGAGGCGGTCCGTTCGGTAACAGGCAAGGAGCGGCTCCGGCCAGGCGCCGGTGGCGGGGCCCACCACCTCCGTTGGAGTCACACGACTAGGACGCACAGCTCCGCCAAACCGTTCCAAGGAATCCCGCGGCGGGCTCGTACCGTGGGGCGATGGAACGGTCGCGCCTCGGATCGCTGGCCGGAAACGCCTTGGTCGGCTCGCTCGGCGCGGCGCTCCTCCTCGGCGCTGCCGCGATGGCGGCCAGCATTGTCCGTCGCTCCGAGGTGCCGGTCGAAGCGATCAGCCGCACCACCGTCGCCGTTTCGATTGGCGCGGCCGTGGTCGTCGCCGCGGGGGTCCTCCTACTGGCGCTCATCCCGCATCGCGATCTCGTGGTGTTGTCGATGATCGCGTCGATTCTGATCCTGGTCAGCGTCGTCGGATTGTTCAGTATCGGGATCCTCGTGCTGCCCTTTGCCGGCGGAGCCGTCTACCTCGCGGCGCGCCGCGGGGCAGGCCGATCCAGGGTTGCCCCGGCGGTGATTGCGGGCCCGGCGACCGGCATCGCGCTCGCCGTGCTGTTCGTCGTGTGGGTTCAGCCCCCGTTGGTGGAGTGCACCGAAGCTGGCGCGTCGACCACATCCCGCCCGTGGTGGTCGACCGGCACGTCGTGCGGAGAGGGCAGTTCGACCGTGTCCGACGGCGCCGACGTCAGCTCGGGGTCCGTCGAGACGCCGTCGGGCAATTTCACCTTCCGCTGCCGCGACGGCGAACTGACGCAGTTCCGCCCCAGCGGGGGCCGCTAGCCCCGTTCGTCGAGGAGGCGCTGCACCTCGGACAGATCGAACGGCGCGCCGGCGCCCACGATCAGGTGCTCGGCTCCGGCACCGAGCCACGCGTCGATATCGCCCGCGCTCGCCCCGACAGACGCCGTCCGCTCGACCGCCTTGGGATCGCGTCCCTTCTTCTCGCACCACTCGTCGAGCACCTTGTTCTTGTGAGCGAACTGCTCCGGCGGGCCGAACCCGTTCCACATGTCCGCGTGCTCGGCCACCAACCGCAGCGTCACCTTCTCCCCACCCCCGCCGATGAGGATCGGTACGTCACCGACGGGCGGGGGGTTGAGCTTTCCGAGCCGCTCCTTGATCCGCGGCAGTGCCTCGCCGAGAGCCCGCAAGCGATCGGGGGCCGTGCCGAACTCGTAGCCGTACTCGTTGTAGTCGCGCTCGAACCAACCGGCACCGACGCCGAGAATGTGCCGTCCGCCGCTGAGGTGATCGACGGTGCGGGCCATGTCGGCCAGCAGCTCCGGATTCCGGTAGCTGTTGCAGGTGACCATCATCCCGAAGCGCGCCTGCTGGGTGGTCACGGCCATGGCGGCCAACAGGGACCAGCCTTCGTAGTGCGGTCCGTCCGGCTCGCCATACAGCGGGTAGAAGTGATCCCAAGTCCAGATGGAGTCGACCCCCATCCGATCGGCCTCTTCCCACGCCTGACGCAGCTCGTCGACGGTGCAGTGCTGTGGGTGGAGCTGGACGCCTACTTTGAATCGGGTCATGGAACCTTCTTAGCTTCTGGCTCGTCCGCCTACGGCTCCTCGCGTGCGGCGAGACCCCATCCCCGCCGCCGCGGGTGCAAGAGTCGTCTGAGTGCCAGCGCTACCGACCGACCTCATCGAGCGCGTCGGCGACGCGATGCGGGAAGCCAGTGCGGCGGAGATCGAGCCGCGCTGGAACCAACTCCGTCAGGGGGACATCCGCTCGAAGTCCGCCGGCGAGCTGGTAACGGTCGCCGATGAAGCCGCCGAGCGAATGCTGACGGCGCGGTTGCGGGACCTCACTCCGACGATCCCGGTCGTCGGGGAGGAAGCCTGCGCGGCGCAACCCGAGTTGCTCCGGGAGCTGGCCGGCGCCAGTGCCTGGCTCGTCGACCCAGTGGACGGCACTTCGAACTTCATCGACGGCGGAACTGATTGGTCGGTGATGGTCGCGCTCGTGCAGGAGGGAAGGACCTGTCTTTCCTGGATCTGGCGCCCGCTGGCCGACCGCATGTACGTCGCCGAACGGGGCGCCGGTGCCGAGTGCAACGGCTCCGCAATCCTGCGGGCTCCGCCGGCCGCAGGCGACGAATCGGGCCTGCGCGGCGCGGTTTTCACCCGGTTCTTCGACCGGGAGCGCGCCGCCACGATCGCATCCAACAGCGCGCGGTTCGGGTCGGTCGTGGAGGGTAGCTGCGCCGGTTTCGACTACCCGGCTCTCGTCGAGGGAGGCCGCGACTTCCTGCTCTTCTGGCGCAGCCTTCCGTGGGACCACGCGCCCGGCACCCTGTTGGTACAGGAGTCGGGGGGTTACTCGCGCCGGCTGGACGGATCGGACTATCTGCCCGCCGAAGAGTCTTTCGGGCTGCTCGCTGCGGCGGACGAGGACACCTGGCATCGCGCCAGGAGCCTTCTCGACCAGACCTGAAGCCAACTTCGATCGGCCGAACGCGCCCAGCGCGTTTGCGGAACCGAAGTTGGTGGGTCTCAGCGAAATCACAGGTACGAGTGCCACGCTGGGGCCTGTGGCCGGCGAACGTCTTCTTCTCGTCGACGACGAAGAGAACCTGCGATCCATGCTCGAGGCTGCGTTGCGCCACAACGGCTTCGACGTGCACTCAGTCGCCAGTGGGCGCGACGCGCTCGAGGCCGCTGCTACTCAACGCCCCGATTTGATCGTGCTCGACGTGATGCTCCCGGACCTCGACGGGTTCGAGGTGTGCCGTCGCCTCCGCACCGAGGGCAGCAAGGCCCCCGTGTTGTTCCTGACCGCGAAGGATGCCGTGGAAGACCGCGTGCGCGGCCTGACGCTTGGGGGCGATGACTACCTCGTGAAGCCCTTCAGCCTCGAGGAGCTCGTGGCGCGGGCCAACGCAGTGCTCCGGCGTGCGGGGCTGACGCGTCGGGACGACGCCGTCCTGCGCTGCGCGGATCTCGAGATGCACGACGAGGCGCATCGGGTCAGGCGGGGCGGTACAGAAGTCTCGCTGTCGCCGACCGAGTACAACCTGTTGCGCTACCTCCTGCTCAACAAGGGCGTCGTCTTGTCCAAGGCGCAGATCCTCGACCACGTCTGGCAGTACGACTTCGGCGGCGAAGGCGGCGTGGTCGAGACTTACATCGGCTACCTCCGGCGCAAGATCGACACCACCGAACCGCGGCTGATTCACACCATTCGCGGCGTGGGCTACACCCTGCGCGAGTCCTAGCTCGTGTCACTGCGCAACCGGGTTCTGGCCGCGGTGGCGGTGGTCGCGATCGTGCTGGCCCTCGTGATGGCCGTAATCACCCGAAACACTCGGGCGAATCTGATCGGCCAGGTCGACGCTCAGCTCACCAGCGCAATAGGACCCGTTCGCAGCTATGGATTGGAGCCCGCACCGCGCCCCGCAGGCCGCGGCGACTCGGCGGCACCGGCTCGCCGGCTCACGTCGCTCTATGTGGGCGTGCTCGATGCGGGAACGGTGCGCACTCTCGTCGCGCCGAACCTTCGTGAGCTTCCTCTTCCCGCAATCGGGGCGGAGGAGGTGGCCGTCGCGGCCCGATCGGGGCGGGCCTTCACGGTCGACAGCGCGGGCCCCGGCCCTCGCTACCGGGCCTTGGCCTACACGGACCTGCGGGCCCGAGCCGTGATCGTGTTGGCACTGCCGATCGATTCGGTCGACCAAGCCATTGCCCGGCTGATTGCGGTTCAGCTGCTCGGCGCCGCGGCCATCCTCGCCGCGCTGGGTCTCGTGGCCTGGTGGGTGATTCACCTCGGCGTGCGTCCGCTCGGCCGAATGAGCGAGGTGGCGGCGTCCATCGCGGCCGGCGACATGTCGCGCCGCGTTCCCGAGACCGATCCCGAGACAGAGGCCGGCCAGCTCGGTGCCGCCCTCAACCGGATGCTCGAGCAGATCGACAGCGCGTTTTCCGAACGGGATCGGGTCGAGGACCGTCTGCGCCAATTCGTGGCGGACGCGTCCCACGAGTTGCGCACGCCCGTCGCCACGGTGCGGGGGTACGCCGAGCTGTACCGCTCGGGCGGGCTGCGGGGCACGGGTGAGCTCGATGACGCGATGCGCCGGACCGAACAGGAATCCGTGCGCATGGGCGGGCTGGTGGACGACCTGCTCCAGCTCGCCCGCCTCGACCAGAACCGCGTCCTGGAGTCGGCTCCGGTCGACCTCACCGCCCTCGCTCGCGACGCGGCCGCCGACGCACGCGCCGTCGACCGGGAACGCCATATCGACTTCGATGACCCGACCGGGCCTGTCGTGGTGCACGGCGACGAGGCCCGCTTGCGCCAAGTACTCGCCAACCTCATCGGGAACGCGATTGTCCATACGCCGCCGGGCTCGGCCATCGAGATCGCAACCCGGCTCGAGGGCTCGACCGCCGTGCTGACGGTCACCGACCAGGGCCCGGGTATGCCCGCGGATGCGGCCGCCCGAGCCTTCGAGCGCTTCTACCGCGCCGATCCGGCGAGGGCGCGCCACAGGGGCGGGAGCGGTCTCGGACTGTCGATCGTGCAGGCGGTCGTCGAAGCTCATGGCGGCAAGGTCCGTCTCACGAGTAGGCCCGAGACGGGGACGGCTGTGCGGGTAGAGCTGCCCGCGCCAACTCTTTGACGAATCGTCGCCGGTTCACGGCCGGGTCACAGGTTCGACCCTCACGATGGGTGAAAAGCAGCTCACCGACGAAAGGACAAGAAATGCCATCGAAGAAGAAGCTTCTCGCCGCGGCAGCGCTGACTGCGTCGCTAACCGCCGGCGGCGCAGTCGGAGCCATGTTCGGGGCGCCCACCCTGAGCTCCGCCCAAACCCAACCCGATCAAGGTGTCGAGCGCGCCGAGCGACCGGCTGCGGAGCGCGGTCATGGTGGCGACATTCAACCCGCGCCCCGGCAGGCGCAGGCAGGCGACGAGCGCAGCGCGGACGAAGGCCCCGAAGGGGGTCGTCCTCCCGGTCACCACGCCCATCGCGTCGCGTTCGAGGCCGCGGCCGACGCCCTCCGCATGACGCCGGAGGAGCTGAAGGCTGAACTGCGCGACGGCAAGTCCGTGCGCGCCGTCGCAGAGGCCCGGCGTATCGACGTCCAGACCGTGATCGACGCGATCGTTGCCGCAGTCACCGAGCACGCGGAGGAGCGGGCCACCGACTTCGTCGACCGCGTACGCCCCGCCGGCGAAAGTGACCCCGACGCGAGGCAATAGCACCGGCACAATGGTCGGGTGGCGACCGACGCTGCACCCGCCGTCCGACCTCGACTGAGAGGCACCCTCCACCGGCTGACCGCGCCGGTGGCGGGTGCTGCTTTTGCCCTTCTGGCACTTCGAGCCGATTCGCCGGGGCATGTCGTCGCCGTCACCATCTACGGCGTCTGCGTCACGGCGATGCTCTCGGTCAGCGGGGTCTACCACCACCGCGCCATCCCCCCCCGGGCCCGACGCATCCTCAAGCGCGTCGACCACGCCACCATCCTCTTGGCCATCGCCGGCTCGTACACCGCGGTCACCACCATCGCCCTTACCGGTACGGCCCGCGTGGTGATGCTCGTATCCGTCTGGGTGCTGGCCGCGATCGGAATCGCCATCCGCATGCTGTGGCTCGACGCGCCGCGCCCGCTGACCACTGCCGTCTACGTGCTGGTGGGTTGGTCGATCGCCGCCAACCTCCCCGGTTATCTGCGCGCCCTCGACGGCCGCGAATTCGCGCTACTCGCGGCCGGTGGTCTCGCCTACTCCGTCGGCGGGGTCGTCTACGCGCGGCGCGCGCCCGACCCTTGGCCGGCGACGTTCGGGTTCCACGAGGTGTTCCACACACTCGTCGTCCTCGGTGCGGCCTGCCACTACGCGACCGTGTGGCAGATGCTCGCCGTCTGACGCCCAGGGCCGAACCAGCCCTGGGCGCGAGACGGGTGAGGTAACTCAGGCCGCGGCGGAAGTCGTGTCGATCGACTTGGCCTTGCCGCCGCCGCTGCCGGTGTTGACCGTGATCTTGCGGGGCTTGGCCTGCTCGGCGACGGGCACCGTCACTGTGAGCACGCCGTTTTCGTAGTTCGCCTCGACCCGCTCGGGGTCGAGACCCTCTCCGAGGAACAGCTGGCGGCTGAAGCTGCCCTGCGGGCGCTCGCTGGCCACCACTTCCTGGGTCTCGGAGGGCTGCCACTGCCGCTCGGCTGCGACGGTGAGCACGTTCTTCTCGACGGTCAACTCGATGGACGTCGCTTCGACGCCCGGAAGGTCGAAACGCACCACGAAGTGGTCGCCTTCCCGGTAGGCGTCCATCGGCATGGCCGTCGGGCGTACCCGGGTTCCCAGGGCCTGCTGAGTGAGCCGGTCGAGCTCACGAAATGGGTCGGTCCGCATGAGCATCGGACTGATACCTCCTTCTTCTCCTCTCCTGTCGGGCGGCCGGCGAAGGTTCCGACCGGCGGGTGAGTACCCCGCGCCGGAAAATTAACAAACCGCGGTACACGTTTTCCAGCCGGAGCCCGCTGCCGCGGGCCCGCGGATCAGGCGTCGTCCAAGTACGGGCAATGGCGGCATCCGGAGTGGCAGCAGGTTCCGCGCTCGAGCAGGAACTCCCGTGTCATAACGATGAACTCGGTGTCCGGGTCGACGTAGGTGTCGAGACCCGCGGCGACCGCCGCCTCGTGTGCCGTGACGATCTCGCCGAACCTGGGATGGTCCGGACTCAGCCGCGCCGGATGGGCGACGCGACGCTCAGGAATCGGCGAGGTTGCGCCGGGCGTGTTGCGCCCGATTCAGCACGAGGTTGTAGATGGTCAAGCCGAAGATGGCCACGCCGAGCGGCACGTGCCAGCCGGCCGCTTCGGTCGAGTTCCGGCCCATGTAGCCGAGCCCGATCTGCGCAGTCGCCAGCACGGTGAGCGCGGCCAGAGTCGCAAGGCGGGCGGTGCCGGCCCGCGTCACCGCGGCGATGACCAGCGACACGACCAGCAACGTGAAGACCGCGTTGCCGACCATGCCGTGGATCTCGATGTTGATCGAACCGAAGAGCTTGTTCGAGTGGCCGGCGATGGCCGCCTGGGTCAGGACCAACAGGCTGATGAAGACGGTGAGCATCCGATCCGTCAGCAGTAACCCGGCGCGGGATGCCGGCGGCGGCTCGAGCGGTTCCGCCGAGGCGGTCATGGCCTCAGTCACTTACTTCGTAACCGGCCTTTTCGACGGCCGAGCGGATCTCGCCAGCGTCGACGGGAGCCCCGCTGGTGACGGTGACCTTGCCCCCCTCCAGCTGGACGTCGACCTGCTCGACACCCGGCAGTTGGGAGAGCTCACCCTTCACCGCGTTGACGCAGTGCTCGCATGTCATTCCGGTTACTTCGTATGTAGCGGTGGCCATGACCGCGATGCTAGGGGTCAGCTGCAGCAGGCAGATTCCGCCGCTTGGTCGCTGCAGCACGCCTCAGACGACGCGGGGCTCATGGTGTCGGCATCGGCGAGCACGGTGTAGATCTCCCACGGCGCGCCGTCGGGGTCGCTGACCCACACCTTCTGCTGCTCCGCGTAGCAACACGCGCCTTCTTCGGCCTTCGTGGTGAGGCCCTGCGCCGCCAGCCGCGCCTCGGCCGAGCTGACATCGTCGCGAGAGAACACTTCGACGCCGAGGTGGTTCATCCGGCCGGCTGACTGCGGGTCGTGTATGAGCACCAGCTTCAGCGGCGGCTCGTCGATGGCGAAGTTGGCGTAGCCGGGCTCGCGCTTGGCCGGCTCGGTGTCGAAGAGCTTGGAGTAGAAGTCGACGGCTTGGTCGACATCGCTGACACTGAGTGCGAGCTGGATACGGGACATGGAAGGCCTCCTCGGGCGGTACGGTCGTATCGACCGTGATTGATATGACGATAGCTGGAACATTGATGCCCGTCAATCTGTTCCCGGTACATCCGAATGGAAGGCCGGTGCCGAAATGAAGACGATGACCACCTGTTGCGAGCCCGTACTGGGGGGCGCGCTTTCCGAGGCGGAGGCCGAGGATCTCGCGGCCGCTTTCAAGGTGCTGGCCGACCCCGCTCGGCTGCGACTGTTGTCCCTGATCGCCGCGGCCGACGCCGAGGAGATGTGCGCGTGCGATCTGATCGAACCGGTCGGTCGGTCGCAACCCACTGTGTCGCACCATCTCTCCGTGCTGACCGACGCCGGCTTGCTGACCCGCGAAAGGCGGGGCAAGTGGGCCTGGTACCGGGTGGTCCCCGAACGACTGGCCAACTTGCGCGACGCGCTGGCGCCGGCTTGAAGCCGTCTCGCGCTCTGGCCCTCGGCGGCGTCGTCGGACCCGCGGCATTCATCACCGCCTGGTCGGCCCTCGGATGGCGTAAGGCCGGGTACACCCCGATCGAAGACCACATCAGCCGCCTCGCCGCGCAGGGGGTCGCCGAACGCCCGGCCATGACTGCCGGCTTCGTCGCCTTCGGCGTCGGAGTGCCGCTGTACGCGTTGGCTCTCCGACGCAGCCCGACGGGCCACGCGTGGATTGCGGCAGCGACCACCGGAGTGGCGACCCTCGGGGTCGCCGCCTTCCCTCTCGATGGCCCGGCTGGCGACGGCGCGCACGCCATCGCCGCGGGCGTGGGTTACGCCACGCTGGCCGCCATTCCCTTGCTGGCGGCGCGACCTCTGGCGCGGGCCGGACTGACCATGTGGTCCCGATTCTCCTGGGCTGCCGGAGGGGCGGCCGCACTCTGTCTGGCCGCGACCACCGCGGGTCCCGCGACCGGTCTGGCGCAGCGCGCCGGCCTCACCATCGGCGACGTGTGGCTGATCGGTTCAGCACTCGCCCTTTTCACCGGGAGGCTGGGGCGACCCCTGCCCCGCCCCGGCGAATCCGGGTAGGGACAGGCGCCCGGGCTACGAGCGCCCTGGCGACCGTGGGGTCTGCGGGAGGTTGACAATCCCGGCGGGGGCCGGTGCACCGACGAAGACCTGCTTTGCGACGGAGGGCACGAGATGATTTGGGTCGACCTCACCGCCCGGCGCGACGTCGCGGTTCACGAACAGCATGTACGGACCGCGAGGCAGGATCGAAGGGCCGGGGAGGCGGATGGTGATCAGTCCGGGCTGCCGGTCGATCACCGGCAGCTCGACCATGCGCTGGTCGGCATCGACGAGGTGGGTGACCGACGGGTTGCGAGCCAGCACCACGCTGTGAATGTGGTCGGTGTTGCGCACGATTCGGATCGTCAGCTTGGAGCCGTAATCGAGGCTCTCCCGAATGTTGCCGTTGATTACAGGCCGTTCGTAGCCGCGCGCCAGGTTCGGCGGTGTGTAGATCTGAAATGACGCGTCCTTGAAGTTGTTGACCGCGTCGCGCACCGGCGTGTCGGGGTTGTTCGACACAGGCCCGTAACCGTTCGGGATCGGCGCGTGGCCGCCGATCAACACCTGTCCGGTCGGCAGCAGGATCGCGGAGTTGTGATACGTCCGATCCCGATCGAGGACCGGGCCGAGGCTCCACGTCCCGCCGGTGCCATCCGGCGTGTAGATCTCCGTCTGCCGAACGGGGCTCTCGGCCGCCGGGGTCACCACACCGTCGAGATCCCCGCCGCTCGTCACGAATACCTGACCGTTGGGGAGCACCACACCGCTGGCGTACCAACGCGCCGCGTTCATTCGCCCCGCGTCGTAGGTCTCCAGCGACTCTTGGCCCGCAGCGCCGATTTCCACGTGATTGATCCGCGCCGTCGCCGTCGGGAGGTAGCTCCCCGGTGAACCACCGAGCACACCACCCGCGCTGAGGAAGCGCGCCGCGGAGTACCTGCCCTCCCGGTCGGGGCGGAGCGTCAGCATCTGCGAAAAAGTCGAACCGCGGAATCCCGGCTCGGTCAGGCCCGGGTCTCCGCCGGTGGTCAAGCCGGGCACACCGAGCCCGCGCCACGTGCGCGCCTTCGGGTCGTAGACGGCGGCCTCGTTCCACAGCGCTTCGTCGTAGGCCTGGCCGGCCGGATTGAACGCTTGTCCGGCCGCGTCGTAATACACCCGTCCGTTGGGCAGCAGATGGAACCGGGGGTACAACGGCAGCGAGCGGTCGGCCGGCCGGCCGTTGTCGACGAACTGCGGGTTGGCGGTGCTCGCGGTGAACGTCTCCGTCTCGCGCACGTTCGTGCCGCTGTCGTGGATGTGCGACGGATAGAGCGGCTTGATGAGCTTGGTCACGCCGCTGGCGACGAACAGGTCTCCGTTCGCCAGCGTGATCATCGACGGGTACCAACGGCCGTAGTGCATGTCGGGGGCCTTGGTCCAGAGGTTCGTGCGGGGATCGAAGATGCGCGTGTTGCGGACGCCTTCGAGTTCCGCAACGCCGACGCGATCGGCGACACGCGGCTCCGAGTAGTAGTTGGTGCCGCCCACGGCGAGCACTCGCCCGTCGTGCAGGAACTTCTGGTCCGAGCAGAAGAGGCTGGCGTCGCTCGGCTCGCCATCGCCCTCTCCCGGCTCGATGACGCCCGGCACCAGGCCCGGCTCCCCCGGGGTGCCGGGGAAGGCACCCGTTCCCGACGCGATCCAGCTGCCCCCCCGACTTCTGGGGTAGTCCAGGCTCAGGACGCGTGACTGGTCATTGATGAAAGTGTCACCGCCCTGTAGGGCGACGGTGCCGTCGACCGTCTCGCCTCCCTCGATCGCGTTCCAATACAGCACGCGCGAATCGGGGAGCAGGACCTGCGCAGCCGCCGCGGGCAGACAGTCGCTGCGCTCGGCCTGAGGGGTGTCGACCAGGCATCCGTCGTCGCCCCGCGCCCCACCGAAGGTCCCGGTCCGGGGATCGAAGGGCGCGCCGTCCTCCCGGAAGGGGATGGACAGGAAGCCGGTGTCCTGTACACGGGCCGCGCCGACGTTGGTCGCTTGCGCCCCGCCGAGGACCAGCGCGAACGCGAGCGCGAGAGCCAGACTCCTGAGCCGCATGCGCACGCCGATGAACTGCATGCTACGACTTCCTCCGATGCCGACCATCGTGGAGCGCGACGTCGTCGCGCCGATCCTGATCGAGGAGTACGACGCGCTGTCCGAATTGTGCGGAAGGTTCACGGACGGCGACTGGGCCAGCCCGACCTGTCTTCCGGGCTGGAACGTCAAGGACGTGGTCAGCCACATCATCGGGACGGAGTCGATGTTGTTGGGCGAGCCGGCCCCCGCGGTCGACGTGCCCGCGTACGAGCACGTGAAGAACCCGACGGCTCGGTTCAACGAGGCGTGGGTCGAGTCGCTCCGCGGCGTGCCGGGCGACGAAGTGCTCGAACGGTTCCGGGCCGTGACGGCGAAGCGCGCCGACGCGCTGCGTGCCATGTCGCAGGCCGACTTCGACCAGCCCTCCTGGACCCCGGTCAGCCCGGAGGAGACGTACGGACGGTTCATGCGGATTCGGCACTTCGACTGCTACCTGCACGAGCTCGACATTCGGGCCGCGATCGGCGCGGCCGACCGCGAGGACCCCTCACATGTGGGCTCGGCGGTCCGCGAACCCCTGAGCGCGCTCGGTTACATCGTCGGCAAGAAGGCGGGCCTGCCCCGCGACACGACCGTCCGCCTGAGATTGACCGGGCCGGTCAACGAGGCCCATCACGTGGTGGTCGAGGAGCGGGCGAAGGTCGTCGACGCACTAGACGGCGAGCCGACGGCCGAAGTCGCCCTCCCCGCGGTGCTCTTTCTCCGGCTCAGCGGCGGACGCGTCGATGCGATGCCCTACATCGGCCACGAGATCACGTTCGAGGGCGACCACGAACTAGCCGCCCGCCTCGCCACCAACCTCGCCTTCACCATCTAGCTCGAGTGGGCGTACTTTGACCGGCCTGAGACGGCAAAGTACGCCCGGAACGGCTAGGTGGGGCGGAGTTCGATCGTGACTTTGCCGGTGGCGCGACGTTCGTCGAGTTCGATCAACGCGTCCGGCGCCTTCTCCAGCGGATAAGCCGAGCCCAGCGGCGGATCGATCGCACCGGACGCGATCAACGGAAGCATCCGCTCCCACTGCTCCCGCATGAACCCGGGCTCTCGAAACGCCATCGCGCCCCAGCCGACGCCGACCACCTCGGTGTTGGTCAACAACAGACGATTCACCTTGACGGTCGGGATCTCGCGGCCGGTGAAGCCCACGACCAGCAGCCGCCCCTCCGGCGCAAGCGAACGGAGTGAGTCGATGAAGCGGTCGCCGCCGACGGGGTCGACGATCACGTCGACGCCGCGACCCCCCGTCAGCTCCTTCACCGCAGGGAGAAACCCTTCGGCCATCACGGTGTCGTCGGCTCCTGCGTTCCTGGCCACCTGCGCCTTGTCCTCACTGGACACGACGGCGATCACGCGCCCGCCTGCCGCCTTCGCCAGCTGGATTGCCGCGGTGCCGATCCCGCCCGCCGCGCCGTGCACCAGCACTGTCTCCCCCGCGGCCAGGCGGCCCCGGCGCCCGAGGGCGAACTCACACGTCAGGTAGTTCATGGGCAACGCCGCGCCCTGCGCGAAGGAGAAGTTCTCTGGGAGCGGGAAGACCGCTTCGGCCCGGCACGCAGTCAGCTCGGCGAAGCCGCCCGTGCCCGGGAACCCCACCACCCGGTCGCCGGGCGAGAATCCGGATCCTTCGGGCGCGCTACGTACCGTGCCGGCCACCTCGGAGCCCGGCACGAATGGGAACTCCGGTGACATCTGGTACTCGCCCCGCGTCATCAAAAGGTCTGGGAACGTCACCCCGGCGACGTGGGTCTCGATGAGAACTTCGCCATCGCGGGGCGTGGGATCGGGAGCTTCACCGATCTTCATCGCGGTCGGACCGTCGTGGCTGACTATCTGAGCGGCGCGCATCGGCGCGACCCTACGCTCACCCTCATGGCCATCCCGTTCGAAGGACTTCGCACTGTCATCTACGCCGCTCCGGACATCGATTCGGCGAAGGCGTGGTGGAGCGAGCTGTTGGGCACCGAGCCCTACTTCGATCAGCCCTTCTACGTGGGCTTCGACGTCGCGGGCTACGAGCTCGGGCTGTTGCCCGACGGTGATCCGGCCGACGGAGCGATCACCTATTGGGGCGTCCCCGACGTTGCCGCGGCTGTCGCAGAGACGATCGCCGCAGGCGCAACCGTCCACGTTGCGCCGTCTGACGTCGGCGAAGGAATCATCACCGCCAGCGTCCGCACGCCGACCGGGTCCATCCTCGGTCTGATCTACAACCCGCACTTCAAGCTCAGCTGAGCTGAGCGAGGCGCGTTCGAACGGTCTTAGGAGTCGTCCGCCAAGATCACTTCGCACTCGGCCGCGGGCGCGGGTCGGGAGAACAGATACCCCTGCCCGAATTCGCATCCCATCTCGCGCACCGCCACGACTTGGTCGTCGCGCTCGAGTCCTTCGGCGACGCAGATGAAACCGACCTTCGTGGCGACGTCCTGGATGTTCTGCATCACTCTCGCCGCCTCCTCGGACTGCGGGAGCTGCGCGGTGAGACCTCGGTCGATCTTCACGATGTCGAACGAGAAACGTCGCATGAAGGCCAGCGACGTCTTGGCGCCGACGAAGTCGTCGAGGGCGATCCTCACGCCGAGGTCGCGCAGCCGTTCCAACCGGCGCACGGTCTGGTCCTCGTCCTCGATCAATGCGGCTTCGGTGATCTCGAGCACCATGCACTCCGGTTCGATGCGTGATCCGTTGAGCGCGTTCGTTATCCAGTCGGGGAGATCCGGCCGGCGCATGTCGAGCGCGGAGAGGTTGACGCTGACCCATCGCTGCGGCTCCGTGCGGTGCCGGACGTGCCACTCACCCAGCTGACGGGTCGCCAGTTCGCAGACGCGCTTGTCGAAGTCGCCGACCATGCCTGCGACTTCGGCGCCCGGAAGAAAGTCGGCGGGAGAGACGATCGAGCCGTTGGGGTGCGCCCATCGAGCCAGCGCCTCCAGCCCGACGACTGCCGCGGTGGTGAGCCGGTGAACAGGTTGGTAGTGGACGATGATGTCGCCGACGACGGGCGCGTTCATGTCCGCGCTCATCTCCCCACCCTCGAAGACCTGGTGGATGGCGCCGCGCAGATCCTTCACCGCGCTGGTTTTACGCAACCACGCAGAACTTCCCGCGGACGCCGCCGCCTGGTAGGCGCCAGGGGCTCCGAGTCCGCTGACGGTAATGACCTTGGTGTGGGGAGACTCCTTGCGAATCAGCTCGATGGCCGTCGCCCCGCTCATATCCGGCAGCACGAAATCGATGACCACGACGTCGGGCTTCTGCCGTTGGACGCACTCGACGGCTTCGTTCCCCGAGGCGGCGCGCCCGACTATCTCGATCCGCGGGTCGTTGGCCAGCACCTGGCTGAACAGCTCGCGGATCTCCTCGTGGTCGTCGACAAGGACGACAGAGATCTTGTGATCCGCCGCTTGTCTGTCAGTCGTGCCGACCCGATTCTCCTGAATTGTCCACTCTCACTTGTCATGAATGGGTCGAGGCCCCATTCTCTGGCGAGCCAGTATCGCCTACCTGAGCAGGGCGGCGCAGTCTTCTGCGGGAATGGGCCGCGAGAACAAATAGCCCTGCCCGTAGCTCCAGCCGAACCGCTTCAGAGCCTGGGCTTGCTCGGCTCGCTCGATCCCCTCGGCTATCCCGTGCAGCCCGAGGGTCGATACGACTTTCTGAATGGCATCGACCATGCGCATGGCCCGCTCGGAGTGGGGCAGCTCCTCGGTGAATCCCTTGTCGATCTTGAGAAAGTCGAACGGAAAGCGGCGAAGGTACGCAAGCGATGAGAAGCCGCTCCCGAAATCATCCAGAGACAGCCGTACCCCTATCGCCCGCAGCTCGCCGAGCCGGCGAATGGTGTGCACCGTGTCCTGCACCAGAACGGTTTCTGTGATCTCCAACACGAGGCTGGATGGCGCGATGCCGGCCGCGTCCACCGCCCCCGCGACCCACTCCGCCAGGTCCGGCCGCCGCATATCCATCCCGGACAGGTTCACGCTGACCCAAATCGGGGTGTCACGCGGAAACTGACGTTGCCACTCGTGAACCTGCCGGGCCGCCGTCTCTGCGACCCGGCGGTCGAGGTCGCTCACCATGCCGACCATCTCGGCCTGAGGCATGAAAGTCAGCGGCGAACCGAGCCCCCCGCCGGGGAGGCGGCGCCGTACCAGCGCCTCGAACCCGACAACGGCTTTCGTCGCCAGGTCGTTGACCGGTTGGAAATGAACGACGAGCTCGTCGAGTGACGGCAACCCGTCCATCTCGTTGTCGAGCACAGCCTCACCGGCGTACACCTGGTGGATTGCAGCCGCGAGCTCCCGAACCGCGCTCGTCTTGCGCAGCCACGCTGTGCTGCCGGCCGCTGCGGCCGCCTGATAGGCACCGGGCACACTCAAGCCGCTGACGGTGATGACTTTCACGTCCGGCATCTGTGCCTTCAGCAGGCCGATGGCGGTGGCGCCCGTCATGTCGGGCAGGACGAAGTCCATGACGACGACGTCGGCCTGCTCCGCGACGGCCAGCGCCACGCCGCTCTTGCCGGTGGCCGCTGCCCCGGCAACTCGGATCGTCGGGTCCCGGGACAAAACTGCGATGAGGCTCTCGCGAACCATCTCGTGGTCGTCGACCACCACGACGGTTATGGGAGCGGCCACTCCCGGTTCAGGCTACTGCTGGCGTATCAGGTTGTATCGCGGATACGACCTGACCGAGGGTTCAATACAGCTTCGCGTCGTTGCCGATCGCGTCGAAGCAAGCCTCGACCGTCGGGCCGACGGGGCACGCCTCGTGAACGTGGGTGATCTTCAGCAGGGTCGACAGGGGCGAGCTCTCCGGCACGACCACCGCAACGGCCTGGCGGGCGGAGTGGAAGCGACGGATCAGATCGAACAGCATTTGGATCCCGGTGCTGTCGAGGTAGCTCACCTTGCCGAGGTCCACGACGATCGCCCGGATGTCGTTGTGCATCGCCGCCAGAATTTGACTGCTGACGCGATCGACCTCCGACACATCGATGTCGCCGTTCAGCGCAGCCACGACCTGGCCCTCGTTCTCGGTGATCGACACGACATTCATGCGCTCGTCGGCTCCAGTTCTTGAGATGCCAGACGCCGCCGCATCCGGACTTCGGTTCCGTTCGAACCGCGTTCCACCTCGAGCGTGTCCACATAGGACTCGATGATCGGCAGCCCCCGACCTCCAATCGCGCCCCGTCTGTTACGCCAACGGCCATGGTCGCGGACCGTCACCACGACATCGCCGTCGAGCTCAGCCTCGACTTCGAACTGACCTCCGCCCGGCCCGCTGGCATGCCGTATGGCGTTCGTGGCCGCTTCTCCGCAAGCCACCAGCAGTTCGAACGTCTCCTGGTCGGACGCGCCCGCCGCTTCCAGCCAGCGCCGCAGCGTGGCCCGCAGCGAGCCCAGCACGTTGGTCTCCGAAGGAAGCTGCAGCACAAGACGATCCGAGACTGCCTCCAGACGGACGGCGAGGATTGCCATGTCGTCCGTGCACGGCCGGCCTTCGAGTACCGCGGTCGACAGCCCTTCGCAGAATTCGTCCAGATCCCCCGAACGCGGCGCGACCTCGGCCGCTTCCTTCAACCGCCTGAGCCCGGCGTCGATCGCGCTGGTGCGCTCTTCTATCAACCCGTCGGTGTACAGCACGATCGTGTCGCCCCCGGAAATGTAGAACGAGTTCTCCTCGTACCAGTTCCCGGCGATGGCGCCCAGCGGAAGGCCTCCGACGGCTTCCAGGTAAGTCGCCTCGCCGGATGCGCTGAGCCGCAGCGCCGGGGGGTGTCCCGCGTTGGCAAAACAGAAATGGCTCTTCGCCGGGTCGAGGATCCCGTAGATCATCGTCGCCATGTGCTCCGACCCGGCGTCGGTGATCAGCACGTTCAGCGCGTTGACGAGCTGACCCGGCTCCTTGCCGTCGAGCGCGTAGGCGCGCAACGCGTTGCGCAGTTGGCCCATCAGCGACGCGGCGCGCTCACCACGGCCGACCACGTCTCCTATTGCGATGCCGAGGCGCCCGCCCGACAGCGGGATTACGTCGTACCAGTCGCCTCCGACTTCCACGCCGGGACCGCCCGCCATGTAGATCGCCGCGCATTTGATCCCGGGCAACTCGGGCAGTCGTTCTGGGAGCAGGCTGTGCTGGAGGGTCTCCGCGACCGTTCGCTGACGGGCGTAGAGCCGGGCGTTCTCGATGGCAAGCGCCGCCCGGCGCGCCAGCTCCTCGGCAAAGGGGATGTCGGCCTCGGTCAGTCGAGTCGCCGACTCGGTTATTACGCCGAGCGTCAGGGTGCCCAGAACGTCGTGGCGACCGATCATCGGTACGACGATTGCCGCCGGCGGCCGGCCATCGGGCCCTGCGGCGATGAACTGTGAAACCCTCGACCGGATCGCTCTGGTCACCGGGTGGCGAGTGTCGCCCTGTTCCGGCGGCGCGAGCACGGGGAGCTGAGCTGCCTCGGCCGAGAGGTCGCCGGCCACGACGCGGCGCAGCTGGCCGCCGTCTTCTACGAAGTCGATCATGCAGAAGTCGGCCAGTTCCGTGGTGACCATCTGGCTCACGCTCTGAAACACAGCCTCCGGCTCGAGCGAAGAGAAGAGGGCGCGGCTGGCGTCGGCTAGTACGGCCAGGCGATTCGCCGAGACCTCCGCCGCGCCCCGCGCCGCGCGTTCGGCCGTGAAGAGCTCGTCGCGCTGTTCGACCATGCGCTCCGACAGCCGCCAGTTGACCAGCGCCGCCGTACTCGACCCCGCGATGAAGAACGCGTGGATGGCGGCCCACTTCCAGGGCCCGTTGATCGCGGCGTAGTGGTTGTAGACCGAGCCCGGGTCCAGCACGCCGGCCACTCCATGGTGAATAAGGACGTATCCGATGGCCGCGAGAAAGGGAATCCAGTCCTGGTAGAGCGACACGACGCCCACCATCACGAAGAAGTGGAAGTGCATCTCGATGGTTCCACCGGAGAGGTGCACGAGGATGGCCGAGCAGGTCAGCAGGCCCACGCTGGTGACGAAGGTCTTGAGACTGCGGTTCAGGCTGCTCCAGGTTGCGATCGCGGCCAGCGCCGGCACCGGCACGCTCTCGAGGAACACGTGCAGTCCGTCGTAGCCCCGAAACATGCCGAATGCCGGGATGAAGGCCGCATGGGCCCAGAGGAGGAGGATGATCCCTTGGTGGCGGGCCCGCCAGGTCGCATCGGGGAGTCCGCCTCCCACGGGGAGGCTGGCGCGGATCCGGCTGAGCAGGCTCGCGGGCGCCGCGTCGGAGCCGCCGGTAGCCGTCGCCGTCTCGGTCGTTTCCGCCCCGATCGTCATGTGCTCCCATCTTCGCACCGACTGGGTGCCCGAACTGTGGAAAAGCCCTCCATCAAACGTATTCGGCCAATCGGCCCCGGCGCTGTAGGCCGCCGACGAGTAGGCGGGTATACCCTGGGACAGACACCAAATCCCTGTCGTCGCCGAGATCGTCGGCCGACGGGGCTGCTCCGGACCCTGGCAGAGCGCTTTCGCACACTCATGTCAGGGGGCACGTTTGCCCGCATATCCGGAGCACTCATCGGTCACGGTTTCGCTCAAGGGCTCTGGAGGTGTCGCGGGCCAGCGCGAGGAATCCACCGTCATCTGGCTCAATGGCGAGCACGACGTCTCCAATGCGAGCCGGCTGTCCGAGGTCATTGCGGAGACCATCGCCCTGGACGACGAGGACGTCGTGGTCGACCTGAGTGGTGCGTCCTTCATCAGCGGCGCAACCATCGCCATATTCGCCCGGGCCAACGCCTTCTTGAACGCGAGGTCGCGGAGATTCATCCTTAGATCACCTCGCCGCTACACCATTCGGTTGCTGGGACTCTGCGGCCTGACGCACTTGATCTCGCCTCCGCCTCACGACGCTGTGGTTATGACGAACTCCTCGGCCGCGCTGCGTACCTGGGTGGATGTCCCGATCGAGGAGCGCGAGGGAAAGCCGAGGCGTGACGCGAAACCGGCGAACGCGGACCGTCCGAACGGCGCAACCGTGCCGGAGCTGGTGATCGCCCTCAATGAGGACAAGGGTTCCGGCCTCCGGCCTTAGCTGCGATGCACTCCGAACGCTCGTCGATTCTCCACCGCGTTCTGGGTGACGGCACCGATGAGTTGGAAACGAAGCGACTGTGCCGCGCCTGCGTCGAGATCATCGGAGTGACGGGCGCGGGGATCATGCTGATGTCCGGCGACGTGCCCCGTGGCTCGCTGTGCACGACCAACGAGATCAGCCAGGCCATCGAGGAGCTGCAGTACACCTTGGGTGAGGGCCCGTGCGTCGACGCGTACAACCTCGACACGCCAATCGTGGAGTCGGATCTGGCCAACCCGTCGACACCCCGGTGGGTGGCGTTCACACCACCCGCGGTGGAGATAGGAGTGCGCGGCATTTTCGGGTTCCCGTTGCAGATCGGCGCCGTACGACTCGGCGCGCTGAATCTGTATTGCGATCAGCCAGGCCCGCTCACCGACGAACAGCATGCCCAGGCAGTGGTGATGGCCGGGGTGGCGGCCCAAGCCGTGCTGATCCTTCAGGCTGGCGCGCCCCCGGGCGCCTTGGCCGCGGAGCTCGATGCCTCGGCCGACTTCCAACTCGTCGTCCACCAGGCGTCGGGCATGGTGGCAGCTCAGCTGAACGTCAGCGTGGCTCACGCCCTGATACGGCTGCGGGCGCACGCCTTCGGAAACAGTCGCACCCTGACTGAGGTCGCTCGTGCCGTCGTGGAGAAGGAATTGCGCCTCGACGCCACCAACGGTGAGAAGGACCCCCTTCCGTGAGACCATGAGTGGAGACGCCATGACAAAAGAAGCCCTGCTCGCCAAGACGCTGGTGGAATTGGCCGACACCCTCGTGGCGGACTTCGATGTCGTGGACCTCCTGTCGCTGCTGGCCGACCGATGCGTGGAGGTGCTCGACGTGGCCGCCGCCGGCCTGATGCTGTCGGCCCCCGACGGGAGCCTGCGCGTCATCGCATCTTCCAGCGAAGCCATGCGGCTCCTCGAGCTCTTCGAGATTCAGTCAGAAGAGGGCCCGTGCCTCGACTGCTTTCGCACCGGCGAGCCCGTGCTCTACCAGGACCTGTCTGCTCCGGCCGGGCGCTGGCCGCGATTCGCGGCCGAAGCCATCCGCGCCGGGTTCAACTCGGTCGACGCGCTGCCGATGCGGTTGCGCGGCTCGGTCATCGGCGCGCTGAATCTCTTCCATCTGGAAAGGGGGGGCATGCCCGGCGCCGACATTCACGCAGCCCAGGCGCTGGCCGATGTGGCGACGATCGCCATCCTGCAACACCGTGCTTCTCTCGAGGCCCGGGCGCTGAACGAGCAACTCAACCACGCGCTCAACAGCCGGGTGATCATCGAGCAGGCCAAGGGCGTTCTGGCCGAACGACTGGATCTCGACATGGGGGAAGCGTTCGCCCTGCTCCGGGCCCACGGGCGAAATCACAACCTCCGGTTGGCCGACGTAGCCCAAGGCGTAGTCGAGGGAACGCTGCCGGTCTCCGCGCTCGACGCCGGTTAAGGACGCGCCCAGCCGGCCGCAGTCCCGTGACCCCAAAGTCGGAACCGCGACCGGCCGGCGTTGAGCTAGTTCTTGGCGGCGCCCATGCGGATGGCCTGTGTCTCCATCTTCCGAAGGTCGCGCCGGCGAGCGTCAAAGGCCATCCCCCGCAGGTGTCATCCGTCGAAGACCAGTTGGACCAACTAGGTCATTGCTTGGCCTCGGTCACCGTCGACTGGAGCTCGATTCCCTCCTCCGACAAGTCCTGCTCGTGGCCGATGAGACCGGCGAGCGTGTCGGCGATGTCAGCGATCGGACCGATGTCGTGGTGCAGCGTGACCCCGACAGTGACCGGGGCACCGGGAAAGAGCAGCGCCGGGTCGGGGGTCACCGTGACCTCCACCAACGGAAGGTCGGAGATTTCCGCGACGTACGCGGCCACGGCTTCAGGGGTCGGCCGCACGCCGGGCGGCCGCGGGCTGCCGGGCTCAGGAGCGCGGCCAGCGGCAAACCGTGCCGCCTGTTCCGTGACGTAGGAGAGGTGGCGGCGATCGGCGACGTACTCCGTGACTCCGAGCGCGGCGAGAAGAAGGAGGACGAGCAGCGGCGTGAAGAGGGCCAGCTCGACGGCCGCGGCCCGACCTTCGCGTTGGGTTTGAGGTGTCACATTTCACATATCGACACATCAAGTTCGATGCCCCATAGCCCGAACGGGCCAACGCGAGGAGTCCCCGCCGGTTACGTTCGCCTGCATGACCGAAGCGCGTGACCTGCTCAGCGGAATCGTCGGCGAGTGGCAAGGGAGATATCGCGTCTGGCTGGAGCCGCCGGCCGTGCACACCGACTGCCGCTCGATGCTCCACATCGAGCCGCTGCTCGACGGGCGCTTCGTCAGCGGGGACTACGACTGGGCGTCCGGCGGTGCCACCGAGCATGCACCGTCGTCGGTCGAGGGTCAGCCGCAGACCGGGTCGTTCATGCTGGGCTGCAGCACTGCCGGCGAGTGGCAGATGGCGTGGGTCGACTCGTGGCACAACGGCGACTCCATCCTCTTCAGCACCGGCGGGCCGGAGCCCAAGGTCACGGGGACGTATGCCGAGACGTGGGGATGGCGCACCGAGTTCGAGTTGCGCGAGCCCGACCATCTGGTGATCACCGCGTACAACATCACCCCCGACGGTGAGGAACAGATCGCGACCGAAGGCGACTACCGCCGCACCTAGAGGCGACAGCCGCCACAACTAGCGAGCGGGCCGCACCACTGAACCGCCTCGGGCCAGTTCGTCTGGTCCGACGAGGTGATTACCCGCGATGGTCCTTCGCAGGAGACCGTGCAGTGCCGATTGAGTGAGTCCAAGCCCCAATCGACAAGGACGGCGGGATCCCATGATCGAGACAATCGCTTTGAAGTTCGCCAACGCAAGACCGGCTGCCAAAGCCGGACTGGCCGCCTCGATGCTGACCCTGGCGACGGTCGCCGGAGCGGCCACGGGAGTTCTGCCCGCCGCGGCAGAGGAGTTCATCTCCGACGCCGTGGAAGAAGCAACCGGCATCGAACTACCGACTGATGCCTCGGCCGACGACGCCGCGGACCCGACCACCACCGATCCAGAAGCAACTGACAACACAACCAGCGAGGAGGAAGAAGCCGACGCCGAGGAAGGCGTCGAGGAAGGTGCCGACGAAGAGACCACGACAGACGACGAGGCCGGCGACGGCGCGGAAGAGGAGGCAACGGGGGAAGACGACGCGGGGGAAGACGATGCAGCAGAGGAGACGGGCGACCCGGGCACGGGACCTAGCGCCGACTCCTCGGGTTACCCCAACTTTGGTTCATGGGTCAGCGAATGGGCACACAGCGCGGACAGGCCCGAAGACTTCGGTCAGATGGTCTCCGACGAGGCACACCGTCGCAACGAAGCCCGCCACGAGGCGGCGCCCGAAGATGCCGCGACGCCACCCGCCGCCGACGAACCAGAAGAGGAAGAGGCAGCCGCAGCACCCGCTCCCGAGCCGGAAGCCGCCGCCCCAGGCGCGGCCCCGGCTGGGGAGCCCAAGCAGCGGCCCGCCGCTGCACACTCCGGCAAATCCGCCGTGCACAGCCAGTCGGCCGACCCAGGCCCGCCCTCCGGACAGGGTCGACCGGCTGGACCGGGGGGCCGGAAGTAGGGACGCTTCCCCCCCAAGGGCCGAGCGGCCTCCCCTCCGGGGGAGGCCGCTTTGGCGCGTCCTAGGGGACTTGCGCTACCGGACTGCTAGGCGGCGGGGCGGTACACCCCGTGGGTCCGCATTCGAGCGACACGGGTCTGCATCCGATACCGAGTGACCTTGGCGACGTACCCGACGATGTACTTGTCCCGACCGGCCCGGAGCACCCTCCCCCGCCGCACCTCCCACCGGAGCGCGTCGGCCACCGCCTTCCCGGGCCGGCCCGGCGGCGAGAACCCAGCTCGCTCGACCGCGGCGACGAGCTCCGCGACCGACAGCGGCGCCTTCCAGCCAAGAAGCGCAAGCACGAGGACGTATCGAAGCTCGAGCCCGCGGATCACCGGGCGTTCATGGGAATTGGTCATTCCCAATGGTCGCGTCCGCTGGTGACAAAACGCCGTGTCGCTCAGATGTGGACCGGGGCACAGGGCGCAGGCCGGGCGCACTCGCGAGTTGTCGCTCAGATGTGGACCGGTCCCACGGCCCCCGACCCGCGGCGTGCCGGCCCACACCCCCGCCTCGCCCAGGGCACTCGCCCCGGGCACGGGCCCACGGCACCGCCGACCGGGGACCTTCTTTTGGTCCACATCTGAGCGACAAAGGACGACCGCAGATGGACCCCAGGGCGCCTGGCGCGAAGCTCGGGCCGTGGAGGTCGTCGCGCTCGAACTCGACCACTCCTCGGGTCGGCGACTCCGCGCTGAGATCGCTCCGGAGTTCGGCAGCAATCTGTTCCGGCTGCGCTTTGGCGAGCTCGACCTCTTGCGGTGCGACCTCGACCTGCTGCGATCGCGCCGCTGGACGGGGACACCGATCCTGTGGCCCGTACCCAACCGGGTCAGCGGCAAGCGCTATCGCTTCGGCACGAAGGTCGTCGACCTGTCGCGCGTCGAACGGCCCGAAGGCAACTGGCCTCTCATCCACGGTTTCGTCGACGACCAACCGTGGCAACACGAGACCTCGAGGGGCGACGCGGCGACAGCGAGGGCACGAACCTGGATCGAAATCGCGCCCTGCTCAACCCCGTTCGAATACTTCCCGTTTCCGAGCCGGCTCACCCTGGAATTCACCCTTCACTCGGGCGGGCTGCGCGTGGACTATACGGTCGAAAACCTCGGGGGTGAGGCCCTGCCGTTCGCCTTTGCCCTGCACCCCTACTTCGCCCTGCTCGATGGCGGGGCGACCCAGTTGGCGGTGCCGGCGGATGCGGTGATGGAAGCCGATGACGACCTGCTACCCACGGGGCGGCTCGTACCGGTGGCCGACGCGGGATGCGACCTGCGCGAGCCGACCTCCCCGGCGAGTCTCGCGCTGGACCACGTGTTTACCGACCTGCATCCCGGCGAACACAGCCGGCTCATCCATCCCCGTTCGGGCGTCGAGATCGAACTGGTGGCTTCCGGGGACTTCACTCACGTCGTGGTGTACACGCTCAAAGCCGCTTCGGATGGATTCGTCTGCGTCGAAAATCAGACCGGCTCGACCGACGCGATCAACCTGCACACCCGGGCCGTCGAAACCGAAGACCCGGCGCTCGAACGAGCCGCGCATCTTTTGGTGGTGCCGCCCGGCGGGTCCCACACTGGCTACGTCGAGTACCGCGTGCGCGCCCTGGAGGGTTAGGCCTCCAGAATTCGAGCGCCGTCTACCGGGCGCACGTGCCAGCCGTCCCGCAGGGCTCCGGGTTCGGCGAGCGCGACCACACAGCCTCCGAATCCGGCGCCGGTCAACCGGGCGCCGAAAACTCCGGGACGCGTGACGAGCGACTCGACCATCTGGTCCAGCCTCTCGGTCGAAACCTCGAAGTCCTTGGCGAGACTCAGATGGCTCTCCACCATGAGTGCTCCGCACTCCTCCATGTCGCCGGCGCGCAGCGAGCCGGCGAAGCGACGCACCCGGGCGTTCTCATGGATCACGTGTCGGGCGCGCGCCTGCAAAGTCGGGTCCTCAATTTGTGCCAACGCGTCCGGGCCGGCGGAGCGCAGCGGTCCGATGATCGCTTCGGCGGCTTCGCACGCCGCCCGCCGCGCCGCGTATTCCGAGCTGGCCAGAGCCCGGGGTTCACCCGAGTGCATCACCACGACGTCGATGTCCGCCGGGAGGGGCACCGGCTCGATCTCCAGCGTCGAGCAGTCGATGAGAAGGGCGTGCCCGGCCACGCCCGCCGCCGATGCCAGCTGATCCATCACCCCGCAGGGAACACCGCTGGCTTGCTGCTCGGCCTTCTGGCAGACCAGCGCGAGGTCGCGCGCCGCGCCTTCGAACCCGAGCGCCAGAGCCATCGCGACCTCCAGCGCCGCGCTCGATGAAAGGCCTGCACCGACGGGCAACGTCGTCGACACAAACCCTGAGAAGCCCTCTGCCGGGTGCATCACCGACATCACGCCCGCCACGTAGCGCGCCCACTCCGGCAACACCTCCCGCGGGTCGTCGAGTCGAAGCGGAACCTCGGCCTCCTCGGTTGCCGCGTCAGAGGTAAGGCGCACGACGTCGCCGCCGCGTGCGCCGTGGATGGTCGTGCCCAGGTCGACCGCCATCGGCATGACGAGCCCACCCGTGTAATCGGTGTGGTCTCCGATCAGGTTCACCCGGCCCGGGGCGAACACGCGGGTCATGACGGGAGCGCGGTGCGGAGCGCGGCGGCCGCCTGTTCGGGAGCCACGTCGTTGAGAAAGGCACCGGCGCCGAGCTCCGATCCGGCCAGATACTTCAGCTTGTCCGCAGTGCGATGGAATGGAGTGAACTCGATGTGTATGTGGCTGACTGACTGCCACTCGTCGTCGTTCGTCGGTGCCTGGTGCATGGACATCACGTAAGGCAGCGGAAACCCGAAGAGCCCGTCGTAACGGCGCACGACCTCCGAGAGCATCGCCGCCAACTCGTCTCGTTCGGGATCCGAAAGGTCGAGCAGCGAGGGTGCATGGCGATGGGCGCTGATGTGAACCTCGTAGGGAAACCGTGCCGCGAAAGGCACGTAGGCGACGAAGGCGTCGTTTCGCGCCACCAACCTCACGGCTTCGGTCCTCTCCTGCGCCACCACATCGCACGACACACAGGTGCCGCGTTCGGCGAGGTGGATCCGCGCCTCGGCCAGCTCTGCCGCGGGCCGAGGGGGGATCTCCGGATAGGCGTAGACCTGGCCGTGCGGATGGTGGAGCGTGACGCCGACGGTCTCACCCCGGTTCTCGAAGACGAACACATAGTCCACGTCCTCGCGCTCCCCCAGCGCGGCGTAGCGGTCCGCCCACACGTCGACGAGCAGGCGGAGCCGATCCACGTGGAGGGTGCCCATCGACGCCGAGTGATCGTCCGAATACACGATCACCTCGGTTCCGCCGACGGAGGGCTCGACGTCGTACAGGGCCGACGCCGCCACCGACGGCGGAGGCGGGTCCGGGACGAACGACGGGAAGCGATTGTCGAATACCGCGATCTCGAACGCGGGCCACGGAACCTCGGTGGGGGCCGACACATCCGTTGTCGGGCACAAGGGGCAGTGCTCCACGGGCGGCAGGAAGGTGCGGTCCTGACGGTGCGTGGCGAAAGTTCGCCACTCACCACTCAGGGGGTCGCGGCGCCGCTCGGTCAACGAGCCACCACCGCTTCGTGGCGATAACGGGCCACCCGCCGTCCGTCGTCCAGCTTTGATTCCTCGACGACGAGGCTGGATCGCGGCCGCCCCGACCAGTTGGCCAGGTCGGCCAACAGCGCCCGGGCCGCGGCGTCACCCCGCACCGCCGCGCCTACCAACCGGTACTGGCAGAACACGACCCGGCCCGGCCCCACCGGGTGGCTTCCGACGACGGTGCCGGTCATCGAGCCCGGCACGGGCTTGTAGGCAATCACTACCGGGGTCTCCGGGAAGGGCTGGCCTTCCACGGAGGTGAGCACGCTTTGGGCCTGGACGGTCGACTCCTCCGCCACGAGGACGTTGCGGCGGGGCAGCGACGGCAACGCGCCGTGGTTGGTGGTGAAGTGGAAAACCGACGAGCCCCATTCGGTCTGCACCGCGAACAGCGCAACCGGTACCGGGAAGTGCTCCGTGGCAGCGACGTCCTGGGCCAGCACCACGACGGTCTGGCCGCGCGCCAGGTGCGCCGAGACCACTTCGCCCGTCCGGTGGTCGAGTCCTCGCTCGGCGACAAAGGTGGGGCCCGCCTCGCCGACGGTCGCGCCGAGGGCGTGCAGCGCGTCGCTCAACGCGCCGTTGTCGCCCAGAACGCGAACCGCGAGCTCCGTGGACGGAGGCGCAACCACGTGCAGCGTGTAACGGTTCTCCACGCAAAAATCCCCCGCGGCCCGCAACCGCAACACGAGGTCGTGCGAGCCAGGAACCACAGGCGCGGTGAGCGAAATCGAACCGACCTGCTGGGCGCGGTGCGCTTCCAGGCTCTTCACCCGCACCGCAGCGACCGACTCGTCGAAACGGGCCGCGGCGGCATCGGCATCCATGTCGGAGGTGTCGAGACGGAGCAAGTCGTCCAGGCCGATGGGTGCGCCTGTGTCACCGAACCGCGCCTCTATGTGAACGTCTTCCAGCGCGCCTCCGTCGTTGGCCACATGGAGCGGCGCCACGATGAGCTCCCCTGCCACCACGACGAGGCTCTCCAGGTGCAGCATCGGAAGCACGGGCTGGTTGGCCCGTGTGAACTCCGCGACCGCGATCGGCTTGGGCTGGCGGTGCAGGTCCAGTAACCCGTTCAGCTCGTGGGGCACGTCGGTCAGTTCTGTGAGGCAGTACCCGCCGAGGTGATCGTGGCGGCGGAAGACCTCCGCCTGTAGACGGTCGGACAACCCCTGATAGCGCTGGGTCTCGCTGACGAAGCGCGCCATCGAGGCCGGCCACCGGGTATCGGCGAGACCCGCGGCGTAAATGGAGCGGGTGTCCCAAAAGGGCGGGTCCGGAAGGGTCGGCATGGCCGGAAGCCCCCAGTCCCCGAACTCGGTGACGTAGAGCGGGCGATCGACGTTCTCCCATTTCTGGGAGGCAGCCTCGATCTTGTCGAGGTATTCAGCGTGCAGCCGGCCGTACCAGTGCGCGGTCAGGACGTCGGCGGCGAACACGCGCTCCGGGTCCGGCTCCACCCAGTCGTTCTCGATCACGGGTCGGGTGGGGTCGACCTGCTTGGCGGCGCCCACGAGAGCACGGGCGAACCGCTCGTACCCGTCCCACCCACGGGCCTCGATCCGGTCGAAGCACAACTCGTTCATGACCGACCACAAGATGACGCTTGGGTGGTTCCGGTCACGACAGATCTGCTGGCGCACGGCTTCGACGGACCGCGTCGAGATCACGGACTCGCCTTCCGCGCCGAGCGCTTCGTGCTCGATCGGCTCCGCGACGGGGATGTCGCAGTGGAGGAGCATTCCGAGTTCGTCGCAGACATCCAGGTACGTCGGATCGAACGCCTTGATGTGCAGGCGCAACGTGTTGAATCCCATGTCGAGCGCGGCACGCACTTCCTGCTCGATGGCGGCTCGATCTCCCTCGGCGTAGAGCTCCTCGGCGCGGAAACCTTGGACCAGCGCGCTCTTCATGCGGTATGGCTGATCGTTGATGAGAAGGCGGTTGCCCTCGATACGCAAGGTGCGCAGACCGAAACGGGTGGACCGGTCATCACTCGGGCTGCCGTCCACCTTTACGTCGGCGAGCAGTGTGTGAAGGTTTGGCGATTGCGGCGACCATCTGGCTGCTTCGCTGCTGCCGAGGTGCACGGTCCGGACGACGGAGGCACCAGCAGGGAGCTCGACCAGCTCGTCCCTGAACCGTCCGACGGCGCTGATACCGAGGGATCCCGCATGAGGTTCATCGGAAACGTTCTTCAGAGTTACTTCGATGGTGAGATCGTCGGGGTCGCTGTTGACGAACACGTCGTCGACCACGACAGGGCCGTGCCGCCGCAACAGGACGGGTTGCCAGATGCCTCCGTATGTCATGTAGAGGCTGGGCCGACTCGGGAAGACGTGGTTGGCCCAGCCCTGCTTGCCGTGAGCCAACCGGATGTGTTCGGGATCGGTAACCGAGGGGTCGAAAACGCGGACGAGCAATTCGTTGTCGCCGGCGCGGAGGACCGGTGAGGGGTCGACGACGAATGGGGTGAACGGGTTGTCGTGTCCGCCGAGCAGCTGATCGTTGAGCCACACCTCACTCACGTCCATCACCGCGCCGAACCGGAGACTCCAGAATCCGGAGACGTCGTCGAGGGAGAAGCGGCGGCGGTACCAGGCCACGCCGTCGAGCTCGAGCCAACCTTGGGTCTCCCAGAGCCCCGGGACATGAATTCGGTCGGGGGTGAGCGCCTTCAACTCCTGGCGCGAGTGGTCCCCGGGGAAGAAGTCCCAGGCGCCGTCGAGTGACGCCCGGCCGTGTTCGTCCAGCTGCAGCACCGGAAAGGAGCTCACCGGCCGGACCCTCTCACTCCGCCATGACGATCGCGACCTTGCCGCGGGTGCCGGCGTCGGCCGCGGCGTAGGCGTCGGCTGCGTGCTCCAGGTCGAACGTGTCGGTGACGGTGCAGTCCGGGTGCAGATTCCATCGCTCGAGCTGCTCGACCAGCTCCTCCATTCGGCCGACGCTGGTAACCCACGAACCGATGAGCGTGATTTGCGGATGAATCAACACGGGGCTCACGTCGATCTCGAGGCGCCCCCCTTCTCCCACCATCACGCAGCGTCCCCAGCGCCGAGTCCCGCCGAGCGCCAGGGCGCGGCCCGCGGCGGAGCCGGAACAGTCGACCGATACCTCGCAGCCGAGCCCCGAAGTCAGGTCGCGGATGGCGCCGAGTGCGGCGTCGCCGGTCGGCAAGCTCACGTCGACCGCGTTCAACTTTCTCGCCAGCTCCGCCCGTTCCGGCGACGGATCCACGCCAATGACCATGCGGGAGCCCAGGGCGCGGGCGAGCATCCCGGCGGCAAGCCCTACCGGGCCGAGGCCGGTGACGAGAACCGCGTCGGCTCCGCTGACGCCGGCTCGGCGAACGGCCTCGTACGCCGTGCCGAACCCGCACGCCACGCACGCCCCGTCGAGAAAGGACAGGGAATCGGGGAGGCGGACGCAGGTGGACTCCTCGGCGAGGAGGAACTCGGCGTGACCGCCGTCGCGTTGCCAGCCGTACGCGGCGCGAGTCGGGGCGGTGCACGAGATCATGTAGCCCGAGCGGCAGTCTGCACAGGTTCCGCAACCCGCGATGTGGTACAGCGCCACACGATCGCCGGCGCGAAACCGCGTGCAGCCGGGACCGACCTCGACAATCTCGCCTGACGGTTCGTGCCCGCCGATCACGCCCTGATACGCCTCAGGCCCGTGGCCCAGATGCTCCCGGTAGATGGCCCGCAGGTCGCTGCCGCAGATGGTCGAGGCGCGCATGGCGACGAGGACCTGTCCATGGCCCGGCGTCGGAACAGCAACTTCCCGCAGTTCCACCTGGCGGCCCCCGGGCAGGTAGGCGCCGCGCATGGTCACCGTCATGAACTGCGGCGCAGCAAAAACTCCCACGCGTCGGCGACGATGACTTTCAGGTCGGCCTTCTGCGCCCGCCAGCCGAGTTCGGCGGCGATCCGGGCGCTGGACGCCACGAGGACCGCGGGGTCGCCGGCGCGGCGCGGCGCCTCGACGGTAGGTATCTCCACGCCGGTGACAGCGCGGGCCGCCTCGATCACTTCCCGGACCGAGAAGCCGGCGCCATTGCCCAAGTTGTATATCCGGTGCCCCGGCGTGTCCGCCGAGTCCAGGGCGAGTAGGTGGGCGCGGGCCAGATCTTCCACGTGGATGTAGTCGCGCACGGCGGTGCCGTCGGGAGTCGGGTAGTCCGAGCCGAACACGCTGACCGATTCGCGCAGACCGAGAGCCGCCTGCAGCACCAAGGGAATGAGATGGGTTTCGGGGTCGTGTCTCTCCCCGTACTGCCCTGACGCGCCGGCAACGTTGAAGTAGCGCAGGCTCACCGCCGCCAAGCCGCTCGCCGCGCACTCGAAGCCGATGGCGTGGTCGACGGCCAGCTTCGACGCCCCGTACGGGTTGGTCGGCCGGGTGACAGTTTCCTCGGTGATCGGGACGTCGTCCGGCTCGCCGTAACACGCCGCGGTCGACGAGAACACCAGGCGCCGGACCTTCGCGTCGCGCATGGCGTCGAGGAGGTTGAGCGTTCCGCCCACATTCGCCCGGAAGTAGCGAACCGGCTGCTGGACCGACTCACCTACGAGGGACAGCGCGGCGAAGTGCATCACTCCGTCGAAGTCCGGGGTCACCACGCGATTCACAGCCTCGGCATCGCAGAGGTCCAGGGCTGTGAAAGCTGCGCCCTCCGGAACCGCGTCGCGATGGCCGCGCCACAGGTTGTCGGCGACGGTCACTTCGTGACCGGCTTCGAGCAGTTCCCCGGCCACGACACTGCCGATGTAGCCGGCACCGCCGACGACCAGAAGCCTCATTTGCGCGTCACCGTATTCCTTCGCCCGCGGCGCCCTCTCCCCGCGGAATCCACACCTCCTCGGGTGCCCCCTGCAATACGTGGTTCACGAATTCCACCCCTTGCATGGCGGAGTGGTCCATGTTGCCGATCTCGTACAGCCAGGCTCCGAAGCGGCCGCGCGACCAGATGGACTGCTCCCGCAGCCAGGGCTGAATGGTGCCGAGGCTGGCGTCGCGGGTCACCGAGGGCACGGGATAGCTCATGTCGGGCGAACACAGCCACGTGGTGACGACGCGGTCGCGCTCCTCCGGCGACATCAGCTTGGTGTCCACCAGCCCGTCGATCACCCGGTCGACGATGGTGTCCGCCGGTTCGGGCTTGTGCACCGAGCGCGACGTTTCCGTGAGAAACAGCGTCTGGTCCGGCTCGGGCGTGATGTACGGCGAGTAGTTCGACAGGTACGTCACCCGGTAGAAGGGCACGTCGGGCTCGGGGAAGTAGATCCAGTTCTTCGACGTCTCCGCCGGCCGGTCGATGCCCACGCCGACGATGTGACTCCCGCTCCAGTGCAAGCCAGGGACGGCCTCCCGCACTGCGTCCGGAACCGACTCCATCGACTCGACGAGCTTGTTCAGCGGCATGGTGTTGAGCAACACGTCATACGGCCACACCCGCCCGTCCGTCGTACGCACCTCCTTGGCCACGGGATCGATGGAGGCGACCGGGGTCTCGAGGTGCAGGTTGTCCTCCACGAACTGGCGCATGCCCTCGTAAAGGAAGCCCGTGCCGCCGCGCAGCGGGTACTTGAACGTGTTGTTGGGGCCCCACGACACCTGGTCCTCGCGGAGGATGACGTTGCGCAGGATGTTCTCGACGTCGACCACCGAAACGCGCTCGCCGATCCAGACGTAGTTCATGAGCTCGGCCGGCGTCGCCCAGACCTTGAAGTTGTAGGGGATCATGAAGTGTTCGGCGATGCCGGCGCCCATCACCGCGTCGACCCATTCCCTGAAGTTCGTCGGGCTGTGCTCCTGGGACTGGGCGCGTATCAGGCCGTTCACGCAGTCGAAGACCGTCTGGGGTTCGAGGTCCCGAATGTTGTTCTGGAAGGGATAGGGGATGAAGCGGTCCTCCATCCAGACCCACGCCTCGCGGTTGAGCTCGGTGTAGTCGTC
>DATLBX010000108.1:0-29524 GCA_035526705.1 Acidimicrobiales bacterium | reverse complement strand
GGGAGATGCTCGCCGATTGCTTCCTTAAGGGCGTGTTGGTCGACGGAACGAAGGTGGTCACCGTCAAGCACTTCGGAAGACACCGGCCGGCGGAGCTGGATACGGCGCTCTTGGTGCGGAGCGTCCTAGAGGACGGCGAGGTGATCTGCAAGGTCGAGGGCTGCGGCCATACGGCGCGCATTCAGTGGGATCACTCCCAGCCCTTCGCCCTGGGCGGACCTACCGCGGAGTGGAACCTCAACCCGATGTGCGGCTTCGACAACCGCGAAAAGGAAGCGGGTCGGGTAGTCCAGCTTCCCGACGGCCGGTGGGTGCGAACCGGAGGGATCGTTCGAAATCGGACGCCACCGTGATGAGCCGGGGACGCCGCCGCCCCGGAGCCGGGGGGTCGCCGGCAGGCGAGGCGGAGCAGCGATGCGAGGGCGATGCGAAGCGAGCCCCCGGCGAAGCCGGCCGAGCGAGCGTGGCGACGCCGGCCCCGGCGGAGCGGGCGGCGGCGGCGGCGGCGGCGGCGGCGGCGGCGGCTACGAGATCAGGAACTGGATGACGCGCGACCAGGCGTCGGCGGCGTCGTCGGCGCGGTGGGTGGGGCGCGACGGGTCGTGGACGAAGCCGTGCTCGCCTTCGGGATAGACGACCGCCTCGACGTGGGGCAGTTGCTTCAGCGCGTCGATGTCTTCGGGCGGGGTGAAGTGGTCCTTGCCCCCGAGGATGGCGAGCGTGGGGCATGCACCCTCGCGCGCCAGGAAGTCGAGTGGCTCGCCTTGACCGGGGCCCTTGAACTCATCAGGCACGCGGATCATCCCGTAGAAGCTGACGGCCTTGTCGAATCGTCCGGTACCGGCGGCCTTGAAGGCGTACATCCCGCCCATACAGAAACCGATCACCGCTACCCGGTTGCATCCCGTGACGTCGGCCGCAGCGATGAGGTCGCCCAGTTGGCGATCATCCGTCTTCTTGGCCACCGCGGCGCGGCGGCCCTCCATGTCGAGGTCCTCTTCGCCGGGGAACGGCTCGACCGCCACAACCGGCCAGCCGTGATCCTCACTGAGCCGCGTGCACATGTCGTCGAAGAGAGGTCGCAGACCGAATATGTCGGGCGCGATCACCACACCGAGATCGACGGGCAGGCCCTCCGGGTTTGGGGGACCCGTGCACTCGTAGGCCGTGCCGGAAGGAAGCGTGCCTCTCATGTTCCCGAGTCCAACAGGTTCACGAGTACCGGTCCAGGATGGATGTTTCGGCCAAGCGCGCCAGGCCCTCCTTGATGGCCTTGGCGCGCACATGGCCGACGCCCTCCACGTCATCCAGTTCGGCGACCGAAGCGCGCATGATCTTCTGCAGCGTCCCGAAGTGGGTGACCAGATGCTCCACCACCGCCTCGGGAATGCGCGGCACCTTCGACAAGATCCGGTAGCCCCGCGGCGTCACATTCGTGTCGAGAGCGCTCTGATCGGTTGGGAGGCGGAGCAGGGCTGCCGTGGTCGACGTCTCCAGCAGGTCCTCATTCTCCAAATCGGATAGTGCCGCGAGCGCCTGGTCCGCAGTCCACTTCGACCCGGAGTTGACGTAGTCCATGATCACGCGTCGCCGGTCGTCTTCGACTCCGCCCATGAGTTCCTCGAGCTGCAGGAGCACGAGCCTCCCGTCCGTACCGAGTTCGATCGTGTAGCCGTCGACCTCCTCCGCGATCCGTCGCACCATCTCAGCCCGTTGCAGCACCGTCGCGACGTCCCGCACGGTCACAAGGTCCTCGACCTCGAGTGCGGACAGGGAGCCCGAGACCGTGTCGAGCCGCACCTTGTACCGCTCCAACGTCGACAGCGCCTGGTTCGCCCGCGCCAGCAGCCGCGGGGTCTCCTCCAGTTGATGCTTGCTGTCGTTGCGGTACACCGCGATGATCGACAGGTCCTCGGACACGCTGATTACGGGAACGTCGATGGAACGGGCGACCCGTTCGGCCGTGCGATGGCGAGTGCCGGCTTCGGCCGTGGGGACGTTGGGGTTCGGCACGAGGTGAACGTTGGCCCGCGCGATGCGCGACGCGTCGCTGCTCAAGATGATCGCTCCGTCCATCTTCGCCAGCTCCGACAGACGTTGGGGGGTGAACTCCGCGTCGATGAGTAAGCCGCCGGAACAGATGGCCAAGACCTCGGGGCTGTCGCCCACCACGATCAACGCGCCCTTGTTGGCCAAGATGATCCTGTCGACGCCCTCTCGCAAGGGACGCCCCGGCGCGACGGCGGCCAGCGCTTCGACCATGACCGCATCGCGGCGGGTCACCATGAGCGAACTGTAGTTATTAGGCGGCGGCGCGCCTCCCGAGCAGCCCCGCCGCCTGCAGTGCATCTCCGATGGTCGCCACCGGGACCACCTTGATTCCGCCCACCTGGCAAACCTCGGACTCCGGCACCAAGGCTCTCTTGAAGCCGAGCCGAGCCGCCTCCCGCAGCCGCGTTTCGGCCCGCCCGACACTGCGGACATCGCCCGATAGGCCGACTTCGCCGAAGGCCACGAGGTCTGGCGCGAGCGGAATCTCGCCGCGTGACGACGCGATGGCGAGGCAGAGGGCGAGGTCCGCGCCAGGTTCATTCACTCTGACGCCCCCCGTCGTGGCCGCATATACGTCGCACTTGCCGGTGGTCACGCCGGCGCGCTTCGAGAGCACCGCAGTGAGCAACGAAAGCCGGCGCTGATCGATCCCCTGCGTGGCCCACCTGGGCGTCGCATCCGGGGTGGTCAGTTCCACCACCAACGCCTGCAACTCCACGACCAAGGTGCGGTGTCCGTCGACGGTGGCCGCCACCGCCGAGCCGGTGATGCCGTCGCGCCGGTCGCCGATGAATCGCGAGCCCGGGTCCGTCACTCCCTCCAAGCCCGCACCGCCCATCTCGAACAGACCCAGCTCGCCGGTCGGACCGAATCGATGTTTCACGGCGCGCAGCATCCGAAGCTGGCGCGCCTGGTCACCCTCGAACGTCAGGACCGTGTCCACCATGTGCTCCAGCACCCGCGGGCCGGCCAGTCCGCCGTCCTTGGTGACATGCCCAACCAGAACGAGCGCCGCGCCAGAGCCGTGTGCCGCCGCGATCAAGCGCTGCGCGCAAAGGGTCACCTGACTGACCGAGCCGGGCACCGACGCCGAGGACGGATCGTGCACCGTCTGAATCGAGTCGACCACCACCAACTCGGGCCGATCGGCCTCAATGGCCGCGCACGCGTCGTCGAGCGAGGTCGAGTTCAAGACCTGCAGATCCTCGAGCCGAAGACCGAGCCGCTCGGCCCGCGCCCGGATTTGGCTGCCCGCCTCCTCCGCCGATACGACCAACACGTTGCTCCCACGCGCAGCTACCGCGGCCATGACCTGCAGAAGAAGAGTCGATTTGCCGACTCCGGGCTCACCGCCGAGCAACGTCGCCGACGCTTTCACCAAGCCGCCGCCGAGCACACGATCCAATTCGGGGATACCCGTGGGCTGAGCCGCCCCGGCTGCCAGGTCGAACGAGGCGAGCGATTGCGGAGTCACCGGCCGGGCCTGGGCCGCAGTAGCTCCGCCTTTGGCTCGCCGTCCTGCCGGAGCAGCTTCCGGAGTCGGAGCCTGGACCAGCGTGTTCCACTCGCCGCATCCGCCGCACTTCCCCACCCACTGGCCGGCTTCGGTGCCGCATTCTTTGCAGAAGAAGGAGCTGTGGGCGCGAGCCATGGATGCACCCTAAAGACCCGTGGTGACAGGGTCAGGGACGCAAGCGCCTCACCAACGCAAAGACCAAGACGAGGCCGCTCAGCACGGACATTCCGACGGCGGATAGCCCAAGCACGTTCACGTCCGTCGACTCGGCGCGGACGGCCGTCACCACACCGAGAGGCAGATTCCACCGGGAGTCCGGTCCCGGGGCGTTCGTCTCCTCGTCTCCCGGAAGGTCGACCGTCAGGTAGAGGGCGAGTGCTTCGGGTGGCAGGTCGACCCCGGTGACCGATCCGGTGGCCCGCCTCAGGTCCTCGTCGCCGAAGGCGGCCATTCCCTGCGCCAGGTCAACCCGACCGGACACCTCGCTGGCCGTCCGGGCGAACGTTCGTCTCCGCCCGAAGGAAAGCCCCGCGAAGGGCGGGCCCAGCTCGTCGAGCGCCCGGTCCACCTCGGCCGCAGAGCGCACCTTCTTCTCGGCCAGGACCCGCCGCTCCGTCGTGGACACGCGCCAGCCGCCCTCCCGCAGGTCGCCGACGGCGAGGAGACCGTCCAGATCGCCCACGCGCTCGGCCGCAGCGTCGTCCAACTCCACTTGGACTGCGACGCGCCCCGTTCCCGTTTCGTCGAGGTCGATCGCCACTTCGGCGGTGGTCTGACAGGCGCCCAGGCCGAACAGCACCACCACCATTGCGAGGACCGCTTTGAATGGGCCGCGCACCGGCGCAGCCTGTCAGTTACTCGGGTGTGCCGGCTCCAGCCATCTCCGGTTCCGGCGTAGGCCGGACTCCCTCGATCTTGCGGAAGACGATCTCGCCGTCCTCCACGTCGACCACGATGATCTCGCCCGCGGTGAACTCCTTGCGGAGAATGCGGTCCGACAGGGGCTCCTCGACCATCTGCTGGATGGCCCGGCGCAGCGGCCGTGCACCCATCGCGGGGTCGTAGCCCTTGTCCGCCATGTACGACTTGGCCGCGTCCGTGAGCTCCAAGCCAAGGCCGCGACTCTCCAGTTGCTCGCGGGTGCGGGCGATGAGGAGCTCGACGATGGCGATGATCTGTTCCTTCGAGAGTTCGTGGAAGACCAGGACTTCATCGATGCGGTTGAGGAACTCGGGGCGGAAGTGCTTCTTCAGCGCCTCGTTCACCTTGTGCTTCATCCGGGCGTAGTCGATGCCTTCGCCCGCCGCGTTCTGGGAGAAGCCCATGGCGGCCTTGCGCAGGTCGGCGGTGCCGAGGTTCGACGTCATGATCATCACGGTGTTCTTGAAGTCGACGTGACGGCCCTGCGCGTCGGTGAGACGCCCATCCTCCAGGATCTGCAGGAGGGCGTTGAAGACGTCGGGGTGGGCCTTTTCGATCTCGTCGAAAAGCACCACGGAGAACGGACGGCGGCGCACAGCCTCGGTGAGCTGACCGCCTTCCTCGTAACCGACGTAGCCCGGGGGCGAGCCGACAAGGCGGGACACGGTGTGCTTCTCCATGTATTCGCTCATGTCGAGCTGGATCAGCGCGTCCTCGTCGTTGAAGAGGAACTCCGCGAGCGCCCGGGCCAGGTAGGTCTTACCGACACCGGACGGGCCGAGGAAGATGAACGATCCGGAAGGACGGCGCGGGTCCTTGAGACCAGCGCGCATCCGGCGGATCGAGCGGGACAGCGAAGCGATGGCTTCGTCGTGCCCGATGACCTTCTTGTGGAGGGCGTCCTCCATGCCGAGCAGCTTCTCGGTCTCTTCCTCGGTGAGCTTGTAGACGGGGATGCCCGTCCAGTTGGCCAGCACCTCGGCGATGGTCTCCTCGTCGACGACGTCGAACAGCTCGACACCTTCCGAGCGCCATTCGGCTTCCAGCGCGGTCCGGCGCTCCTCGCGCTCTTTGACCTGCTGGCCCAGGCGCTTGGCGGTGTCGTAGTCCTGCCGCTCGATCGCGGCTTCCTTGTCGCCGCGCAGCTTCTCGATTTCGTCGTCGAGGTGCTTCTGATCCGGCGGCACGGTCATGCGCCGGATACGAAGGCGCGAGCCGGCTTCGTCGATGAGGTCGATCGCCTTGTCCGGCAGGTGCCGGTCCGAGATGTAGCGGTCCGCGAGGTTGGCCGCGGCGACCAGCGCCTGGTCGGTGATGGTGACCGCGTGGTGCGTCTCGTACCCGTCGCGGAGACCCTTGAGGATCTCGATGGTGTGCGGCAGCGTGGGCTCGTCGACCTTGATCGGCTGGAAACGCCGCTCGAGGGCCGCGTCCTTCTCCAGGTGCTTGCGGTACTCGTCGAGCGTGGTGGCGCCAATGGTCTGCAGCTCACCGCGCGCCAGCATGGGCTTGAGGATGGATGCCGCGTCGATCGCTCCCTCGGCGGCACCCGCGCCGACCAGGGTGTGCAACTCGTCGATGAACAGAATGATGTCGCCGCGGGTCCGGATCTCCTTCAGAACCTTCTTCAGGCGCTCTTCGAAGTCGCCGCGATAACGCGAGCCGGCGACGAGGGCGCCGAGGTCGAGGGTGTACAGCTGCTTGTTGCGCAGCGTCTCGGGCACGTTGTTGGCCACGATCTGCTGGGCGAGGCCTTCGACGATGGCCGTCTTGCCGACGCCGGGCTCACCGATGAGAACCGGGTTGTTCTTGGTGCGGCGCGACAGCACCTGCATCACCCGCTCGACTTCGCGCTCACGCCCGATGAGCGGGTCGAGCTTGCCTTCGCGGGCCAGAGTCGTGAGGTTCCGGCCGAACTGCTCGAGCACGGGGGATCCGCCGGCCGGCGACTCCTGCGGGCTCTGACCGCCGGTCGGAACGCCTTCACGGCTGCCGGAGATTCCCGACAGCATCTGGATCACCTGCTGGCGGACGCGGTTGAGGTCTACCCCCAGACTGCGCAGCACGGTGGCCGCCACACCCTCGGCTTCTTTGCAGATCCCGAGCAGCATGTGCTCCACGCCGATGTAGTTGTGGCCGAGCTGCAGGGCTTCGCGCAGCGAGAGCTCGAGCACCTTCTTCGCTCGCGGGGTGAAGGGCGGCGACGTTCCGGTGGCCGCGCCCGGAGGTCCGATGGTCTCCTGGACCTTGTTGCGGACGTCCTCCAGGGTCACCCCGAGGGACTCGAGGGCCTGGGCCGCGACCCCCTCACCTTCCCGGATGAGGCCGAGCAGGATGTGCTCGGTTCCGATGAAGTTGTGGTTGAGGAGGCGTGCCTCGTCCTGGGTCAGAACCATGACCCGTCTCGCCCGGTCAGTAAATCTCTCGAACACTGTTTTTAATGTCCTCCTCTGAACACCATGTTACCCAGCACCCCCGACAGCCCCGAGTCACCGGGCCAAGTGCCGTGTCGCCTAATTTGACTCAGCCAATGGACAACGCCGCGCTGCTCGTCGGTGTTCCCGGCGTGGAGGAGGACCTCCGCGCCGTCGAACTGCGCCTGAGCGAAGCCCTTACCCCGGACGACCCCTTTCTTGCACAAGTGGCCAGCCATTTGGCCAAAGCGGGCGGGAAACGGCTCCGGCCGGCGCTGGCCGTCGCCTCGGCCCGGGCCAGCGGCGCCGAGCCGACAGAAGGCGTTATCGACGGCGCCGTAGCCGTGGAACTCGTCCATCAAGGCTCGCTGTATCACGACGACGTGATGGACTCGGCCGACCTCAGGCACGGCGTCGAGAGCGCGAATCGACGCTGGGGGAATCTCGTGTCGATTCTCACCGGCGACTTCCTGCTGGCTCGGGCTTCGGAGATGGCCGCGGCGCTCGGGAGCGAGGTGGCCGGGCTGCTGGCTTCCACGATTGCCCGGATGTGCGAGGGCCAGGTCCGCGAGCTCTCCGACGCCTTCAACGTGGCCCGGACCGAGGCGAACTACCTGTTGAGCATCGAGGGCAAGACTGCGGCCCTCTGGTCGGCCTCGTGCCGCACCGGCGCGCTCACCGCGGGAATGGGGCGCGCTGATATCGACGCGTTCACCGCATTTGGGCGCAGCTTCGGCATGGTGTTCCAAATCTGTGACGACATCCTCGACGTCATCGGCACTGACGAGGAACTCGGCAAGCCGGCCGGCAACGACCTGATGGAGGGCGTTTACACGCTGCCGGTTCTGCGCACGCTGGCCGACGCGGACACCGGCGGAGAGTTGCGCGACCTGCTGGGCGGGCCGCTCGGGTTGCCTGAGCGGGACAAGGCGCGCCAGATCGTGCGAAACGGGGACGGGGTGGCGCAGGCCTTGGACGTGGCGCGCCGCCATGCGGCGGACGCGGCCGACGCCTTGAGCGACGTCCCGGGAGAAGTTGCGGCCACTCTGAGCGCGCTTCCGGCCCGACTGGTCGATCGTCACCACCGCTGACAGGTAGCGCTCGGCCGATTGGCCGATTCGCCCCTTTTCCAGGAGGCGGGGCGTCCGTACAGTTTCACCGCAGTGGCGGCGGCGGGCCCGGCGGACCGGGAAGCGCGGGGGGAGGCGAGTGACTCGGCTGGCGCCCACGCGCCCTTCGACCTGGGAGACAGCCGGGATCTAGCGGCCGCGGTGCGCGCCGCCTGGGCCCCGGAGTCGACAGAGCCGACCACCCGAGTCGAAGTGCCGAGACCCGCGATCGCGCCGCCGGGGCGCCTTCCCTTCTCCGCCCCCAGGCCCAAGATCAGGAACGTTGTAGCTGCGGCCGGCGCTCTTGGCGCGCTGCTGGCCGCCGCAGCGGTACCCATCGTCAGCGGCGGCATCAGCCCGACCCCCGAAGTCGCCGAATCGCGAACCGTGCGCACGACGACCACCACGCGCCAGGTCGCTCCGACCACGGCCTTCACCTATCCGCCGGAGACCAATCTGGGGCCGACGTCCACCGCGGTGCCGGCACCCCCGTCGCCGCCGGCCGCGTCTTCGCCTTCGCCTGCTCCCGCCAGCTTGTCCTCGACGGCAACCACGTCGAGACCCCGCACCACTTCGACCACCCGGTCGGCGCCGCGAACGACGCAAGCGCCGGCGCCCACCACCACACAGGCGCCTTCACCCCCGCCGGCTGATGACGGTGGAGGGTCCGACGGATCGAGCGAGCCCCCGCCCTACCCCTGAGCCCGCCGCTTAGGCTCCGTCTGCAATGACGGAGCCGGCCACGGGATCCCTATCCCTACCTGGTAGGTGGCGCGCCGCACTCCGCACCGGGAGTCCCGCGCCGGGTCGCGTCGACCCGATTACCCGTTGGCTCGTTCTGACGCGGGCTTCTGTTCTTCCGATGACCGCGACGGCTGGCGCGATCGCCGGGCTGCTGGCCGTTCATCACCCAGACGCGAACTGGGCGCTCTTTGCCCTCGCGTTCGCGGGGATCCTCTTTGCCCACGCGGCCAACAACCTGATGAACGATCTCTTCGACTCCGACGTGGGACTCGACACTGAGGCGTACCCCCGGGCGCTCTACGCGCCGCACCCCATCTTGAGCGGGATGATTTCGCGTCGCGGGCTCATCGTCGCGTCGCTGATCGTCAACGTGCTGGACCTCGGGATCGGGCTGGCGCTCGTCGCCTACCGCGGCTGGACGATCATGGCCTTCGCGCTCGGCGGGTTCCTCCTGAGCGCGGCATACACCGCGCCTCCGCTGCGGCTGAAGAAGCACGGGCTGGGCGAACTCGACGTCGCCATCGTGTGGGGCCCGTTGATGGTCGGCGGCGTCTACTTCGCCACAACAGGTCAGATCTCGGGAATGGTGATGATCGCCTCCATCCCATACGCGTTGCTGTGCGTGGCGGTTCTGATGGGTAAGCACATCGACAAGATCGAGTGGGACGAACGCGAGGGGGTTCGCACTCTTCCGGTGCTGCTTGGCGAGTCACCGTCGCGCGCCGTGACCCGCGGCCTGCTGGTCATGTTCTATGTGGGCGTCGCGTTCGGGGTGGGCGTCGGCGCGTTGCCGTGGCCGGCGTTGATTGCCCTCGGCGCGCTGCCGAGCGCGGGACGACCCTGGAAGGCGCTCGGGCACAAGAAGCCCAAACAGCCGCCGCCGCGCTTCCCCGTCTGGCCGCTGTGGTTCGCTCCACTTACGTTTCTGCACACCCGTCGGGCCGGCGCGCTGCTGGTGCTCGGTCTGGCCATCGCGGCGATTGCCGGAATCGAGGCACCAGGACTATGAGCTCACTAAGCGGGCGTACCGCGGTCGTCACCGGCGGCGCTTCAGGAATCGGCTTCGCGACGGCTCGTCGGTTCGCAGCCGAAGGCGCCGACGTCGTCATTGCGGACATCGCCGACGAGGCGGGCGAGAAAGCCGCCGCCGACGTTGGCGGGCGCTTCCACCACCTCGACGTATCGGACCTCGCGAGTTGGGACGCGTTCCTGGCGGACGAGCCGATGATCGATGTGGCCCACCTCAATGCCGGGGTCGTCACGGGGAGCTTCGACGGGTTCGAGTCGTTGACCGACGAGCAGTACCGCCGCATCATGAGCGTCAACGTCGACGGTGTGGTGAACGGCTTCCGCGTTCTTCCACGCGTCATGTCCGAGCGCGGTGGATCGGTCGTCGTGACCGCTTCGGTCGCTGGCATCATCCCGTTCCCGCAGGACCCGATCTACACGATGACGAAGCACGCGGTGCTGGGTCTGGCGCGCTCGCTGGCTCCGCTCTTCGGCCCGAAGGGGATCCGGATAAACGCGGTGTGCCCCGGTATCACCGAAACTCCGCTCCTTGGCAAGGCCATAGAACTGCTGCGTAGCGTGGGCTTCCCGGTGGTGGACCCCAACGACGTCGCGGCGGCTGTGCTGGAAGCGGCGACTTCGCCGGGCTATGGCGAGGCTTGGATCATCCAGCCCGGCCTGTGCGAGCGCTACCGGTTCCACAGCATCCCCGGCCCCAAACTCCCCGGCACCGAAGGAACCAAGCCTCCCCTCGACGTCGTCTAGCCCTGCGCCTCTGGCGCGTCGAGGTCGCGGTTGCGGTTCAGCCAGGGGTCTTCGGGGTTTACCTGGGTGACGTCTCCAAGGAGGCCTTCGTCGTCGATGGTGACCCGGTGGCCTGCCTCGACGGAGACGGGCTGGCCGCCGGACGACGTTACGACGACCTCTCCCTCGACAACGGCGACGCCGCAGGGCAGGGGTGGCAGACAACGCGCCGCGAATCGAGTGCCCCGAACCGAGGCAATGGCGTTTGATTCCTGTATTTCGAAGCGCGAGCCGGAACCCGTCAACTTCTTGACGTCGTGGAAGGTCTCTCCCAGACCGATCTTGCCGACTATCGCCGTTCTGCCCGGCGTGTCGTCGAGCTCCACCACCTTGTAAGTCGTGTGTGGCCCGATCCGCGACAGCGACCCGTCGAAGTATTCGATCTCTGCCAGCGCGCCCGCCGCGGTGCGGATTTCGACTCCAGCCTCGACGTCGGCCGTCGTGCGCACCGCCTTGAAAGCCTCCGAACCGGACCGCGTCTCCACTACGCCGTCGACGACCCGCAACTCGGCGAGCGGCTCGGATGCGACGCGGGGCTCGGGCTCTTCCCGTCCGACGTCGGAAAACACAGTGAGGCGCAGGCTGACCCAAACCAGTGACGCCACGACCGCGAGAATCAGTAGACCGCGTTTGGACATGCGGGCATCATCGCCCATCGCTTAGTCCGAGGGCGGGGCGGCTTTCAGCGTGGGGAACGCGATGACGTCGCGAATGTTCGCTGAGTCGGTGATGAGCATGGCGAGGCGGTCGATGCCGACCGACATTCCGCCCGTACCGGGTAGGCCGTATTCGAGGGCCCGTATGTACTCCTCGTCGATTCCCATCGCTTCTTCGTCGCCCGCGGCCTTGCGCGCCGCCTGCGCCTCGAATCGCTCCCGCTGATCGTCGGGATCGGTCAGCTCGCTGAACGCGTTCCCCAATTCACGCCCGGCAATGACGGGCTCGAATCGCTCGACCATCCCGGGCAGCTCGCGGTGGTCGCGCGACAGAGGCGAGACCTCCTTCGGGTAGTCCAGTACGAACGTCGGGTCCCAGATATTCGATTCCGCGACCTGCTCGTAGAGCTCGACGATCCACTTGCCGGGCCCCGCGTCGGCTTCGCCTTCGGTGGATCCGCCGTGCTCCGCGACCAGAGCGCGCAGCTTCTCGACCGGCGTGTTCAGGTCGACACGAACGTTGGCGTACTCCTCGATCAGGTCGACCATCGAGGCTCGGCGCCACGGCGGCGTGAGATCCAGATCGCGGTCCTGGTACGTGAACTTCGTCGTGCCGATTGCAGCTTCGACCGAGGCCGCGACCAGGCCCTCGGTGAGGGTCATCATGTCCCGGTAGTCGCCGTAAGCCTGGTACGCCTCGAGCATCGTGAACTCCGGTTGGTGTCGCGGCGAGATGCCCTCATTCCGAAAGTTCCGCCCGATCTCATACACCCGCTCGAAACCGCCGACCACCAGCCGCTTGAGATAAAGCTCCGGCGCGATCCTCAGCGTCAGCTCACGATCCAGCGCGTTGTGGTGCGTCATGAAGGGCTTCGCCGTCGCTCCACCGGCCACCTGATGGAGCATCGGCGTCTCCACCTCCATGAATCCGTGCTCGTCCAGATAGCGCCGCATGGCAGAGATCAAACGGGTGCGGACCTGGAAGGTCTTCCGCGCCTCCTCGGAGACCCACAGGTCGAGCTCACGCTGGCGGTACCGCGTGTCGGTGTCGGAAAGCCCGTGCCACTTGTCCGGGAAGGGCCGCCGGGTCGGCGCGAGCAACTGCCATGTTGCGACCTTCACGGACAGCTCGCCCTTGCGCGTTGCGATCACTTCTCCGGTCGCGCCTACCCAGTCGCCCAAGGAGAGTTTCGAGAACTCCTCGAACCCGGCGGTGGCATCGAGCGCGGCGAACAGCTGGATTCGCCCCGACTGGTCGGCCAAGGTCGCGAAGCACAATTTGCCCTGGCGGCGGATCAGCATGATCCGGCCGGCCACGCTGAACCGCTGGCCCGTTTCCTCGCCGGCACCCAGACCGCCGAAGCGCTCCCTCAGCTCGCCGGCCGAGGCGTCCTTGTTGAATGTGTACGGAAGTTCTCTGCTCTCGGTCACTACTCGGCAGTCTGCATTGCTAGACCGTCGGTCCGCTGCCATGCGGCACGCCTTCGTCTCGGTTCTTCTCATAGACAAGCCGCACTCCGTGCAGAGTGAGCCAGGGTTCGTGGTGCTGGATCCGCTCGGAGTGGTCGACGATCACGCTGGCCAACCCACCCGTCGCGACGACGTTGCAGGGCTCGCCAACTTCGGCTTCGACGCGCGCGCACATGCCATCCGTCTGCGCCGCGAACCCGTAGATCGCGCCAGAAGAAATCGATTCGAGGGTGGACCGACCGATGACCTTCTCGGGCGCGGTGAGTTCCACCCGCCGCAGCCCGGCCGCACGCCCGAACAGAGCGTCGAGGCTGATCTCTACGCCGGGACAGATGGCGCCGCCGAGGTACTCACCCTTCGCGGTCACGACCTCGAAGGTGGTAGCGGTTCCGAAATCGACGACGATCGTCGGCCCTCCGTAGAGGTCGAACGCCGCTACTGCGTCGGCGATGCGGTCGGGCCCGACCTCCCGGGGGTTGTCGTAGAGGATCGGGATGCCGCTCTTGACACCCGGCCCGACGACGATCGCCTCAGTCTCGAGGTGATGCTGAGCGAGCTCCCGGATGGCGACCGTCACGGGCGGCACCGATGATGCGATCGCGACACCAGTCACGACGTCGGCGAACTTCCCCGCCGTGGTTTCGATCAGGCCGCCGATCAGCAGGGCGTGCTCGTCCGCGGTCCGCTCCAACGCGGTTGAGACGCGCCAGTGGTATCGCGGCTCGGCTTGGCCGTCGTTGACGTCGTAGAGGCCGAGCACGGTCTGCGTGTTACCGGCGTCGATGGCGAGCAGCATCAGAAGAACCCTTCGGAATCGGGCGCTACACGGATTTCCATGGAGAGGTCCAGCGCTGGAGCCGAGTGCGTAAGGCGGCCGACCGAGATCCAGTCCGCGCCTGCCGCGGAATACACGCCGGCCGTCTCCAGGGTGACGTTGCCCGAAACTTCGACGGGGCAGCGGCCGTCCATTTTCCCTACGCAATGGGCCACTTCATCCGGCGACATGTTGTCGAGCATCACTACGTCCACACCGGCGTCCACCGCTTCTATGACCTGCTCGAGCGTTTCGCACTCCACTTCCACTTTGAGAGCCGGCCATCTTCGCCGGGCCTGGGCCACTGCTTCGGTGATGCCCAGCGCCATCAGGTGATTGTCCTTCAGCAGCACCATGTCCGATAACGACATCCGGTGATTGGTTCCTCCCCCGGCGCGCACGGCTGCCTTTTCCAGTTCGCGCAGGCCAGGTGTCGTCTTGCGGGTATCAAGGATCTGGGCCTGCCCAAGCGTTGTGACTGCGTCCACGAACTTGCGTGTGAATCCAGCGACCCCCGACAGGTGACCCAGAAAGTTCAGCGCGGTGCGCTCTGCCGTGAGCAGGGAAGAAAGGCGTCCGCCCATGGTCGCGACCTTCTGGTCCGGGTGGAGGTCGTCAGAATCCCGCACTAACCAATCGACCCTGGTGCTGGCATCCACCTGACGGAAGGCCTCCTCGGCACACAACGAGCCGGCCAGCACGCCGGACTGCCGCGAGACGATCACGGCGCGTGCTTCACGATCCTCGATCAGCGCCGAGCTGACGTCGCCGTCCGGACCCAGGTCTTCAGCCAGTGCACGGGCTACCGCTTCGCGGACCGCGGCCATCGGTGGGTTTACATCCACGGCTGTCATCGGATCACGATCCGGTGGGCAAACGCGTCGGAGCGTTCCGGAAAGTCAGTCCGTGCGTGTGCGCCTCGCGACTCCTCCCGCGCCGTGGCCGCCGCGATCAGGGCGCCGGCGACCGCGGCCAGGTTCGCCAACTCGCGGGCGCCCGGACCGTCCTCGACTTCTGCCGCGCCGATCTCGTCCACCTCGGTGGCGACCCGCGCCAGCGACTCCGCGCTACGCAGCACGCCGGCGTCGGCGGTCATAGCCCGCTGCAGCCGATCCCGCAGCTTTTCCACGTCCGTCCCCTCCTCCCCCTCGCCAACCGGCCGCATTTTTCCGCCGTCTTGGCGGAAATTTGCGGCCAGTTCGGTTGTAGGGCTCGCGGGCGGTTCGAGGACGGCGCGCATGGCGCCGGTCGCTGCCGGCGCGTCTCGCCCAGCAGAGATGGCTTCGACGACCCGCGGTGCGAAGACCATGCCTTCGAGCAGAGAGTTGGACGCAAGCCGGTTCGCCCCGTGTACTCCCGTGCATGCAGCTTCTCCACATGCCCACAAGCCCGGCAGGCTCGTTGCCCCATCCAGGTCAGTCACAACCCCTCCGGAGATGTAATGCGCCGCGGGGGCAATAGGCAGCCAGTCGACGGACGGGTCCAGCCCGACGTCGCGCAGCGACGCGGCGATCGTCGGAAAGCGTCGATCGAAATCCTCCAGCCCCGTCGCATCGAGCCACATGTGCTCGACGTCCTGTTCGGTCATGCGCGCCCGCATCGCCCGGCTGACCCGATCTCGGGGCAGCAACTCGTCGACGAAACGCTCACCGGCGGCGTCGCGCAGCACCGCCCCATGGCCCCGCAGCGCCTCTGACAACAACGGCCTCGGCATGGCCGGGTGGTGGAGCGCGGTCGGGTGGAACTGCATGAACTCGACATCCGCGATCGCCACACTGGCCCGCAGCGCCATCGCAGCCGCGTCGCCGGTGGCCTGACGGGGGTTCGTGGTCACTGCGTACAGCTGACCCGCGCCCCCAGTGGCCAGCACGGTGTGGGTCGCTCGTACCGAGTGAAGTAGCCCGTCCGGTGCCATCGCTGTCATCCCGTGGCAGCGCCCGCGCTCGGTGATCAAATCGACCGCGAACCAACCTTCCCAGACGGCGGCAGCGGTCTCGCGAACCGCATCCACGAGCGCCCGCTCGATTTCGGCGCCCGTGGCCGCGCCGCCGGCATGAACCACTCGCGCGTGCGTGTGGCCGCCCTCTCGCGCCAGCGACAGTCCGCCCGCCGCGTCCCGATCGAACTCGGCCCCGAGTGCGATCAGCTCCTGGACCCGGCCCGGCCCCTCCTCGACGAGCACCCGCACCGCGTCGAGGTCGCACAATCCGTCTCCGGCGCCGAGGGTGTCCGCCAGGTGCTGATCGGTGGAGTCCTCGTCGCCACCCAGGACCGCAGCGACGCCCCCTTGCGCCCAACGCGTCGCGGACTGCGAGAGTTCGCCCTTGGTCATCACCCCGACGCGAAGTCCTCGCGCCGCGGCCTGGATGGCAGCCGAGAGCCCGGCCACGCCGCTGCCCAGGATCAGAAGGTCGAGTGGTGAGTCTTCCGTGCCCGAGGGGCCCGACACCGTCTGCCCCTCGGAAGTCACGAGCGCGCTACGTGCAGATCCGGGTGCCCGACGGGCTGGTTGCGCTCGTTCACCAGGACGATCGCGGGCTTGAAGTCGGCCAGCTCCTCTTCATCGACCTCGGCATAGGCCATCACGATGATGCGATCCCCGGGATGCACCAAGCGCGCCGCCGCCCCGTTCATGCAGATCTGTCCCGGCCCTCCGAGTATCACGTAGGTCTCGAGGCGGGCGCCGTTGTCGATGTCCACGACCTGCACCTTCTCGTACTCACGCAGGTCCGCCAGACGCATCAGGTCGGCGTCGATGGTGATCGAGCCGACGTAATGCAACTCGGCCTCGGTGACCGTGGCGCGGTGGATCTTGGACTTGAGCATGTGGCGTCGCATCAGATGGTCACTCCAATGTTGTCGATGAGGCGGGCCCGCCCGAGCCGGGCGGCTGCGAGTAGTCGGACCTCGTCCTGAAGTCGCGCCGGCACCGAGAGGTCGGCGGCGTGCACGGCAACCGCGTAATCAAGTTGGAACGCCGGCTCACAGCGGATCAGTTCCGTCATCAGGGCCGACACGGCAGCCGGGTCGCGCTCCCCGGATCGGATCGCGGCTGCTCCGGCTTGTAGTGCGCGGTAGATAGTGGGAGCGGCCGCCCGCTCCGCACCGGTCAAGTACGCATTGCGGCTCGACATGGCGAGCCCGTCGGCTTCGCGCACGGTCGGGCACGGCACGACCTCGACCGGGAAGCCCAGGTCCGCCACCAGCCGGCGGACGACGAGGAGTTGCTGATAGTCCTTCTCGCCGAAGTACGCCCGGCAGTCGCCGGCGATCGAGAAGAGCTTGGCCACGACCGTGGCCACTCCGTCGAAGTGACCCGGCCGGGATGCGCCGTCGAGCACGGCCCCGACCGGACCCGCGGTCACTGCCGTCGAGGGAGCGCCGTTGGGCCACATCTCTCCAGTCGTCGGAACGAGGAGATGCCCGGCGCCCGCCGTAGACGCGATCTCGCGATCGCGAGCCAGATCACGCGGGTACGCGGAAAGGTCCTCGTTCGGCCCGAACTGGAGCGGATTGACGAAAACGGTCACCGCCACGACGTCGCATTCCTCAGCGGCTCTCCGGATCAGGCTGGCGTGGCCGTCGTGGAGGTAACCCATGGTCGGGACCAAACCCACGCGCCGTCCGGCGGCGCGCTCCGCGTCGAGAGCCTTGCGGAACCCAGAAATGGTTTCGTGCTCGGCCAACCCGGCCGTTCGTCCCGGTACCGGCACCCCGGCGAGTCGCGCCGCCGAATCGGCCATCGCCTCATACGCTCGCCGCTCCGGCTCGGCAATGGCCGCGATGTGGCGGGCCACGGTGTCCCAGTCACCCCGCCGGACCGCACCAGTGAGCGAGGCCGCCGGGCCCAGCGCCGCCACGTTTTCGACGGTGGCACGAACGAGGTCGACGTAGGCCTCGAAGGGAACACCGGCCCCCGCGGCGACACGCTCGACTTGGCCGAGTAGAGCGACGAGATGCGGCGAGGCAATCGTCGCCGCCGCGTGATACGTGATTCGGTCCTCGTCGGCGACCCGAATCATCCGCCCGCCGAGATCGTCCACTAGGAGCTCCACCAGAGGATCGCCTGCGACCGCGAACCAGGCTTTCGCGGCCAACCGCTCGGCTCCGGTGTTCGCATCGGGCAGGGCGACCAGGGGGTGGATCGCAGCGCGGCGCGGGTGGTCGCCTAAGACGTCCAACCCCAGTGCTCCGGCTAGGTGCGCGATAACCGCGTCCGAATTGGGGGCGATCGTTCGCGCCACCTCGGCTACAACTGAATCAGGTGTGGCGATGAGAACAAGGTCCGCGTCTTGCGCGGCAGCTGATACGTCGTCGGATCTACCCAGTGAAGGCAGAAGGTTCCAGCCGACTCGCTCGAGCGCCAGGAACAGGGCGCTCCCGGCCCGCCCGGATCCGACGATCCGCGCCGTGCGACCTTCAGTCCTGCGCGCTTCGGCTGATGCCACTGCCAACCCCGTTCCACTCGTTCCGGCCCCGGATGCGGGTGCCGTTCGGCATCACCAGGATAGGTGGGTTCTCCGTAAACGGCTCCGCGCCCGCTCCGCCACGTCAGCGGGCACGAGGGCGGGGTCGAGGTCCGCCAGCGGCGCCAGAACGAAGTCCCGCTCCCGCCACCTCGGATGCGGCACGGTGAGGTCCGGTTCATTCACCACCAGATCACCGGCCAACAGCACGTCGATGTCGAGGGTTCGGGGGCCCCAGTGCACGGTGCGAACTCGCCCGGCCTCCTCCTCCAGTCGCCGAGCCAGCTCCAGCAGCTCCCGAGGCGACAAGTCCGTGTCCAGCGCGGCCACCGCGTTCAAGTAGTCGTCCTGCGGAGGCCCGCCGACCGGTGAGCTCTCGTAGACGGGGGAAACGCCGGCGAGGTCCGGCAAGCTGGCGACGGCCCTCCGCAGATTCGCCTCACGGTCCCCGAGGTTGGAGCCCAAGCCCAAGTAGACGCGCATCAGCGCGTGATCGTCACCCCTGCGCTTGCCAGGTGCGCCGCGACCGGCGGCCGCAGTTTCCGGAGGCTCACCGTCACCCTCTCGACGCGATCATCCGATTTTGCGATATCCGCGATCCGCTGGGCCAGGATTTCGATCAAGTCGAAGGACTCGTTCGCCACCAGGTTCACGATCTCGGTGCAAAGCGGCCCGTAGTCGACCGTGTCGTCGATGTTGTCCGACTCGGCCGCCGTCGACAGGTCCAGGTACAGATTGAGGTCGATCTCGAAGGGCTGCGCCTGATCCTTTTCACCAGGCGCGAGACCGTGCTTTCCAAGCGCCCGCAACCCTCTGACTTCGACGAAATCGCCCACTACTTCTTGTCGGTCCGCTTCGTCGGCGTGGTCTTCTTCGTCGCGGCCTTGGTCGCCGCCTTTGCCGGAGCCTTCTTCGTCACGGCTTTCTTCACCGGAACCTGCTTCTTCGCCGGGGTCTTGGTCGCCACGGCCTTCTTCGCCACCGCCCGCTTGTCCGCGGAAGCTTTCTTGGCCGCAGCTTTCTTGGCCGCCAACTTCTTTGCTGTCGCCTTACGCTCGGCGGCCCGGGCCGCGGCCGCCTTCTTGGTGGCGGCCTTTTCCGCCGTCACCTTCTTCGCCGCTGCCGCCTTTCGCTCGGCCGCCTTCTTAGCGGTGGCCTTCTTCGCCGCAGCCTGCTTGGCCGCGGCGGCTTTGGCGGCGGCTTTCGTGGCGGCGACGTCCTTGGCTGCTTCCTTCGCCGCGGCCGCCTTGCGGCGGGCGGCTGCCTGCTTTCGCGCCGCGGTTTTGACCGGGCTCTTTTTCGCCGCAACTGCGGCGCGCGTGGCCGCGGACTGCTTACGGTTCTTGGGCCGCTTGGAGACGGGACGCCTGAGAGTCCGCTTGGGTGGCGGCAACGGGCCGAGATCCTCTACGGGAGACTCGATGGGCGGAACCGCAGAGCCCTCCACCCGAGATGCGATGGCTACGAGCTCCCGACCCGGCGATCCCATCTGACGGGCCATGAGCTGCTCGACGACATTGATGGCCTGCATGACGTTGGGGAGCATCCCGGTCCACAGCAGGTAGCCGCCGATGACTCCCATGACCCGATCGCTGACTTCCTCCTGATGAATGAGCAGCTTGTCGCCACGGCCCATCCACTCGCGCAGCTTGGGATAGAGCTCGCCGAGGACCATCACAGGGTCGGCGTGCGGTCCGAAGGGCACGTGCACCGAAGGCACCTCGTGCTCGGAGTACGCGTGCAGGTTGTGGGGCGATGGCAGGAGCGAGACGACCCGGCTGAAGCCTTCCTGCTTCAGCCAGATGATCTCCTCCATCCGGCGCACCGGCCGGTGGTTGGCGCCGTGCCCGCCGGGCCGCTCGGCAACCGCGAGCTTTCCTTTGATCACCCAGGCGAAGTTCCGGGGGACGATGCCCGCCGCCCACTTGCCCCTCATCGGACTGTTCAGCATCAGGCCACTGCCTCCTCGACAGTTAGCGGGGGTTCAAAGTCCTCCGCCGCGGGCGCTTCCATGAGGCGGATGGCGTTCACGGTGGGAGCCACGTCGTGCACCCTCACCATGCGAGCACCGCGCAGGACAGCCCAGACCGCGCTTGCGACGGATGCCTCGACTCGATCTTCGGGCGGAGGCACGATTCCGTTGCGAGCCGTCAGCGACCCGAGCAAGCCTTTGCGGCTGGTTCCCACGAGCACGGGCCGTCCCAACTCCACCAAGGCGCCGATACCGCGAAGCAGCGCCAAATTGTGCTCGAGCGTCTTGCCGAACCCGATGCCCGGATCGATCCACACCTCGCTGACCCCGGCAGCTTCTGCCTCCGCGGCCCGAGCGTCGAGGAAGGCGGCGACCTCGGAGACCACGTCGGCGTACCTCGGGTCGTCCTGCATCGTGAGGGGGTCACCGAGCATGTGCATGGCGACCCAGCCCACGCCATGGTCGGCCGCCACCTGCCCCAGGCAGGCAGAAACGTCGTTGATCAGGGTTGCGCCTGCCGCGACCGCGGCGGCTGCGACTTTGGCGGACCGAGTGTCGATGGAGACCCGAACGTGCTCGGCGAGGGCCTCCACCACGGGAATCACGCGCCGGAGCTGCTCGTCCGGCGGGACCGCCGCGGCACCGGGCCGCGTGGATTCGCCACCGATATCCACAACGTCGGCACCCTCGGAGACCATCGCGATACCTCGGGTGATCGCATCGGCGGGCTCGAGCCAGCGGCCGGCGTCGGAGAAGGAGTCGGGCGTCACGTTGAGCACACCCATGACAAGGGCGCGAGACGACACAGGCAAAAGGCTCATTCGGCCTCGGAGCGTATCCGGTGGTTCCCTGGCAAAACTTGGTGGATCGCGAAAAACTCCTGCTACCCGCCGTTAATTACTCCTGCCGAGGCTTGGGCGGCACGTGGCGTTCGGCCCACTCGAGCATTTCCGCCACCGTGTGGAGCACCGACTCCCGAGCCCTGTAGCCGTGTTCCTCCGCAGGCAGCAGAACCAGGCGCGCCGTGCCGCCATGGCCCTGGATCGCCTGGAAGAGTCGCTCGGACTGGACGGTGTGAGTCCCGGTGTTGTTGTCCGCGGCCCCGTGAATCAGTAGGAGGGGCGACCGGATCTGGTGGGCGTAATTGAACGGGGAGACGCGTGCGTACACCTCGGGCGCCTCCCACAAGGTGCGCCGTTCGGTCTGGAATCCGAAAGGCGTGAGGCTTCGGTTGTAGGCGCCTGAGCGGGCGATGCCCGCGGCGAAGAGATCCGAGTGCGCCAAGAGGGTGGCGGTCATGAATCCGCCGTAGCTGTGCCCGCCCACCATCACGCGATCGCGATCGGCGACGCCGATGGAGTCGAGATGGTCGATGGCAGCCTTCGCCGAGTCGACGACCTGCTCCACGAAGGTGTCGTTCATGGTGTCCGGATCCCCGACGATCGGCATCGTCGCGTCCTGGAGCACTGCCCAGCCCTGCGTGAGCAGCCACAGCGGGGACGAGCCCGCGAGCCTGGTGAAGTTGCGGTCCGATCCGCTCACCTGCCCTGCGGTGTCGGGATCGGAGTAGTCGAGCGGGTAGGCCCAGATGAATACCGGCAGTCGCTGACCCGAGGCCCGGTCGTACCCCGGCGGGAGGTGCAGCGTCGCCGACAATTCGACGCCGTCGCTGCGCTTGTACCGAGTGATCTCCTTGTGACTACCGGTCAGATCCGGATGCGGGTCCTTGAAATCGGTGAGCCTGACGCGATCGCCCGTCGACAGATCCAGAACTTCTTCATTCGACGGTTGCGTTCGAGACTGGCGGGAGATCCGCAGGCGCGACGTGTCGTCGCCGACGAACCCCGAGACTCGCGACAACCCGTCCTCGTCGCTCTGCCACAACCGCTCGGTGACCCCCGTTCCCAGGTCGAGGCGGTCGAGGAAGGGCCGCGAGCCCTCAGGAGACGCGCCTTCTCCCGAAAGGAAGATGTGGCCGTCTTCCTCCCAGACCACGCGCGTGCCGTCGGATCGGGCGCGGATCATGGGGTGGCCCGGATCCTTGTAGAGCTCATGGACACTCAGGTCGAAGACCTTGCGTCGGCTGTCGGGGCGCGTCAGGTCGACGAGCCACGTGGTGCGCCAGCGCCGATCGCGGTCGTACTCGGTCAGGAGCCCCTCGTCCGTAGCTTCCATCCAGCTGATCCCCGCGAAGCGGTGTTCCACGCGCCTGCGCTCGTCAGGCGCAGAAGAGAACGGCGCAGCAAGGCTCATAACCCGGTCGCGGTGCTCGACTTCGATCTTGGGGTCACCGCCGTCGAGCGCTTCGACCCAAACCACCGTGGCGGGCCGGTTCTGCTGCCAGGAGATCGAGCGAGGTCCAGTCGGCACGCCCTGACGCGGGACTTCGTCTGACACGGGAAGGTCGGCGATGGCCGTCAATACCGCGCCGTCCCAGTTCCACACCTCGACGGTGCGCGCGAACAGCGAGTACGGGACGCGATGGGAGAACGGTCGTTTGATCCGGTTGACCAGAAGGCTGCTGCCGTCAGGCGAGACGAAGGCAGAGGTGTACATCCCCTCAGGACCGAGCGGTTTGACCGAACGGGTTGCGACATCGATCGACACCAACTGCGTCGTAGCCAGGATCTCGAAGTCCATTTCGTCCGCCTCGTCGCGCAGAAGGTCCTGGAAGGTCGCCATTTGCGACGACTTGCCCTCGGTTTCCTCGACCATCGGGCCGGCAGGGACTTCCGAGCGCGGCGCGACTCGAGATCGACCTTGGGGGACCGTCCACGCCAAGAGGCTGCGGCTGTCTCTGGACCACCGCAGCGGGGCCTCGGGAACACCCAGGTATCCCCCGACGCCTCCTCCACCGGCCACGTCGTTCAAGAGGAGGTCGTCGATCTGCCGCGATTGTCCGGTGGAGGCGTCGGCCACCCAGAGACGGACCCCGTCGGGGGTGTCGACGCCGAAGGCGAGCTGGCGTCCATCTGGCGACCACGTCGGAAAGCCCAGGGAAATTGCGTTGCCGAGCACATCGACGGTGACCGGCGAGGACCCGTCGAATGGGACAACGATCAAGTCGGAGATGCGCCCCGTCCGCCGGCGCGCGTTGATGGTCGGGTCGATCCGGATTCCCGCCAGCCGGAGGAAGGGGCGGGCCAGCATCTCGACCGGCGGATGAGCATCGAAGTACACCTGGACCATGCGGGTCCGGTCGGGGCTCGTAAGCGAGAGGGGCGGGTTCGGCGCGTCGATCGCGGCGACGATTTCGTCCGGAGGCAGTCGATAGCTCACAACCAGAGCCTGCCTTAGCGGCCGTGGATGAAGGCCATCGCCTCCGCCCGTGTGCGTTGGTCCTCGCGGAACAGGCCGCGTACCGCTGATGTCACCGTCGTCGTTCCCGGCTTGCGCACACCGCGCATGGACATGCACAGGTGCTCTGCCTCGACCACCACCAGCACCCCGCGCGGGTCGAGATGTTCCTCTAGAGCGTCGGCTACCTGGGTGGTCAGCCGCTCCTGTACCTGGGGCCGCCGGGCGAAGACATCAACCAAACGCGCCAGCTTCGACAACCCGGTTATGCGTCCGTCCGCGTTCGGAATGTACGCCACGTGAGCTACGCCCATCCAGGGCACGAGGTGGTGCTCGCAAAGAGACTGGGTGGGGATGTCCTTGACCATCACCATCTCGTCGTGGTTCGCCTCGAACGTGACGGTGAGGACATCGGACGGCTCCTGCTCGATGCCGGCAAAGACCTCGGCGTACATGGACGCAACCCGTTCGGGGGTGCGGATCAAGCCGTCTCGATCAGGGTCTTCGCCGATGGCCTCGAGAATCTCCCGAATGGCCTTTTCGATCCTCCCCTGATCAATCGGCATTGGGCCTACGCCGTTGCCGGACCGGTGCGGGGGACGCGCCGCCGCGCCGGTCGGGCTTGCTTGGCCCTCTTCGCGTCGGCCTCGGACCGTGAGGACGCCGCCGCAACCTGCTCGCTCGCCTTGCGCGCCGCTCTGACCGGCGCGCGGCGCGACCGCACCACCGGGGCCGCCGACGGCCACGGCTCCAGATGACCTATGACGGCCATCAGATCGGGCGTGTCCAGTGTCTCGTGTTCCATCAGCGCCGCGGCGAGCTCGTCGAGGGTGGCGCGATGTTGGGTCAAGATCTCGAGGGCCGTCTCGTGCGCCTGGTCGATAAGGCGACGCACCTCCGAATCGATCGAGGTCGCCACCTCATCGGAGTAGTTGGGGGTGTTGTTGATGTCGCGTCCGAGAAACACCTCGCCGTCGCGCTGGCCGAGCTGCTGGGGGCCGAGCTGGTCGCTCATGCCGTACTCGGTGACCATGGCGCGGGCGATCCGCGTGGCCTTCTCGATGTCGTCCTGCGCTCCCGTGGTGGGATCGGCGAAGATCAACTCCTCCGCGCTGCGGCCGCCGAGCGCCATCGCGAGCTGGTCTGTCAACTCCGAGCGGCGAACGAGGTAGCGGTCCTCGGTGGGCAGTGAGAGCGTCCATCCCAGGGCCCGACCGCGCGAGACGATCGACATCTTGTGGATCGGGTCAGCGCCGGGAAGAACATGGCCCACCAGTGCGTGACCCCCCTCGTGATACGCGATCACAAGGCGTTCGCGTTCGGACATGACGCGGGTACGCCGCTCTGGACCGGCGAGCACGCGATCGATCGCTTCCTCCAACTCGCGCATTCCGATCTTGGGATTGTCGAGCCTCGCGGCAAGCAGCGCCGCCTCGTTCATCAGGTTGGCCAGGTCCGCGCCGGTGAACCCCGGGGTACGGCGCGCCAACACGCTCAGGTCCACCCCAGCCGACAGCGGCTTGTCCTTGGCGTGTACGGCCAGAATCGCCTTTCGCCCTTCGAGGTCGGGACGGTCGACCACGATCTGGCGGTCGAAGCGCCCGGGGCGAAGCAGGGCGGGGTCGAGGATGTCGGGGCGATTCGTCGCGGCGATGAGGATCACCCCGGCTGTGGTCTCGAAGCCATCCATCTCGACGAGCAGCTGGTTCAGCGTCTGCTCGCGCTCGTCGTGGCCGCCGCCCAGTCCGGCACCGCGGTGGCGGCCGACCGCGTCGATTTCGTCCATGAAGATGATCGCGGGCGCCGACGACTTCGCTTGCTCGAAGAGGTCCCGCACCCGACTGGCGCCCACACCGACGAACATCTCGACGAAGTCGGACCCGGAGATGGAGAAGAAGGGCACGCCCGCCTCTCCGGCGACGGCCTTGGCCAGCAGCGTCTTACCGGTGCCTGGCGGGCCGTAAAGAAGGACGCCCTTGGGAACCTTGGCGCCGATAGCCATGAAGCGATCGGGGGCCGCCAGATAGTCCTTGATCTCCTGCAGCTCGGCGACCGCTTCGTCCGCCCCTGCCACGTCCGCGAAGGTGGTCTTCGGCTGATCCTTCGACATCGTCCGGGGCTTCGCCTTGCCGAACTGCATCACGCGGCTGCCTCCGCCCTGCACCGAGTTGATGACGAAGGCGAAGATGGCAAAGAGAAGGACGAACGGCAGAAGGTTCATCAGCAGCGAAACGAACGCGTTGCCTCCGTCGGGCCGGGACTCGAGCTCGACGCCCGCGTCGAGCAGTTTGGTGGTGACTTCGTCGGCGTACTCCGCTGGGTAGTGGACCTCGTAAGTGGTCCCTGCCTTCGTTTCTCCCGTGACGCGGCCCTCGCCGTCGATTATCTCGGCCGAGCTGATCTGCTTCTCGGCCAGTAGCCGGTTGAAGCGGTCGAGAGGTAGACGTTCGGGGGCGTCGCCTCCGCTCAGGAGGCCGGCGGCGACAATCAGCACCAGCGCTCCCAGGCCGATCAAGATGCCCAACCGTTGCTTGTTGAAGCGATGCATGAGCAGACAACCGTACGCCCCTTTCGGCGGGTGGTCGCCGCGCCCGCAGCGAGCTAGGTCGTGCTCCCGTCGTCGAACTTGGCCACGTAGGGAAGGTTTCGGAACTTTTCGTCGTAATCCAGCCCATAGCCGACGACGAAGTCGGGCGGGATGTTGAAACCGACGTAGCGGAGGTCCGGATCGCTCTTCTGCAGCCCTTCCTTTACCAGCAGCGCGCACACCTCGAGGCTGGCGGGGTGGCGTGCCTGGAGAGCCCGACGAAGGTAGGAGAGCGTGAGGCCTGAGTCCACGATGTCCTCGATTACGACCACGTGGCGATTCGTCAGGTCCACGTCGAGGTCCTTGACGATGCGGACGACCCCGCTGGTCTTTGTCGCGCTGCCATAGGAGGCGACGGCCATGAAGTCGAACTCGACGGGGAGGCGTATAGCGCGGGCGATGTCCGCCATGAAAATGAACGCGCCTTTCAGCACCCCGACGAGCAGCGGCGGACGGTCGGCATAGTCCTCGGTGATTCGCGCGCCGAGCTCTGCGACACGCCGCGCGAGCGCCTCCTCGCTGACGACGATCTCTCCGATGCGCGGGTCGGACCCCACACCCTCCGCCCCCGGCACGCCGCGCAGGTTAGGCGGTACTGATCATCAGGCGGCCCCGACTTCGGTCGACGCGGACCCCTTCTGTGACCTCCGCGCCTTTCGCCTCGCAGCGGGCGACCGCCAGGACCCGGTCGACGGCCGCGGCCGAAGGGGGTCGTCCTGACAGCGCGGGGCGCAACCAGTTGCGAATGGCGCGGCGGGCCAGCGGGACGGGCGCGGCCACGAGCGCCGCGGCATCGCTCGGATCGATCGCCGCGGCGAGCTCGTCGAGCAGGTCTGCGTCGTCGGCCAGCAGCGCGGCTTGCCGCGCGATGAGCGCCGGGACATCCCGACCAGCGAGATCGTCGAGCAACGGCAGGACGGTATGGCGCAGCGCGTTGCGGCGCAGGGCCTGGTCGTCGTTGCTCGGGTCCGCCACTGGAGCAAGGCCGAAGTCCGCGCAGAGCTTGTGTGTCTCCGCTCTCCGCAGCCCGAGGATGGGATGCGTCGGACCGGGACGCATCCCGGCCAGCCCGTCTAGTCCGGACCCCCGCAACAGGTTCAGCAGAACGGTCTCGGCTTGATCGTCCGCAGTGTGTCCCGTAGCGGCTCCTGGGGGGAGGGCGGCGCGGCGAGCCTCACGCGCCCGGGCCTCGAGGTTCGGACCCGGTTCGACCGCGGCCCGCCGCGTCTCGAAGCCCGCTTCGAAACGTGCCGCCGCGGATCGCACGATCTCTGCTTCCTCGGCCGAACCCGCCCGTAAGCCGTGGTCGACGTGCCACGCGGTGACTTCGCACTCCGCCGCGGTCGCCAGCACGAGCAAGGCCAACGAATCCGCGCCGCCGGACACGGCGCAGTCGAGGTGTGATCCGGCCGGAGGGAACGTGCACCGCTCCAAGAGGGTGCCGACCACTGGGACCTGCCTAGAAGTTGGAGGCGAGTGCTGAGGGGGGCAGCGCGCTGACGCGGGCCAGCCACGCGGCGGGGTCGGCGATTTCCGCCTTGGTCGGGAGGAACTCAGGTCCCTTCCACGCGGCGTCGATCGCCCGCTCTCCAGCGATCTCCTCCACCCCGCCGATGAAGCGTTCGCCCGCCTCGTATTGGCGCATCTTCGCTTCGAGACCGAGCAGCTTCTGCAGGGCCTTTGCGGCGGGGCCAGCCGAAGCGCGGCGGGCATGGAGCACTTCGTGGAACCGATCGCCGTTGGGCACCCGTCCCTTGGCAGCCCGATTCATGATCACGTCGCCGTGGCCTTCAAGCAGGCTCATCATCGCCCCGAGCGACTCGAGGGTCTTTCGCTGGTCGGGAGTGGCGAACATCGCCGCGAGTCCGCCCTCGTCCAGCGGGTTTCGCCCGTCGCGCAGTTCCTCGATGGAGCGCCGAACCACCGTCATCAAGTGACCCGGATCGACCCGCAGAGAACCGACGATGCCGTCGACTTGCGAGACGAAGTGGTGCCGCAACCAGGGCACACCCGTGAATTGAGCGCGATGCGTCAACTCATGCAGCGCGATCCACAGGCGAAACTCCTTCGGCGGGAAGTCGAAGCGACGCTCGAGGGCGGCGATGTTCGGCCCGACGTAATAGACCAGGTCTTGATCCTCGGGGTTCTCATCCTCGGTGAGCAGCAGGTCGTATTGACCCAGGACACGCGTCGACATCCAGCCCAGTAGCGCGCCCAGCTCGGCTGCCGTGACCTTGCCGAGCACGGGCGCCAGGGGGTTAGGGCCCTTCTTGGCTCCGAGCCTGCCGAGAACCGGACCGATAAGTCTGCGGAAGGTGGCCACGTTGGCGCGAGCCCAGTCCTCGCGGTTCACCACCCGGGCTCGGGCCGGTCCTGTGGTCGACCGAAGCCCGGTTTCCTCCGCAACCAATTCCTCGGCCTCGGCGGTCGCGGCCATGAGGTCCGACTCGAGCCCGGCGCGGTCGTACGCCCCAGGCGGCGAAATTCTGCCGGCAATCCCCGCCGCGACCTTGGCGGCGAGATCCCAGTCGACCGCGTCCATGGGCTACCGGCTCAGTCTTGGCTTACTTGCGGGGGGCTCGCTGGGCGCTGACCTTTTTCAGGTAGCCGAGGCCGAGGGAGATGGCCAGGAAGAGTCCCCCGCCCACCAGCGGCGGGGCAACCCAGTAGTGCCACACCTTCGCGGCAAAAAGCGGGAGCGTTAGAAGGGCATCCATCTCGCGACCGATGCTAGGCGGGCGAACGCGGCCCTAAGTCAGGCCCAGCGCGCCGGCGATGCGCTCGCGCAGGCCTGCGGGCACCGGCTCGCAACAACACCGCGAGACCAGAGCTTTGAGTTCGGCCTCGAATCCGAAAGCGTGGTCGCAGGGCGTGCAATCGGCAAGGTGCCGGCTGACCTGCACCCGCTCCTCCTCGGTTAGCTCACCGTCCAGATACATGTAGATCTGCATGAGCGCCTCACGGCACTTGGCGTCGCCGTCGGCGCAACCGCCGGGTCCGTCTGGCTCAGACATCGTCTTCAGTCATCCTGGTCCCCGCTGCGGTCGCGGCGGGGGCCTTGCGCCCGTCGCCCTCTGGGGCGTGGGGCTCCGGGCCCCCGCCCGGGTTGCCTGTGCCATCGCCTGCGACAAGCCCCCGGCGCTTGCCGAACTCGAACAACGCCTTCTGGAGCGCCTTTCTTCCCCGGTGGATCCGACTCATGACGGTGCCGATGGGCACCTCCATGATGTCGGCGATCTCCTGGTAGCTGAAGCCTTCGACGTCCGCCAGGAGCACTGCGATTCGGAACTGGTCCGGCAATTCCTCGATGGCAGCCTTGACCTCAGCCTCGGTGATGGACTCCATGACGAGGTCTTCCGCACTTCGTCCGGTCGGCGCGGTCGATTCCCCACCAAGCCGCCGGTAGAGGTACAGGTCCTCGACGTCCTCGACGTCGGACTCCTGGGGCCGGCGCTTCTTGGCTCGATAGATGTTGATGAAGGTATTGGTGAGGATGCGGTAGAGCCACGCCTTGAGATTTGTTCCCTCGGTGAAGCCACCAAAGCCCCGGTAGGCCCGCAGGTACGTCTCCTGCACGAGATCCTCCGCATCCGCCGGCTTCCGGGTCATCCGCAGGGCGGCGCCGTACAAGGCCGGCATGTGCTCCATTGCCATCTCTGCGAACTTCGCCTGGTCGGCCACGGAGCCTGAGAGG
>DATLBX010000107.1:0-3269 GCA_035526705.1 Acidimicrobiales bacterium | reverse complement strand
GCAGCTCGCAGCCGGGATGGACCGCTTCGAGCTCGGAAATCACCTGCTGGCACGCGGCTGCGAGATCCATCGGTTTTGGCGACACCGGGATGCCGGCTCCAAGCCGGGTGCGCGTCAGATCGAGCAGGTCCGCGACCATCCGATTCATGCGTTCGGCGCTGTTGAAGATTCGACTGGCGACCCGGACCTGTTTGTCGTCGAGGCTCTCCGATTTCGTCAGAAACTTCGCCCCCATGAGGATCGCGCCGAGAGGGTTGCGCAGGTCGTGGCCCAAGATGGCCAGGAATTGCTCCCGCGTGGTGTTCACGGTCTCCGAGTAGCGCAGCGCGGATTCGGCCAGGGTCTCGTCGATCGCCTCGTTGAACCGGGTCAATTCGCTTTGTTTGTCCCCCTGCGCCTCCGCCCAAAGCCGGAGCACGCTCGCCCGAAGGGCGCGATACTCCGAGACCAATTGATCGAGATTGAGCCCCGTCGCCAACCGCTCCGTGGCGTGTTTGTGGCCCACTCTTCCGAGCTCTCCTACCACGGCCTCGCCCTTCGACTTCTCGGCCTGCTCGGACTTGCTTTGGGGCGTCCTCATGTCGGTGACGACGGCCGTCAGGAGCTCTTCGGCATGATCGCGCAGGGCCTCTTCGGTCAGGCCCTTTGCCCACGGAAGAAGCGTGCGGGCGAACGTGACCCAATCCGCGATGATTTCTTTGTGATGCTGCTCGATGAATTCGGTTAGCCGCATCGTAAGCTGTTTTACGCAGCCGTCAGGCGGCGTCAATCGTTGTCCGCTGTATGCCTATGGAGTAGGGTCCCTGCATGGCCACCGTGATCAATCAGGAGAAGATCGCGCGGGACATCGTGGTGATGGGCGCCTCGGCGGGCGGCATTCAGGCCGTCATCGCGGTGCTCGCACGACTTCCAGCGGAGCTGCCGGTCGTCGTCGGGGTCGTCATCCATCGGGGCGCGCACGCGCAGTCGAACTGGTCGGGCACCCTCGGGATGAAATCGAAGCTGCGGGTCGTCGAGCCGGCCCATGGCGACCCCCTCGAGCGCGGAGTCGTCTACGTCGCGCCGGCCGACTGCCACATGACGTTCGAGCGCGACCGGGCCGTCCTCGACGCAGGCGCCAAGGAACATCGCACGCGGCCGGCCGTGGATCCGCTGTTCAGCTCGGCGGCGCTGGCATACGGACCGCGGGTCGTCGGCGTGGTGCTCACCGGGGGCGGGCACGATGGAATGCGTGGGCTCCTCGACATCACGACCGCCGGCGGGCTCTCCCTCGTCCAGAAGCCTGCCGAGTCGGTCGACGCCTCCATGCCCGAATACGCCATCGCACACGATCACGTCTGCGCGGCCCTCTCCGTCGAGCAGATCGGCGATGCCCTGGGGGCTCTGGCCCTCGGAGGCGCGGTCGCGATCGACCCCTGATGTCTACATTGCTTTGGGTATTCGGCCTTTACAGTGGCGTTGGCCCTTGACGCTGCTGTGTTTAGGGTCCATCTGTATACAGTTACACCTGGATTTGACTCGCAATCGGACCCTCTAACTCCTTCCAGTACAGGGCCCCAACACGGCGCGCCGGTTACGGCATGCACGGGAGGGCTCGTGAAATTGAAATCCCGCGAAAAGAGCTCCCGAAAACCGAAGGCCGCGGCGCGCAAGCCCGACAGCGCCCAATCGTGGGGAGAGCGGGCGGCTTTTCCGATCGTCGGCATCGGCGCATCGGCCGGCGGTCTGGAAGCGTTCACGCAGCTTTTGGCCGTGCTGCCGCCCGATACCGGGATGGCGTTCGTGCTCATCCAGCACCTCGACCCGACGCATACCAGCTTTCTCGCGGAGGCGCTGGCCAAGGCGACGGCGATGCCGGTTCGTCAGGCCGCGGACGGCGACCGCGTCGCGCCCAACTGCGTCTACGTGATCCCGCCCAACGCGGAGCTCGGGATCCTGCACGGGCAGCTCACCCTCCTGCCGCGGCCCGACGACGCGCGGAAGTTTCACCTGCCCGTCGACTTCTTCTTTCGCGCGCTCGCGGCCGACCACGGGAGCCAGGCGATCGGCGTGATTCTTTCGGGGACCGCGTCGGACGGGACCGAGGGGCTCAAGGCGATCAAGGCCGAGGAAGGCATCACCTTCGCCCAGGATCCGAAGTCGGCGAAGTTCGGCGGGATGCCGCACAGCGCGATCGATGCCGGCGTCGTCGATTATGTCCTGGCAGTAGCCGAGATCGCCAAAGAGCTCGTGCGCCTCAGCCGCCACCCGTACGTGTCGCTGCGAGCGACGCCGCCGGCCAAGAGTGATGAGAGCACGCTCAACAAGATCTTCCTCCTCGTGCGCGACGCCGTCGGCGTCGACTTCAGCGAGTACAAGGGCGCAACCTTCGAGCGGCGGCTGGCCCGCCGCATGGCGCTGTGCCACGTTGAGACCACGCAGGGTTACCTGGTCCTCCTCCGGCAGGACCCCGGCGAGATTCGTAGTCTTTACGAAGACGCGCTCATTCACGTCAGCTCGTTCTTCCGCGATCGGGACGTCTTCGAAGGCCTCAAGACCGAGCTGCTCCCGCAGATCTTGAAGGCGAAGCCGGAGGGCGGGGCGATTCGGGTGTGGGTCGCGGGCTGCTCGACGGGAGAGGAGGTCTACTCGCTCGCCATCTGCCTGCTCGAGCTCGTGGGCTCAACGGAGGCTCACCCGATCCAGATCTTCGGGTCGGACGTCAGTGACAAGGCGATCGAGAAAGCGCGCCTCGGGGTGTTCGCCGAAAGCGCGGTGCGCGACGTCAGTGGCGAACGCCGGCGGCGCTTCTTCAGCAAGGCCGACGCCGGCTGGCGCGTCTCCAAGATCGTGCGGGACCTGTGTGTGTTCGTCCGGCACGACCTGGCGAGGGATCCGCCGTTTTCCAGGCTGGACCTGGTGAGCTGCCGCAATACGCTCATCTATTTCGATCAGCCGCTGCAGAAGCGCATCCTGCTCACGTTCCACTATGCGCTCAACCAGCCGGGCTTCCTCCTCCTCGGTCGCACCGAGAGCATTTCCGGCTTCACTCAGCTGTTCTCGCCGGTCGACAAGTCGAACAAGGTGTTCACGCGGACGGCGGGTCGCAGCTTGCTTCAGTTTGCGCCCCGGTCGGAGACGCACCCGCCGGCGCGCCGCGTCGAGGTCGCGCTTCCCGATCAGCGGCGGCCGGTCGACGTCGGCAAGCATCTCGACCGCATGCTGGTGGCCCGGTATGCCCCGCCCGGCGTTCTCATCAACGACCGGATGGAGATCCTTCAGTTCCGCGG
>DATLBX010000106.1:0-2738 GCA_035526705.1 Acidimicrobiales bacterium | reverse complement strand
CACATTCGACATCCGCTATATCGACGGTCCCGCCGGTGATCGGCTCGCAGCGGCACAAGCCAAGGCCATCTACGCGCTGAGGTGCCCCGAGTTCTCCGGACACGTCCCCAAGTAGGGTGACGGTAGTTCGGAAGGGATCGGTACGTGGCAAGGAAGTCAGGAAAGTATTCGCCGGAGTTGCGGGCCGAGGTGGTCGCGGCGGTGATCGAAGGCGGGCGCACTTACGCCGAGGTGGCCCGCGATTTCGGCCTGGTCGCCGAGACCGTCCGCAACTGGGTGGTAACGGAGAAGAAACGGAATCCCGGCAGCAGTGACGAAGCGGTCGAGGCCATCGACCGGGCGCGTACCGCAGAGTTGGAACGGCGTGTCCGGGAGCTGGAACAAGAGAACGCTTTCCTGAAAAAAGCCGCGGCCTTCTTTGCGCGCGAGCAACGGTGAGCGAGCGGTACGCGTTCATCGCCGCGGAGAAGGCCAACTTCAGGATCTCCATGATGTGCCGGTTGCTGGCGGTGTCCCGGTCGGGGTTCTATGAATGGGTGGCTCGCCCCGTGTCGGCACGGTCGCTGCGTCGAGGCGAACTGACCGGACAAATCCGGGCCGTCTTCGCCGAGTCCGGTCGTACCTATGGTTATCGGCGGGTCCATGCCGAGCTCGTGCGCCGGGGCGTGCGGGTCGACGACGACCTGGTGCGCCGGTTGATGAACGCGGCCGGGCTGGTCCCGGTGCAGGTCAAGCATAGCCGAGGGCTCACCGTGGCCGACCTGGCAGCCGGACCCGTCCCGGACCTGGTCGGTCGCGACTTCACCGCCGCGCGGCCGGGGGAGAAAATGGTCGGCGACATCACCAGGATCGACACCGGCGAGGGACCGCTGTATCTGGCATCGGTCATCGACTGCTTCTCGAAAGGCGTGATCGGCTGGGCGGTCGACACTTGTTACCCGGCTTCGCTGGTGTGCGCGGCGCTGACCATGGCGGCGCGGCACGTCCCATTCCCGGACGGTGCGATATTTCATTCCGACCGAGGCAGTCAAGGTGGATTCAACTGGTCGTCGCAACACCCTGATCTCGGAGGTGTGCGACGTGGTGACGGCGGACTGGAGTAAGAGGACCAGTGATGTTCCCGAGGGCTTGCGTCGGCAGTGGCGTGCTGATCGGGCACTTCGGCCGGCGATGCGCTCGCCTGGCCGGCCGGACCCGTCACGGGTGGTGCAACGCCAGTTCTGGCGGCTGATCGCCACGGGGGTCACGACGGTGGAGGCATCGTTGGCGGTCGGCGTGTCGTGGCCGGTGGGTACCCGCTGGTTCCGTCACGCTGGCGGCATGCCGCCGATCTCGCTGGCTGAGCCTGCGGGCCGCTACCTGACGTTCGAGGAGCGCGAGGAGATCGCGATCCTGCGTGCGAAGGGCGCCGGGGTGCGGCAGATCGCCCGCTCTCTGCAGCGGGACCCGGGGACGATCTCCCGTGAACTGCGCCGTAACGCCGCCACGCGCGGCGGGCGGCGGGACTACCGCGCGACGGTCGCCCAGTGGAAGGCACAGCAGGCCGCCAAGCGCCCGAAGGTCTCCAAGCTCGTCACCAACGACCGGCTGCGCGAGTACGTCCGGGAGCGTCTGGACGGCACTCTGCGCGGCGCTGACGGCACGATCGTGGCAGGGCCGGGCGCAGCCGAGTGGAAAGGGCGCAAGATGAAGCCCCACCGGGCAGATCGGCACTGGGCGACGGCCTGGAGCCCGCAACAGATCAGCCACCGCGTCAGGCTCGACTTCCCCGATGATGAATCCATGCGGATCAGCCACGAGGCGATCTACCAGGCATTGTTCATCCAGGGACGCGGTGCCCTCAAGCGTGAGCTCGTCGCGTGTCTGCGCACCGGACGCGCGTTGCGCGAGCCGCGGGCCAGGGCGCGGAACAAGCCGCAAGGGCATGTCACCGCCGACGTGGTCCTCTCGGAGCGCCCGGCCGAGGCCGCGGATCGTGCGGTGCCCGGGCACTGGGAAGGTGACCTGATCATCGGCACCGGACGGTCCGCGATCGGCACGCTCGTCGAGCGCTCGAGCCGTGCCACACTCCTGGTGCACCTGCCGCGCCTGGAGGGATGGGGCGAGAGGCCGCCGGTGAAGAACGGCCCCTCGCTCGGCGGCTACGGCGCCGTCGCGATGAACGCCGCGCTCACGGCCTCGATGACGCAACTGCCCGAGCAGCTACGAAAGACGCTCACCTGGGACCGCGGCAAGGAACTCTCCGGACACGCCCGGTTCGCGCTCGAGACCGGGACCAAGGTGTACTTCGCCGACCCGCACTCGCCCTGGCAACGGCCGACGAACGAGAACACCAACGGGCTGCTGCGCCAGTACTTCCCCAAAGGCACCGACCTCTCCCGCTGGTCCGCCGAAGACCTCGAAGCCGTCGCACTGGCGGTCAACAACCGGCCCCGCAAGATCCTCGGCTGGAAGGCCCCTGCCGAGGTTTTCGAAGAGCAGCTACGCTCACTTCAACAGCCCGGTGTTGCATCGACCGGTTGAACTCACCCAATACACATCGCACGACTTCGACACCACTCTCCGTGGATGCGGTGTCCGGCAATCGGTCGGCCGCACCGGCATCTGTTTCGACAACGCAATGGCCGAGTCGTTCTTCGGGAAACTGAAGACCGAGTGGACGCATCACCGAACATTCGCCACCCGGACCGAGGCCCGGCGTGAGATCATCAGGTACATCGAAGGCTTCTACAACCGGC
>DATLBX010000105.1:0-2608 GCA_035526705.1 Acidimicrobiales bacterium | reverse complement strand
CAGGGCGAAGCTTTCCTTCTTGTATTCGACGAGGGGGTCGCGCTGCCCGTAGCCCCGCAATCCGATTCCCTCTTTGAGGTGGTCGAGACTGTAGAGATGATCCTTCCACTGCGCGTCGACGATCTGCAGCATGATGTCGCGTTCGACGCGCCTGAGGATCTCCGCCGGGACGAGCGTCTCCTTCGCCTCGTACTTCTGGAGAATGGGCGCCCAGAGGGCGTCGGTGATGTCGGCCGGCTTCATCGCCTCCAGGTCGACGTCCGCGAACTCGGCGGGATCGAGTCCGTAGATTTCCCCCACGGCCAGCAGCAACGCGTCGATGTCGCGCTCTTCAGGATCGACCTGGTCCCCGGCGTACGTTTCAACCGTACTGTCCAGAAGCTCTTCGGCGAGCGTGAGCAGGTACTCCCGGACTTCGACCGACTCCTCGTCGGTGATGTGAATCTTTCCTTCGAGCAGCTCCCGCCGCAGCGCGTAGATGCTCTCGCGCTGCTTGTTCATCACGTCGTCGTATTCGAGCAGGTGCTTCCGGACGGCGAAGTTCTGTGCCTCGACCTGCTTCTGCGCGCGCGCGATGGCGTTGGTCACCATCTTGTGCTCGATGGGAACGCCTTCCTCCATGCCAAGCCGCTGCATCAGCCCGGCAATCCGGTCCGAGCCGAAGATGCGCATCAGGTCGTCTTCGAGCGACAGGTAGAACCGTGAGGACCCCGGGTCGCCCTGCCGGCCTGCGCGGCCGCGGAGCTGGTTGTCGATGCGCCGCGCCTCGTGCCGTTCCGTGGCGACGATGTGCAGTCCTCCGAGCGCCACCACTTCGTCGTGTTCGGCGTCGGTCCGCGCCTTCAACGCGGAGTAGATGCGGTCGTACTCACCGCGCGGCACGCGATAGAAGTTGTCGAGGTGGAAGAAGTAGACGAACTCGTCGTCGTCCACGAACTTCGCCTCTCCCTTGGAGAGCCGTTCGGCGATCTGGTCGGCGAGTGTCTGCTGCCGTGCCATGAACTCCGGGTTGCCGCCGAGCAGGATGTCGGTGCCCCGGCCGGCCATGTTCGTGGCGATCGTGACGGTGCCCTTGCGGCCTGCCTGCGCCACGATTTCGGCTTCCTGTTCGTGGTACTTCGCGTTCAGCACGACGTGCCTGATGCCCCGCAGCTTCAGGAGCTTGGACAATCGTTCCGACTTCTCGATCGAAACGGTGCCCACGAGGACGGGCCGCCCAACCTGCTGCTTCTCGATGATGTCGGTGACGATCGCCTCGAACTTCTCGCGTTCGGTGCGGTACACCGTATCGGGCTCTTCGACGCGGCGCAGCACGCGGTTGGTGGGCGCCACCATCACGTCGAGCTTGTAGATTTTGTGGAACTCTTCCGCCTCGGTGTCGGCCGTGCCGGTCATGCCGGAGAGCTTGCCGTACTTGCGGAAGTAGTTCTGGAACGTGACGGTGGCGAGCGTCTGGTTCTCCCGCTCGATCTTCACCTTCTCCTTCGCTTCGACCGCCTGGTGCAGCCCGTCGCTCCAGCGGCGGCCGGGCATCAGGCGGCCGGTGAACTCGTCGACGATGACGACGCCGCCGTCCTTGATCATGTAATCGACGTCGAGCCGGAAGAGGGTGTGGGCGCGCAGAGCCTGGTTGATGTGGTGCAGCAGCGGCATGTTGAGCGGGTCGTACAGCCCGCCCGGCTGCAGGCGATGCTCCAGCATCTTCTCCGCCTTGGCCATGCCGGTTTCCGTCAGCGTGACCGTCTTGTGCTTTTCGTCGACCAGGTAGTCGCCGGTCTTCTCGAGCTCCTCGCGGTCTTCCGCCTTGACGTTCCCCTGCGTCACTGCCCCCGCGGCGAGCCTGGGGATGATGCGATCGACTTCGTAATAGAGGTCCGTGGACTCCTCGGCGGGACCGGAAATGATGAGCGGGGTCCTCGCTTCGTCGATGAGGATGCTGTCCACTTCGTCCACGATCGCGAAGTTGTGACCGCGCTGCACGTACTGCGTGAGGTCGAACTTCATGTTGTCGCGGAGGTAGTCGAAGCCGAACTCGTTGTTCGTCCCGTACGTGATGTCGGAGCCGTAGGCGATCTGGCGCTCCTGATCGTTCAGGTCGTGCTGGATGACACCGACCGACATGCCAAGGAACCGGTAGAGGCGGCCCATCCATTCGGAGTCGCGGCGGGCGAGGTAGTCGTTGACCGTGACGACATGAACGCCCTTTCCGGCGAGGGCGTTCAGATACGCGGGGAGGGTCGCGACAAGGGTTTTTCCCTCGCCGGTCTTCATTTCGGCGATCCTTCCCCGGTGCAGGACGATGCCACCAATGAGCTGCACGTCGAAGTGCCGCATCTTGAGCACACGGCGCCCTCCCTCCCGCACGACGGCAAAGGCTTCGGGGAGGAGGTCGTCGAGGCTTTCGCCTGCCGCCAGGCGCTGCCTGAACTCCGCGGTCTTGCCCCGGAGCTGATCGTCCGTGAGCGCTTCGGTCTCCGGCTCTTTGGCGCTGATCGCGGCGACGAGTGGACGCAGGCGCTTCAGGTCACGCTCGTTCTGCGTGCCGATGACCTTGGCGAGAAGAGTATCAACAATCATTGAGGGGACGAATCCGACCGGGGTATCACGT
>DATLBX010000104.1:0-6290 GCA_035526705.1 Acidimicrobiales bacterium | reverse complement strand
ACGGGCGAGGAGCGGCGTGTGAGCCTCGCCGACCTGGGCACAAGCCTCTGAGATGGCCAAGCGCCGGCGCTACGCATCCGAGTCGTTCGGGCCGGCGGTCGAGCGGCTGATGAACGAGACCGGCGTCACCTACCGCGCGCTCGCCGCGAAAACGGGGCTGTCCGCCGGGTATCTCAACCACCTGGTGCACGGCAACCGGCCCGTCCCGTCCAACGAGGTCGTCGAGCAGCTCGCGAAGGCGCTCGACGTCGAGGCGGAGTTCTACCGGGAGTACCGGCTGCGGGTGATCACGGAGAAGCTCGAGACGATGCCCGACCTCGTCGACCGCCTGTTTCGCCGTCTGAACGCCTAACGAAAGCCCGCACCGGGCGTCTAAGTGGGTGGCCGGTGGGGTCCCGGCAAGCGACCACTGGGGGGTTAGGGGCCCCACCGTGCCTTTCTGCTTGCGGCTGCGTCGAATACCTGTTGTAAATCAGGTGAACGGCCCGTTCCGGCTACCCTCGGCCGCGTGCTGCGCGTCCTCCTCTGCTCGCTCGCGCTCGTCCTCGCCCTGGCCGGCGCCTTCAGTGCCTCCGCCGCGGCGGGTCGCGGGCCGTGCAAGGCGGGCGCAGTCAAGTGGCTCGAGCGGTGGGATCGCGCCTACGCCGGTCGCGTCCTGCGAACGACGCCGGTCGCGCGCCGGCCTGGCGGGGCCACCTTCCTGCGGCTTGCCACCCTCGACCGGTACGGCTTCTCCACGACGGTGCCGATCGTGGCGCAGCGGGTCGACAGATCGTGCCGGCCGACGTGGTTCCAGGTGCGCGTCCAGCACTACCCGAACGGCACGCTCGGCTGGATCCGGGCCGGGTCGGTTGCGACGTCGCGGATCCGCAAGCGAATCGTCGTCGACGTCTCCCAGCGGCGGCTCTACCTCTACACCGGCGGCAAGCTCGAGCTCTCGACGTCGGCCGCCGTCGGCAACCCGGGCACGCCGACGCCGATCGGCCGGTTCTTCGTCACCCAGCGGTTCATCCTGACGAGCGCAGGCGGCCCGTACGGCTCTCGTGCCCTCGGGATCTCCGCCTTCTCCAACGTGCTCCGCTCCTGGCGCGACGGGGGGCCGGTCGGGATCCACGGGACGAACGAGCCGTTCTCGATCGGGCGTCCCGTCTCGCACGGGTGCGTCAGGCTGCCGGACGCGGCGATGCGGCGCATCTTCGACCGCGTGTCGCTCGCGACGCCTGTCGTGATTCGCGCCTAGGCAACCAGTGAAGGGGCCGAACGCCCCTGATACGGTGACCGCGTTCGCGGGGCGTGGCGCAGCCTGGTTAGCGCGCTAGTCTGGGGGACTAGAGGTCCCGAGTTCGAATCTCGGCGCCCCGATGAAAGCCCCGGAAAACGGGGCTTTTTCATTCAGAGGTTGCGACGGCGGGTAGGAAACGGGCAAGAAACGCGGTCCTAGACAGCTGCGCCGGGGAGTGAGTAGGGCCGCGCGGTGTTGACGGTCTCGAACCCCGATGAGGCGACGGATTACAGTTGCGCCAACCGGAAGCGGGGAGATCGGGCATGGGGCTCTTCAAGCGCAAAGTCCACTATGACCTCACAGCGAGCGTCGTACTGCACAGGGGCGCCGACCCCGAGCAAAGCCGAGCTCGTCTCGAGCACGCTGTTGACGCGGTCAATCCCGAAGGGCACAAGTTCGATAACCGTTGGATCGCCGAGACGGAGAGTGCGGAAGGCGACGTGGTCCTCGACGGTCGGTGGGAAACGAATGGGCAAATCCTCAACGCGGAATCCGCCGTAGATGCGTGGCGTCGCTCAATCGGCGCCATTGACCAAGTCCAAGAGGTGGTGCGCGTTGTCCTGGGCGGCACTGACGGGACGATCGCCGAGAGGTCTTCCGAGCAGACCGTTGATGCCTTGAACCGGCTAGGCGATGAAGGTCGCGCCGCGCTCGGACCCCGAGTCGTCGAGAAGGACGCTCCCTAGAGACGCCCGCAACAGTTGGCCGCTCGCGCGTCCCGAAGGGTGCGCTAAACCACATCCCCAGACGCCACCAAAGCCCCTGTAAGGGCACGTCTGCCACGTATAGACGGAAGGTGTGGGGGTTCAGCGGGCAAAAGCCCGCAACGAGCAGGGCTTTTCCACCAATCACTTGCAAACCCTGCCGTTTGCTACACCACCGGCACGAACCAGCCGGGTCTGTCGCCGTCCGTGTAAAAACCGCCTCGATCGGGCCGTTTCGGGCCGTGTTCTCGACCGTTTCTTACCCTCATTTACTCTTCCCAATGTTCGGCGCGCTCGATCTCGAGTCGGCGCTTCCGCCGGCGTTCCCGCCGAAGCTGCGGCCACATCACGTCGGTAAAAGCCCCTACCGTCGCGACTACCGCCGTGAGCGACACAACGAGATATCCGAGTCGTGCGATCGCGCTGTCTTCCTGCGTGGTCCAGTCTCTCGGAGTGAAGACGCGGTACACGCCTTCGGCCAGCCACCCAAGGAGATTCCAGGCGATGGCAAGTGCAAGGAGTCCAACGCCGCCGGCCAGGAACGTCGCTCCGCGGCTAGCAGGGCGGTGCCCGTGGCCTTCGAGAGGCGAATCGCAACCCGAATAACCCGCGTGGATGGCGACCCTATGTCGTCACGCCCCAGATCGGAAGGCCAGCGAAGCGGTGCGGAAGCGGCCGAATGGTTGTCCGACCGCCCCCGCCGGGGAATAGGCCGTTCGGCCCATGAAATCGCGCCGACGAGGGTCTAACTTCGTGCGTATTCATACGACGAAGGGGGGAGCTATGAGGGGTTTTGTCAAGGGTCGCGCCGCGCGCACCGCCGTCGTTGCAAGCGCGATTCTCGTTCTGAGCGCAGGCATCGCCGTCGCTGCGTCGCTCATCACCGCGAACGCTTACACGGATGCCGCCGGCGTCTATCACGGCTGTGTGAATTCGGCGAACGGCAACATGCGGGTCGTGGTCCCCGGCGATGCGTGCAAGCCCAACGAAGTCGCGATCGACTGGAACCAAACTGGCCCTCAGGGTCCGCAGGGAATCCAGGGGCCGAAGGGCGACAAGGGCGACACTGGCGAGACCGGCGCTCAGGGGCCGCAGGGTGTGAAGGGTGACACCGGTCCGCAGGGTCTCAAGGGCGACACTGGCCCCCAGGGCGCGAAGGGTGACACGGGGGCGCAAGGGCCGGCAGGCGCCAAGGGTGACCGGGGCCCGCAGGGGATCCAAGGCCCCGCCGGAGCCGGTGGCGTCTCCGGTTACGAGGTCATCGCCCGCAAGGTGGATAAGAGCGACCCCGGCAGTTCGTTCGTGCAGGTGGTCTGTTCGCCTGGCAAGGTCGTTGTCGGTGGTGGCGAGTTCGTCTCGGGCGGTAACGCGTACGCGTCGACGCCGAACTCCGGTGGCAACTTCACCAGCTCAGCACCTGTCAATGGGGCGTGGAACGTGTCCGTCGACTGGAACCTCATCGGCGGCGGGTTCGTCGACGCCTTCGCGATCTGCGTCAACCCGTAGACGCAATCAGTTTTGCGGAGGGCGCCCCGGGTAGGGCGCCCTCCGCCCTTCAACTCATCTGCTCGAACAGGCGTTGCCGCGGGCTTCTCAGCCGCGGTAGCCCTCCTTCGCGTAGACGTCGGCCTTGCGTGGCGCTTGACCCTGCGGCCGGCTGATACCGGACGTAGAGCTCGGCGCCGTCTCCGACACCGACTTATGGCGATCGGCGGGGCCGCCTTGGTCGCGGCGATAGTCGTCGCCGCAACCGTTCTGCTTGCCGTGCCAGCGCACACCGCCTCCGCGTCGAGCGGTCAGCAGGCTGAGACGATTGGGTCACTTGGCGAGAAGGTGCGGCGCCTGCAGAATCAAGTCATCACGCTTCAGCTTCAGGTCAGCGCGCTGCGAACAGGTCTACCGGCTCAATCTCTGTCGCCGCAGGAGACGTACCGCCGGATCCAGGCTCTCGACGGGCGACTCTCCAACGTATGCAGTCGGCGCCAGGTCGTGACCAGCATCTTCCAGAGCAGTTCAGGCCAAGTGACTGCGAGTTACGTGAACTGCTGAAGCGCGGTGACGTGGGGGTGAGGTCAAAAAACGGTCAAAAACGTGCGCCGCGAAGCGCCGTTTTACGTCGTTCAATGCGCCTGACTGTAAAGGCCGAACCCGTTGCAACCACTGGATTTGAACCAGAAACAGCTCGGTTGTGCGGAGGCCCGTAGCGGACTAGACGTCCCGAGTTCGATCTCGGCGCCCGACTACCGAAAAACCCTGCAGCCGCGCGTTTTTTGTTTCCACCGCCAACCACGCTCCCTTTCGACGGACGGCGCGGAGCGCGGAGGCGGCCCGTTCGACCGCCTCCGCCTGGCACGCCCTGCGACCTAGCAGCCCAGAGCGCTCGCAATGCGCGCTGCAGTGGAGATCAGCGCGACGGCGTCCGCGGTCCGGAGGCTCTTGCCCGACTGCGCCCGCACTTCGTTCGAGAACGCGTTGAGCGTCGCGCAACCGGCGGGGAGGTCGTTCCGGCCCGCGTACGTCTGTGCTTGTCGAACCTTGTTCGCGAGGCTCAGGCCTGGGCCGACATGGGCGACGGCGACCAGAAGCTGCTCGAGCTGCTCGGACGGGCCCTTCACGTGCACCCTGAAGCCGGCGCGGCTGGTGTTCCCGGACGAGTCGGTGGCCGCGCAGGAGACCGTGGTCGTACCGACCGGGAAGGTGCTTCCGGATGCGGGGTCGCAGGACACCGCCGGGTTCGGGTCGGTGTCGTCGGTCGCGGTCGCGTCGAACGTCACACGAGCCCCGGCGGGGCTCACGGCGTCGACCTCGATGTCGCCGGGAGCCGCGAGCTGCGGCGGCGTGGTGTCCCGGTCGAGCCGGCCGAGGATGCGAACGGCGGCCGGGGTGCCTTGCATCGAGCACGGCGTGCCGCCACACAGGGCCCCCAGCGCAGGTACCCCAGCGGTGTACCCGCCCGCGTGGGCCAGCAGGAAGTAGCTCCCGGGACTCTCGGCGGGCTGGGTGAAGAGCGCGAAGTAGCTTCCCGCACCCAGTGCGAAGTTCGGTGAGACGGACTCGTACGACGTGGTGAACGGCGTGTTGTCGGTCGACAACGCAAACGTCCCCAACACAGAGGACGGATCCGGATTCCCGTTCACCGAGGGGCGAATCTCGACGAGCAGTCGAGCTTGTCCCGGCGGGGAGAAAACGCCGCCGGCGATGAAGCCACCGATCTCGGAGATGACCGTTCGCTGCGTGAGGGTGAACTCGGGCCCGACGAACTGGGAGGTGCCGATCGTCCACCCGTCGGCGGGGCCGAGCGGGAACGTCGTCGTCGGAGCGGCAGCTCCGAGTGTGTCGACGATGGTGAAGGTGTCGCCGGCCAGCGCGGGCGCCACCCCGAGACTTCCGGCGCCGCTGAGGGCAAGGGCGGCCATGACGGTGGCGAGTGTGATCAGCCTCTGCACGGATTCCTCCTCTTGAGGGCCGAATGCGTTCTCCGGAGTGCGGGAAGCCTCCCTGGAGCGAGTAACAATCGACTAACGAGCGCGAACGCTGACCTCGAGCCGTGTGCCTGAGATGGGGGATTCGCGCTCCGCAACCGGATGCCGACGCTCTCACGGAGGTCAGGGTCTCTCTCGACGCCTGCGGGCCGTATGCAGGCGTAAGGGCTTCCCTCGGCCTCGGTGGTCGGAATTTCTCTCGGCCCCCGAGGGGGCAGAGTCTTTCCTTGGCCACCACGCAGTGAGCGACGAGGCCGCCCCTTGGGCGGCCTCGTCCTTCGTCATTCGCGCCGCCCCGGAGGCCGCGTCGCGCAGACCCCGCCCGACGGCTAGTTGCCCCGATGCCGGCGCCTCGTTACGTTCGCATGGGCGGTCTTCTCCCTCTCGACCCCTGGAAGGCCGTCGCACGACGCAAGGGCGCAGTGACGCGGAGCCGCAACCGGTCGCTGTGCTCTTGCCTGCCGGTTTTGCGCAAATTCCTTGAATTCCGCGGTCCGCCGTGAGACCATCGTCCGACAACGGTGGAGCGCTCGCGAGGGGTAGGGAGCGCGCGCAGCCACCACTGGGAACGCGTGCACAGCGCGCGCCTCGCAGACGTGCGGCGTCTCCGGGGCGCGCGTCGCGTCATCGAGACAGCCGCGACCCTCGAAGGAGCGATCCCGCCCGGAGCGCGTCGCGCCGATGACAGGGCCGAGGCCGGTCCGTCGGGCGCCTGCGAGCCGTATGCAGGGGTCGTGCGGGGACGCGCCTCCGGTGATGAGAACGTCTCTGGGCCCGGAGTCTGGGGAGAGGCCTTCCTCCGTATCGCCACCTTTCGAGGAG
>DATLBX010000103.1:0-7024 GCA_035526705.1 Acidimicrobiales bacterium | reverse complement strand
CTTCCCTCGATGCAACACGCCGGATGTCGCGTTGACCGGGTGTCGCCGCAGTCGAGCAGTATCGCCGAGGCAACGTCCTGGTCGAGGCGCGCGATCGACAGCAGCAGCGCAAACCGTGTGAACACAAAAAGAGCCACCCCTTCAAGGTGGCGCTTACGCCCTCAGACCTGCACTTTCACTGGTGGGCCGTACTGGACTTGAACCAGTGACCTCCTGCGTGTCGAGCAGGCGCGCTACCAGACTGCGCCAACGGCCCCGGGATGCGCAATGAGGTTACCGCGAGCCGGCCTCAGCGTTGGTCGTTTGGGGCGAAACCCTGGCGGAGAGTGTTCTCGCTTACCGCCCTGGGGTCGACGAACTGCAAGAGATAGTCGGGGCCTCCGGCCTTCGAGCCCACGCCGGAGAGGCCGTAACCCCCGAAGGGTTGGCGGCCGACGACCGCGCCAGTTGTGGAGCGGTTGACGTAGACGTTGCCGGCGCGCAGCTCTCGCTCGGCCGAGGCGACGTTGTGAGGTGACCTCGACACGACACCGGCAGTGAGGGCGTAGTCGGTGCGGTTCGCCAAAGTCAGCGCCTGCTCGAACGACGCAGCCCGCATCACCGCCAGCACTGGGCCGAAGATCTCCTCGGTGGCCAGGCGCCCGGTCGGATCGACATCGTCAACAATGGTGGGGCCCACGAAGTAGCCATCGCCATGGGTGGGCGCGCCGTCCGTCCCATCGAGTACGAGAGTGCCTTCATCCGGCGCGAACTCAATATATTCGCGCACCCGCTTGTAGGCGTCGGCGTCGATCAACGGACCGATGTCGACGCCCATCTCGCGGGGGTGCCCCGTTCGCAGCCCCCGGGCCGCGCCGGTGAGACGTTCGATCAACTCGTCGTGAACGCGGTCGACGACAATGAGCCTGGAGGCCGCCGAGCACTTCTGTCCCGAGTACCCGAAGGCCGACGCCAGGATGATCGGGACGGCCTGATCGAGGTCGGCATCGGAGTCGATGATGAGCGGGTTCTTTCCGCCCATTTCGGCCACGACCCGCTTCACGTGCCGCTGGCCGGCGCGGTGGACAGCCGCGGCCTCGATAATGCCCAGGCCGACGGCCTTGGAGCCGGTGAACGCCACCATCGAAACCTCGGGATGAGTGACGAGGTGCGCTCCCACGACTTCGCCGATGCCGGGCAGGAACGCGAGGACACCGTCGGGTAGTCCGGCAGCCTGTAGTGCCGCGAGGAGCTTCGACGCCACTGCGGGTGTCTGCTCCGCGGGCTTGAACAACACGGCGTTTCCCGTGACGAGCGCGGCCGTCACCATGCCCGTGGCTATGGCGAGGGGGAAGTTCCACGGCGCTATGACGGCCACGATCCCCCGGCCCCGGTACAGCAAGCGGTTGCGCTCACCCGGCGGTGACTCGACTGAACCCCCCGCGTCGAGCTGGAGTGCCTCGCGTCCGTAGTACTCACAGAAGTCGATGGCCTCGCAAACATCGGCGTCCGCTTCGCGCCAGGGTTTACCCGCCTCGAACACCTCGAGCGCGCCGAGGTCGCGCCGGCGTTCGCGCATCCACCTCGCGGCGCGGAACAAGACTGCGGCTCGATCGACTGCCGGCGCGCCCGCCCACGCCGGCCATGCGGCGCGCGCCGCGGCGAGCGCCTCCTCAGCTTCGGCGATCCCACACGACGCCGAGTGAGCGACGACGGTCGTCGGATCGGCGGGGTCGACCGACACGATGGAGTCGCTCGTCCGAACGGCCCGCCCACCGATAAGAGCCGGCACGTCCAACCCCAGACCCTCGGCCTCCATTCGAGCAACGGCGGACGCAAACCCGGCGCGCGCCGAAGCGCGCCGCCACTCCTCCACCGGCTCGTGTTCGTACTCCGCCGGCCGGGTCGGGTCAGTCGGCGCCGGCAGCTGGCGCGCCTCCAGAGCAGGCAGCTCGTTAACCACGGGTGGTGCGAGTAGCTCGTCTAGCTCTCTCCCCTCGACCGACCGCCGCCGGACAAAGCTCTCGTTGGCCGTATTCTCGAGCAGCCGCCGCACGAGATACGCCATCCCGGGCACCAGCTGGCCGACCGGCGCGTAGATTCGCAGTCGCAGTCCGAGACGACGGAGGGCGGCGTGGGTCGTCTCGGCCATCCCGTAGAGCATCTGCAGCTCGTAGCCATGATCGGGTATTCCGAGCGACCGCCCGTACTCGACCGCGTAGGCGAGCGAGCGCAGGTTGTGCGTCCCGAAGGCGGCGCGCACCTCGCCGTGGTGATCGTGCAGCAGCCGGACGCAGCGCTCGTAGTTGGCGTCGGTCTCCGCCTTGTCCTGATACACGGGAACGGGCCACCCCTCGGCGGTTGAAATCACCGACTCCGTGTCCCAGTAGGCCCCCTTCACCAGGCGCACGGTCAACGGCCCGGGGCGCGAACTCGAGAACGCGATGAGGTCGGCGAGGTCGTCACGAGAATCCTTGAGGTACGCCTGGATGACGGCGCCGGCCTCGAGCTCGGCGAACTCCGGCTCGCTCAGCAACTCTCGAATGAGCTGCAGGGTCAGGTCCTTCACGTCGTAGTGCTCGGCGTCGAAGTGAACGAATCCGTCGCCATCTCGGGCCAACCGCAAAATGGGGCGGAGCCGAGCCTTGGCCTCCTCCAGTCCTTCCTCCCGGGTGAGCGGGGAGAAGCGGGAGGCCAGCGCGGTCGGCTTCACGCTGACATTGACGCGCGCCAGACGACCAATATCGTCGCGCTCGAGCTGGTCGTCGGGAGCCCAGCTGGAAGTGGCCTCGATGAGGACGGTCAGCAGCTCGGCAACACGCGCCGCGTACCTATCCGCCTCGCCCTCGGTCACCGTCTTCTCGCCGAGCAGATCGACGGTGAAGGCGCTCCCCCGCTGCCAGAGCCGATGCAGCCCGGTGACCGCCTCTTGAGGCGATGAACCGACGATGAACTGATGGGCCACTTGGGAGATGTTGCGCCGGGCCAACCTGGCCGCAGCCGCCGTCCCCAGGACCGGCACATGGTCGGCTATCCCGAGCCCGAGGTCGACGAGTTTGGGGACGTTGGGCCCCTCGAAGTACTCGTCGAGGTGGCGTAGGACGTCGGCGTCGTCGACTGTGGCCGGGAATACGTCGACGAATCGAAACAGCTGCGTCTTGAACGACGGGTGGGACATGGCCCACTCGAGCATCTGCTCGGTCCACCACGAGGACTTCACAATGCCGCCGCCGTTCCCGCCGCTGAGTTCCGCGATCCGTTTGGCCAAGGTGACGACCTGCCCATCGAGCGACGTGCTCATGGATCCAGGGTACGAGGTAGCCGTGGCGTATCGCCGCCGCCGCGTGCCGTCGGGAACTCGGTAACCTCGTCGCTAGTGCCCCTGAACGTTCAGGCAGAAAGCTTCCTGGCCCGAACGCCGATCCAGATCCTCGGCCTGTCGCTCTCGGTCGCACTTGCGCTGGGAGGTATTGCTGTTGCGGTGACCCGCGATGGCGGCTCCCGCCAAGAGGTGCGCACGACCACCGCGAGCCCAACGACGACCACCTCCACTGCGCCTGCCGCAGCAGCTCCGTCGCCAGGTACCCCCGGTTCTGCATCGGCGTCGCCGTCTCCCCCGCAGGTCGCGCCGCTACCCGACGCTGCAAACCCAGGCACCGGCCCCAACGACGCCTTGGTCTTCACGCCCGCAGTCGTCGATCCGCCGCCCTCCCCCAGTCCGGGGCAGCCGGCGACGCCGGTCGCGCTCTGCACGCCGGCGCAAGTGGACGCGACGCTCGTGACCGACAAGCCGGCCTACAACGACGGCGAGGTGGTGAACGTGACCGCCACCATCGTGAACCGCTCGTCATCGATCTGCGCGGTTGTCGACCCTGACAGCAACTGTTACTCGCTACTCGCCGCGTACGGCGCGTCCGACAACCGGCCGTTCTGGCGGAGCGGCGTCCTACCGATCGTTCCCTGTCAGGTCTTTCCCCGACGCCCGCTGGTGCCAGGGGCGGCCGCGGAGCTGCGCGGCGCGTGGGACCAGACAGACCGGCGCGGCTGCTCTCCCTACGGGGGTGATCCCCTTTGCACGAAGCCTCGGGTCCCCGGCCCCTTCGTCATCCGAAGTTCTTGGCTGGCGCAGGTCATCTCGATCCCGGTCGAACTGCTTTGAGCGCGTGAGCCATAACGTCGAACTCGTCTGGTACGGCGATGACGCGCCGCTGTACGACCTCGGGCCCCTGCACCCCCTTCGTCCGCAGCGGGTGATCCTCACTCGTACGCTCATTCACGCCTACGGGATGATCGACGGCTCGCGTGTGCGTGAGGTGCCGGCGCGCGATGCGACGGATGATGAGCTTGGGCGCGTCCACACCGAGCGCTACATCGAGGCAGTGCGGTGCGCCGGTCACGGAGAAAGCGGCTCGTGGTGGGAGTTCGGCTTCGGTCCCGGCGACAATCCGATCTTCCCCCGGATGCACGAGGCGTCGGCTCGGGTGACCGGCGCTTCCCTTGTGGCGGCCGAGGCAGTGCACTCCGGCCGTGTGCTGCATGCGTTCAATCCCGCTGGCGGCCTGCACCACGCCATGCCCGAGCGGGCGAGCGGCTTCTGCGTCTACGACGACCCGGCCGTGGCCATCACCTGGCTCCTCGACCACGGCGTCGCTCGCGTCGCCTACATCGACGTCGATGTGCACCACGGCGATGGACCCCAGACAATCTTCTATTCCGACCCCCGCGTACTGACGATCTCGATCCATCAGGATGGGCGCACGCTCTTCCCCGGCACCGGGTTCGTCGACGAGGCGGGGGCCGGTGATGCCGACGGCACCAGTGTCAACGTGCCGCTTCCCCCGTTCACCGGCGATGGCGCGTGGCTCCGGGCTTTTCGGGAAGTCGTGCCGCCGCTCGTCGAGGTCTTTCGGCCCGAGGTGCTTGTGACCCAGTTGGGTTGCGACAGCCACCACAGTGATCCACTCGCCAACCTCTCGCTGACAACGGCGGCATACCGGGAGGCAGCGTCGGTCATGCACGACCTCGCCCATCGCGTCACCGGCGGGCGCTGGATCGCGACCGGGGGCGGCGGCTATCAGTGGGCGAGTGTGGTACCCCGGGCATGGACCCTCTACTTCGCCGAGATGGCTGGTGTCGAGGTGGCCGACGACCTACCGCCGGAGTGGGTCGAACGGGCGCGGCGCGAGTCGGGTGAACCGGTGCCGGCCACCTTGTCGGACCCGTCGCCCGGCCCGCAACCGGATGATCAATCGGACGTCGATGCGTCGATCGAGTCGGTGAAGACAGTCATCTTCCCCCGCCACGGACTTCGCTGACGTCAGTTCTCCTCTGGCTCTCGCTCCTTGAGCCGGATGAAGTAGGTGGCGAACGCCAATACCAGGACGAGGGTGCCAAGGACACCGATCTCCACCATGGCGTCGTCGAAGATCTGCTGGTTCTCGCCTCGTGACTCCTTGGCCTGTAACGCCACCACAAGGATCTCCTTGATCGAGGCGATGATGCCGACGATCAGGAAGGGCTCGGCGACCAGCTTGCGTTCGGCCATCGTCGCCCGTACGCCCGCTAGGAGCTCGAGGAGGATGAAGACGAGAAGCAGTCCGTCGAGCGCGGTCGTGACCGCCACTTCGGCCCCGTCCGAAAGGTCAACGAACAGGTGGTAGGTCGTGGCGCCAAGGATGATGACGGCGCCTGCCCCCAGAACGATCGCTGCCGCGACGTAGACGCAATTCTCCGCGACCCTGAGCGGATGGTCGGCGCGCTCGCCCACCGGCTCTGATCGGTCCGACTTGGTCACCCGAGCACCATAAAACGGCCGCCTGGTCGAAGCCATTCATGCCCGACGCCCGCGCACGTTCGAGTCGTTGACGCCGGACGACGCCCGGCTTACGGTGATGCCTCCGCAACTCACAAATACAGGGGGATGTTGTGCGTCGTTCGGCAAAATGCGTACTGGCAATGATGGTTGGAATGACGTTTTTGGTGGCGTGTTCCGACGACAAGGAAGCCGCAACCCCCCTCGATGTCGTCGTCACCGAGAGCGGTGATCGGGTAAACCTCGAAGCCCCGCCCAGCGTCAAGGGCGGCGTCGTCGAGCTTTCGCTCACGAACTCGGGCCAAGGTCCGCACTCACTCCAGTTCATCAAGGACACGAGTGGGAACCACACGATCGACGACGTGGTCGCTTTTCTGGGTGCCTCCGAGCAAGGCGGGCCGATCCCGGACTGGCTCGGCGAAGGCGGCGGTATCGGAACCGTTGCTCCCGGCCAGACCGGGAGGGCGAGCTTCCGGCTGAGCGAGGGCAAGCACTTCGTCTGGGACGATGAGACCGATGAGAACGACAAGAACAACGGCACGAGAGGTGGCATCACCGAGCTCAATGTCACGAGCGGCTCGGGCGGCGAACTCCCCGAGGCCAAGGGCTCGGTTTCGGCCAAGGAGTATGAGTTCACAGTCAACGACCTGAAGCCCGGCGCGACCACCATTCAGTTCGAGAACACGGGCAAGGAGTTCCACCACTTCATTGCCGCCCCCCTGCTTCCGGGTAAGACGATCGCCGATGCCAAGACGTTCTTCGAATCACAGGGTCAGGGCGGAGGTCCTCCGCCGATTGACTTTGAAAGTGGCGTCGGCACGGCAGTCCTAGCCCCCGGCAACGCGCTCGTCGCCGACTTGCAGCTCGAAGCGGGCAACTACGCCATGGTGTGCTTCATCAACAACCGCACCGGCGGACCGCCGCACTTCACCATGGGCATGCTCCAAGAAGTCAAGGTCGCCTGACCTAGCGGCACTACTGGTGTTGAGGCGGCGAGGAGAATCGAACTCCTGTACACGGCTTTGCAGTTTCCGGGAGTGGGGTCCGCCTACATGCACCATTGTGCATAACGGCAGGTCACAGTGTTTCGCGGACGGTTATGCACGATGGTGAACGTGGGCACCCGCGGGGCTGACGCGGGGTTGGCTTCACAACTACGGTCAGGCGGCGTCCCGTCGACGCTTCCGCATTCTGCGCCGCTCCCGTACCGACGTCCCGCCCCAGACACCGTCG
>DATLBX010000102.1:0-6829 GCA_035526705.1 Acidimicrobiales bacterium | reverse complement strand
ATGAAGAACGAGAGCCCGATCACGAAGAAGACGAGCCCGGCGATGAATCGCCGCGAGTTGTATTCGTGGACGGGCATTACGCACGCTCCACGGTGATTTCCCCGACGGCGCTGATACTGAGATCGAGATCGAGACGGGACGCCGCGTCCTCGAAGTCGTCGGACTGGAAACTCAGGGGGTCACCCACGCCGTCGGAGCTCTGGCCGAACAGGTCGATCTCGCCGGGCCCGCCGATGTCGGCCCGTACGCGCAGGGGCAAGCCCTCAGGCACGAGCACATGCAGCTCGCCCACCCGCACCGTTGCCTCGACTTCGCGCCGGGCCTCATCAAGGTCCAGCTCCCTGAGATCGAGGGTCAGGTCACCCACCGTCACCGAGTAACGCTCGCGTAGGTCGTTCACCGTTTCGGGCACGTAGAGCCGATCGCCGAACGCCTGCCCGCGTACCGGGCTGCTTATACCCGACGACATCGCGAGTCCGACTGTCAACACGATGCCGAGGGCGATCAGCGGCTTGGTCAGGCCCGCCTTGGCGGTGCCGACCATCGCCATGCCAAGGGTCATGAGCGCCACGGCAAAGAGGCCGGGCCACCCGAAGGTGAAGAGTCCGAATTCGGCCAGCAGCCAGTTGCCTCCGATGGCCAGGAGCACCGCACCGAGCACCTGCTGATTGGTACGGCGATCCGACTCGAGCATCGCCCGCGCCACGCCCCTCGAAACGCCCGCGCCGCGCCGTTCCGCCCGCTCCGTGTAGCTCACTCGGCGAGATTACGCAGAGGACGCTTTTCGAGGCGTCCTCCCCCGGGGTGAACCCGGTGTCGTCCTACGGGGCGATCAGGTCGGCGGTGATGTCGTCGATGGATCGAGCTCCGGCCAATGCCATGGCGAGCTCGAGCTCACCCTTCAACCCCTTCAGCACCAGTTCGACTCCCACCGAGCCTTCGACGGCGAGGCCCCAAGCGGCAGGCCGGCCCACGAAGGCGGCGTCGGCCCCCATCGCCAGAGCACGAAGAACGTCGGTGCCGCGGCGGATGCCTCCGTCGACGTAGACCTCGGCGACCTCGCCCACGGCCTTCACCACTTCGGGCAGCGCGGCCGCCGTCGGCAAGCACCCGTCCAGCTGACGACCGCCGTGATTAGAAACCCACACAGCCGCCGCTCCGGCTTCGACGCAGGCCTGAGCGTCGTCGCCGCGGACGACGCCCTTGACCACCACCGGCAGGCCCGAGAGCTCGTGCAGCCAGCTGATGTCGTCGAACGTCACGTCGGCGGCCTGGTCGACGAGGTGACCTTCCTCGCCCGGCTTGAGTTCGAGCGACGGCCCTCCCGCTTCGCCGGGGTGCACGAACCGATTCGCGAGATCCCGGCGCCGCCGGCCCAGGACCGGCGTGTCCGCAGTCAGGACCAACGCGGATATGCCCGACGTCACGGCGATTTCGATCAGGCGCTCGTTCCGGCTGCGGTCGTTGAGCACGTACACCTGGTACCACCGCGGTCCGTCGGGCGCAGCGTCGAAGCAATCGGCCGGGCTGGCGGTCGCCCGCGTCGAAAGCACCATCATCGAATGGCGAGCCGCCGCGGCCCGCGACATCGCGCATTCCCCGTCGGGATGCAGCAGCCGCTGGTAAGCGACCGGGGCGATTCCGATCGGCGAGCCAATCGCCGTTCCCAGGAGAGTGGTCGACGTGTCGACGTTGGTCACGTCTCGCAGCACGCGGGGGCGGAGGAACACGCTGTCCCACGCGCCGACGTTGGCCGCCATCGTCAGTTCATCGTCAGCCGCCCCGGCAACGAAGTCGTAAACGCCCCGATCGAGCCTCTCCCGCGCCGCGGCTTCGAGAGCCCCGAGGTCCAATACGTGCACGGCCGGACGCTAGATCGCGTCCGGCCGTGGCTACAGAAAGGGCCGAAGCCCGAAGTTGCGGTGCGGTTAGTTGTTGGGCTCTGCCGCGCTGATGTCAGCGAGTGCCGACTCCCCGTTCCCCTCGATGGCGAGGTCGCCGATGGAGACCACTCCGACGGGCTTCGATCCCTCGAGAATCACCAGGCGCCGGATCGCCTTGTCGCGCATGAGCTGCACGGCGTCGACGACGCTGTCGTCGGGCGTCAGGCTGATGAGGTCCTTGGTGCAGATGTCGTTGAGGCTGAGGTTTCCGACGTCCACGCCTTCGGCGAGGCCGCGAACAACGAGGTCACGGTCGGTCACGATCCCGCAGGCGCGGTCGCCGTCGAGGACTACGACATCGCCGATGTCCTCGGTCTTCATCAGCTGGGCCGCCTCGACCAGGCCGGCCTTGATCGGCAGCGTTACGGGGTTCGGCGTCATTACCTCTCGCAGCTTCTGCGTATTTGCCATCTGGATCTCCTTGAGTCGTCTTAGGTCGGGCCTTCTACCTACCCACGAAGGCCCTATCCGACCCTTCCGCTAGACGGGCTCGACTACTCCATCTTCGAGCACGGCTTCGGTCTCGTCGATCGGCGGCTCGGGCCGCCGGCGGAACAGCGCAACCAGTACCGCTGCGGCTGCAACGGCGGTGACGCCGCCGCACAAACCGAACGCAGTGCGTACCCCGAAGTTCTCCGCCATCCATCCGACTAGCGGACTGCCGAGCGGCGTCGTTCCCAGGAAGACCACCGAGTAGAGCGCCATGACCCGTCCCCGGAACCGCGGTTCGGAGCGCAACTGCAAAGTGGCTTGAGTCGTGGCGGAGAACGAAGCGGAGCTGGCGCCGACTGCCATCAACCCGAGCATCACCAGCGCGAGCGTCGGCGCGATCGACGTCAGCACGATCATCGCGCCCATCACCAGGGCGGCGGCTGCGGTGAAGCGCTCGTGCACCTTGTGCCGCGAAGCCGTGTAGAGCGCGCCGGCCAGCGAGCCGACGCTCATGGTGGAGAAGAGCAGCCCGAACACGCCAGGCCCGCGGTCGAATACATCCGTGGCGAACAGGGGAATGACGACCCGGAAGTTGTAGGCCAGCGTGCCGACCACCGCCATGAGCAGAAGCGGCAGGCGCAGCTTGGGCTCGCCCCACACGTAGGTCACGCCCTCGCGCACCTGCCCGGGACCGCGCTCGACTCGCTCCGAGGTGAACAGCTCCGCGGCGCGGATGCGGTGGAGCGCGATCAGCACTCCGATGTATGAAAACGCGTTGATGAGGAAGCACGGCCCGACGCCTGCCACAGAGATGATCAGCCCCCCGATGGCGGGGCCGCTGATGCGCGACACGGTCCACAGCGCGCTGGTGAGACTGACCGCGTTGGCGACGTGATCCCGCCCCGCCAACTCCATGACAAACGAGCGCCGCGCCGTGTTGTCGAGCACCTCGACGATTCCGCCCGTAAGCGCGATGGCATAGACCATCCACATTTCGACCAGGCCGGTGACCACCAGCAGACCGAGGAGCCCCGCCAGCGCCGCCTTGATCGTCTGGGTGATGAGAACGAGCCGGCGCTTGTCGAGACGGTCGGCCAGGACCCCGCCCCACGCGCCGCCGATGAGGAGCGGTCCGAACTGCAGCGAGCTCAGGACTCCCAGAGCGACGCCGCTGCCGGTCAGCTGAAGCACCAACCATCCCTCGGCGACCAGCTGCATCCACGTGCCCGGGGCGGACACGGACTGGCCGAGGAAGTACAGACGGAAGTTGCGCTGCTTCAGTGATCTGAGAAACAGCAATGCTTCAGACGCCGAGCCAGGCGAGGGGGTCGATCGGCGTGTCGCCGATGCGCATTTCCCAATGCAGATGGGATCCGGTGACCGATCCACTCACTCCGACCGCGCCGATCAGCGTCCCCGGTTCGACGACGGTGCCGGGCAAAGTCGCGATGGCCGACAGGTGCGCGTACATCGCCTGGGTGCCGTCGGGGTGGTTGACGATCACGACGTTTCCGTAGCCGCTCATGCCCTGCGGCGGAGGGCCGGCGTGCACGACGAGTCCGGCGCCCGCGCTAACCACCGGGTCGCCGATTTCCCCGTCGAGGTCGACCCCGGCGTGGGGGCGGCCGCCGCGGTTCTCGCCGAACAAACCCGTCACGGCCCCCGTTACCGGGCGGACCTTGGCGGGGCGGGACGGTCGCATCGGCTTGGGGTCCCGCAAGGCGACCGCCTCGCGGAGCGGGTCGGGACGGGCCTCGACGGACGGCGCCGCCGGGGCGGGCCGGGCGCTTCGGAGCCGTAGTCCCCCGAGGGCGATCGCGAACGGGTCGGCGGGTCGCGCCGAGGCGGCGTTCTTCACGGGAGGCGACGCTCCGGAGCCCACTCGGGCGCTCCCGAGGCTCAGCGCCAGCGCGGTCACAGCCAGCAAGCCGGCGCGCGCGAAGAGAGAGAGGTTCCTTTTGGGGATCCGCCAGGTTAGCAATCCGTCGCCTGCGAGCCGCACCCTCGGGGGCGGGCCCGCCCAAACGCCCGGGTTGCCGCTCCAGGTTCACTAGCTACGGGTCGATACAAATGATACGAGACCCGATAAAACGGGTAAAAGGGGTCCCGAGTAGGGCTGGGTCTAACGAAGGGAAGATCATGGTGCGAAGGTCGATCCGGACCAGTTTCTCGGCCTCAGCCCTCGCCCTCCTGGCCGTGGCGGGGCTTGTCCTCGTCGGTCCGTCGCCTTCGCGGGCCACCGCTGAGAACCCGCAGTACGACGAGTGGGACTTCCTCAATCTGATCAACCGGGAGCGCCGCGGCGCCGGCCTGCGGCCTCTTGGCATGGTTCCCGGAGCCCGCGACGTGGCCCGGGCGTGGTCCAGCGCGATGGCCGCCAACGGAGTGCTCTCCCACAATCCGAATTTCGGTCCGCAGTTGGGCCAGAGGTTCCCCAACTACCTCAAGCTTGGTGAGAACGTCGGGGTAGGAGGCAGCGTCACCAGCCTGCACGCCGCGTTCATGAACTCGACGGGCCACCGCAACAACATCCTCGGCGACTACTCGTTCGCCGGCGTCGGCGTGCGCTGGACGGGCACGAAGCTGTGGGTCACCGTCAACTTCTTGAAGAACAGCGGCCAGCTGCCCTTCGTCGTGCGCACGCCCGTAACGCGCGTCGGCGGCGCCAGCGACCCGGACACCGCCGTGCTGCTCAGCCGCCGACTCTCCCCCGGCTCCGCTGCAGGCGTGGTGGTGGCCCGGATGGACGGGTTCGCGGATGCGCTGGCCGGCGGCCCGCTCGCCACCGCGCACCGCGGGCCCGTCCTCCTCACCCCGCCGAACGACGTGCCTCAGAACGTGATCGACGAAGCCCGCCGGGTCATCGCCCCCGGCGGCAAGGTTTTCATTCTCGGGGGCCCGGCCGCCATCTCGCTGGCCATGGAGGCCGAATTCGTGGCCGCAGGCATGAGCGTCCAACGTCTGGCTGGGGCGGACCGGTTCGGCACGGCCGCCGCCATCGCGCCGCTGGTCAACTCGACTCCGCCGGAGGTGTTCCTCGTCTCCGGGCTGTCCTTTCCCGACGCGGTTCTGGCCGGCGCGCCGGCGGGTCGCCGCCTCTCGCCGATCCTGCTCGTGGCCCCCGACTCGGTGCCGCCACCCACCGACGCCTACCTCAAGACGCACTCGGCACTGCCTCGCATTCTCGTGGGCGGGCCCGCAGTGGTGAGTGACTTAGCGGCCCGTTCCGCCGGGGTCCAGGAGCGGGTGGCCGGTCCGGATCGTTACTCGACGTCGGCTGCGGTCTCGGAGAAGTACTTCCCAGGCGGCAACCGGGTCGCGGTCGCCAGTGGCCTGCGCTACCAGGACGCTCTCTTGGCCTCGGCCGAAGCCGGAAGAGACGGATACCCCGTCGTGTTGTCTGGCTCTCCGGTTCCGAATCCGAGTTACGACTACGTCGGCCGTCAAGCCAACCGCTGGGTGTTCGGCCTGGTCGTGGGCCGACCAGCCGACATCAGCGACGACACCGTGATCCTGTCGTTCACCTGAGCGCGGAAGCTCCTCGTCGTCAATTTCCGTTTCCCCAGGTCAACACGGCGCGGAGTGCTTGACATGACTCGATCGGGGGGGTTCAGGTGCCGGCAGGACCTGCCGATGATCAAAGAGTGGAAACGGTCACCCAAACTCTGGGGGAGGCGGCGCTCGAAGCCTCTCGTATAGCGGCCTGGAGGTGGGACCTCGAGACTCGGCAGGTCGAGTGGTCGGCGGACGCCGAGGAGGTCGTGGGGTTGCCCTCCATCGTGCTCCGATCGTCAGAGTTATTCCTTCGCGCCATCCACCCCGATGACTTCCCTTTGGTCTCGCAGGCGTACAACAACGCTCTTCGCAGCGGTCGGCAGATGGAAGCCCGTTTCAGGGTTCTCGCGCCTTCCGGCGTGCGCTGGTTCGACTGCGCGGGTCGGCCCATCCTCGACGACTCGGGCCGCGCCGTCGCCGCGACCGGAACCATTCTGGACGTCACCGATGAGTGCGAGGCGGAGGATGCCATGCTCCAGACGCTGCGCGACGCGCAGCTCGTGCTGGGAGAGATCGGGGCGCGAGTGTGGGAATTCGACGCCGAGACGGAAACGATCCAGTACGTGAGTCCGCCCACCGGACCCGCCATTCTCGAGAACTCCGCCGACGAGGAGCTGACTCTGCGAACCGCCCTGGAGCGACTCAGTGATCAGGACGCGGTGATGGTCCGCGACAAGCTGCGCCACGCGGTCGCGACGGGGGAGCCCGTCAGTTACGAAGTCGCGGTGCGCGACGACGAAGGGATCGTCCGACGGGTCTTCGTGCGTGGCGCCGTCTCGTCCGAGTCACCCAATCGGCTCACCGGCGTCAGCATCGTTCTCGACTGAGCCGCGGAGCTGACGAGCTCCCGAGTGATACCGCTAGTGGCGGCGGGTGCGATCGCGAGCGTCCGCGGCGCT
>DATLBX010000101.1:0-3735 GCA_035526705.1 Acidimicrobiales bacterium | reverse complement strand
CCGTCAGTGCCGTAGGCGACCGCATCCGGCGTCTGGCCTCGCAGGTACCAAACACCGTTGGAGGGCCGGAACACGGCCAGATCCGACTGCTTGTCGCCGTCGTAGTCGCCGGGTACGGGAATGTCGCCTTCGGCGCCCCAGGCCACGGCTTCGGGTGTCTGGCCCCGGAGGTAGGAGACACCGTTGGCCGGGCGGAACACGGCGATGTCCGTCGAGCGGTCACCGTTGAAGTCGGCTACGGGCGGGAGGGAGGGGCAGGTGTTAGGACCGACCTGGAGCGACTCGGTGGTGGCGAGCGGGCCAGGGCCGTTGTCGTCGAAGGGATTGAGGCTCCCACCGATGGCGTAGATGCGGCCGTCCCGGCCGCGCGCGGCACCGAGGGCCGCACGAGGGGTCGTGAGCGGTTCGCTTCGTGGCGCCCATGCTCCGGTCGCGGTGTCGTAGACGCTGACAGTCCTCAAGCCCTCATCAACCTGCGAACCCCCGATGGCGTAGATCAGTCCATCGGGGCCAGCCGCCGCCCCGAGATCGGCGGGTTGGCCCGGCCCCGAGTTCACGGGCTGCCAAACTCCGGTTCCCGCTGGCCCCGGGCTATACGACTCCCTGGTGGTGAGTGGTATCCCGCCGAGAGGACCGAGTCCGCCGAATACGTAAAGGCGCCCGTCCGGGCCGCTAACTGCTCCGTGATGCGATCGGGGATACGACAGTGGCGCAGCCGGCGACCAGGAGTTGGTGACGGTGTCGTACGCCTCGACGTTGGAAACAGTGAAACCGGGTTGGGGACCCACCACTCCGCCTATGGCGTATATGCGCCCATCGGCGCCAGTGGCCGCCGCTAGGTCGCCTCGAGGCAACGCCAGGCTCGCCACAGACGACCACGTATTGGCGACGGGGTCGTAGGCGTCCACCGTCGCCAACGGGGTGCCAAAACGGGCATCTCTTCCGCCAATGACATAGATGCGGCCGTTGGGTCCGCGGGCGGCAGCGAACTCTGTGCGCGGGACGGGCATCGGCGGGAGCGACGACCAAGTCTGCTTGCAGGAATCGAACGTTTCGGCGGACCCAAGGGCGTCGCCCTCGTCGTTGCTGCCACCCAGGGCGTAGATGCGCCCGTCTGCGCCAGTCGCAGTGGACAGATATTGGCGCGCGGTGGCCATTGAGGGAGCGAACTGCCACTCCGGCTCTAGTGGCGGGGCCGCGGTAGTGGTCGTGGTACCGCTGTGTTGGTAGCAAGGCGCGACTTGCGTGAAGGGTGCGTTGGCATAGAAACAGATGCCGTGCTGGGCCTGCGACGTCGGCTGAGAGCTCACCGGGTCATAGGTGGCCGCTGCGACGATGCACTGCGTTGGGCCAATGGCCTTGCACGTGCTGTCCTTGAAGATCGTCGACACAAACGCCTTGTTCGGATTGGTCGCGGTCGATGCCGTGTTGAAAGCGCCGCTCGCATCAGTCAATGCGGCGCCGACGCGAACGCACTCTTCTCGAAGGTCATTCGCCCCCTCCGCGCATTGGAAGATCTCCGCCACCGCGTTGGGTACGAATCCGATTCCCTTCACGTTGACGGGCTGCGGGGCAGGGAACAGTCCCGAATCGGCCGAGTCAGTCGTCTCGACATCGAGCTGAGCCCCGTTTATCCCCGGGTCGCCGTAGTGCGCCTCGGCCACGCCGGGCAGCAATCCCACCACCAAGCCGACGACCAGGAGAGCGGCGAACAGCCCGCTCACCCGGCGCCGGTGGTCACCGGCGCGCAGGCGACGCACAAGTGCCTGGTCCCAGGTCTGGTGGTGTGCTGTACTCATGGTCGTCCTTTGGTCAATCGTGGGGGCAGATCGGTGGCTGGCGGATGCGCAACGAGAGGTATACGGCGATCTCGGCAAAACGTGACGCAGTCTGCGCAAAATTCTGAAATTTCATCCTTGGAAAGTCGCTCCGGTTCCCGTGCCCCGGAAACCGGCTCACGAGTGTCTGGTCCCCGTCGAGCGGGTACTGATCGTCCTCATGGGTCGACACTGACAGGCAGAAGCCGGAAAACATAGGGCCAAAAGCGCGCGAATAAGGGGTTCTCCGGGGTGAACTCAGGCATAGACGGGGCCGTGCTGGCTCGTAAGTGCTGATCGGAGGCTCCTGGTCGACCTCGGCGTCTATCGAGCGGTCCACTACGCAGTGTTTCTGGGCATCTCGGGCAGACGCGGAGGGGGTCGGCCGATCCTCGGCGACGGAGGCGATCGCCAGCACGACGGCGACATCGACCAGTACACCGCACCTCGGCCATCTCCGGTGCGCCCTGGCGCCGGCGTTCGGTGAGCTCGGCACGGTCATCGGGGTAGCGCTCGAGCAGTGCTCGCCACGCCCCACCGGCGGCGACGGCGGAGTGTTGGGCGGGGTCGCCCACGAGACGTAGCGCGGCGCCGTCGCGCTCGGCGTAGTGCATTAGTGCGGCCAGGTCGCGGTTGGCCAGGGTCGAGCACTCGTCGACGATGACGACATTGCGGTGATCGAGTGCCCCTCCGTTGTCGAGGCGTGCCAACAGCGATGCCACCGTGGAGCACTCCATGCCGGTGGCGTCGCGCAGGACCTCGGTGGCCGTGCCTCCCACCGCGGCACCGATCGCCGGTAGCCGGCGCCGGCCCAAGCCGTCGCGGCGGCGGCGAGGGCATAGGGTGGCCGCGCCTTCAGCCTCGTGGTGCTGGCGCGCCCGCTCGGCCGACCCACTCGCGTGGAGAAGTCGGTGACCGGTCGCGGGATGACAGCCGAGCAGCATGAGTTCTAGCTCCTCGCGGCGGACCTGGCCCGCCGGCGCGAACCCGTACAGGCCGCGGCCCATCCAGCGCCCCGGGCCCTCTACCGAATCGGCGTAGTACGCGACCGCACCTTGGCGCGATCGCTCGAGCCCATTCCCTGTCGGCGCCTTGTCGGCGAGGCTCCCACCACTCGTCGCTACGGCCTGGTCGCTCTGCGCCGCGGCCGTCGAGATAGTTGACGACGCGCGCCACAGCACCGGCGGCGGTGTCGCCTCGCGATCCCAGCGCGGTGACGCTGACGATCATCGTTGCGCGGCGCGCAGGTGTTGGCGCGAGATGGACGGCTCCATGGCCGACTACTGGTTCTTTCAGCGGCGCGTTCGTGCCGCGCGACCGCGAATTTGCCGGTGCCGCTTGCGGCACCGGCAAGGGTGTCGATTATGCGGGATCGCCGTCCCGAGGGCTCTACGGTGCGGTCAACTGGCACCAGGCGCTTCGCAGTCGTGCACGTCCCGGCGATGGAACTCCTCCACGTCGAATCGACCCAGTCGCCTACTGCTCGTTGTCGATTTCAAGGTAGATGATCTCGACGGCGTCATCGTCGGCGAGCACCGCATACAGGGCAAGACGCGGTACAAGAACTCCCGTGGCGATGAGCACGCGAACCTCGGGCACACCTGGAACGTCCAGAGTGGCCGCCTCGTAGTGAACGGCGAGAAGGTCGATTAGAGGCGGGATCTCGTGCAGCAAGAAATCGGCTGTCGAGGCGATCCCGGTGGCGGTCCGCTCCTCGGGAAGCAACGCGTCGAGCCGGTCGAAGAAGGAAGGGGGGCGACGCGGACCGGTCGCCGAGGACTCACTCGATGGTGGTGCGACGAAGCTGCTCGGCCAACCGGCCGGCGGTCGCCTCAACTCGCTGTCGGAAATCGTCCGGGAGCTGGTCGAGGTCGGTCACGATGTGCTCGCGTACTACCCGAGCGCGCTCATCCGGGGA
>DATLBX010000100.1:0-17388 GCA_035526705.1 Acidimicrobiales bacterium | reverse complement strand
GTTCCGGGTCTACCCGTCGCCGACACCTTGAAGCAGGTCGAAGGGGGTGCGGTCAGCCGAACGGTCGACCGAAACGGACTGTTCGCCGTCCAGACGCCGCAGGCCTTCGACGCGCAATGGCTCCGCCGAGCACATGCGGCGGCGGGGGAAGCCACTGACGACGCCGCCCTCGTCGAGCAGGCGGGCGGTCGGGTAGTGGTGGTGGCTGGCGAAGCCGGGAACATCAAGGTGACCCACCCCGAAGACGTCGATCGGCTCCGACCCCGCGGCGGCGCTTCGTCGGGACTTCGCATCGGGCACGGCTTCGACGTCCACCCGTGGGGGACTGATGACAGACCGTTGGTGTTGGGTGGAGTGACGATCGCGGGAGAGCGAGGTCTCGCCGGTCACAGCGACGCCGATGTTGTCTGCCACGCGCTGGCCGACGCGGTGTTGGGTGCCGCGGGGCTCGGAGATCTCGGCACGCACTTTCCCGACTCTGATCCGAAGTGGGCCGGAGCGCGCAGCACCCACCTGCTCGCCCAAGTTGTTCGCTTTGCCGCCGCCGCGGGTTGGGTGCCGATGAGCGCAGACGTCACGGTCGTGGCGGAACGACCGCGACTCTCGCCCCATACGGCGGCGATGCGAGCTGCGCTCGGTGACGCCCTCGGCGCGCCCGTCTCGATCAAAGCGTCCACCACCGAAGGCTTGGGTGCCATCGGCCGCGGCGAAGGAATCGCTGTGTGGGCCGTCACCCTCCTGGCCGGTGCCTAGGCCGCGGGGGCCGCGTCCCTCGGGCGCGGCTCGCCGGCGCGACGGAGGACCGCCCCCACCGCGTCCCCGTCGGTCCCCGGACAGCCCGGGCAGGCGTCCGCTGCCGCGCCACGAGGGCGACACCCTCGGCGGTACGCATGTCGCGGGACGCCACGCGGTGCGGGAACTGCTTTCCACCGGCGGCCGCGAGGTGAAGGAGATCCTGGTTGCGGAGCATCTCGGGGCGTCCGACGTCGTCGACGAGATCCTCGAGCTGGCGCGGCGGGGCAGCGTCCCGGTGCGTGAAACGAACCGCGCCGCGCTTGGTCGTCTGGCGGGCCTCGATGTGCACCAAGGGGTGCTCGCCATCGCCGAGCCGCTGCGAGCGAGGGAGCTCGACGACCTCGCGAAGCCGGGTGATGGCGGCCCGGCCACCCTTGTCGCTCTCGACGGTGTCACGGATCCGCACAACGTCGGCGCGGTTCTGCGCAGCGCGGAATCGGCTGGCGCGACCGGCGGCGTGCTGGCCAGGCACGGTGGCCCCCCGGTCACGGCGACAGTGGCGAAGGCGGCGGCCGGAGCGATCGAACACCTCCCGCTTGCGTCGGTGGCCCGCATCCCCGCCGCTTTGGAGCGTCTTCGGGCGTCCGGGCTCTGGATCGTCGGCCTCGACGCTGACGGCGACTCCCCGTTGTTCGGTCTGGAGCTGCTTACCGAGCCCGTGGTGCTGGTGCTGGGAGCCGAAGGTGCTGGACTGAGTCGTTTGTCACGCGAGCGCTGCGACGTCGTCGCTTCAATACCGCGAAAGGGACAAACCGCCTCGCTGAACGTGTCTGCGGCGGCTGCTTTGGCCTGTTACGAGGTGCTCCGGGTGCGGGGTGACTAGTCACCACTGACCGCACTGATGGCCCAAGGGGGCCATTGTCGGTCGGGTACCCATCTGGCTCAATCGGCTCAGTCGTTCATTCCACCCGACCCGGGTAAATCCCTTCCACTCGGGTGGTCCGAAATCCTCCTGATCGGAATCCCGCCTGTGGCCCTTGCTTCGGTAGAGACGTTCGAGCGAATCATCGACCTGACGGACGAAGACTTGGCTGAGCGATTTCAGGCCGGCGACGAGTACGCCATGGAGGAGCTCCTACGCCGACACCGACCGATGGCGCGTTCGAAGGCCCGTGCGTGGTTCTTCCAGGGCGCCGACGTCGACGATGTGGTGCAAGAGGCGACCATCGGGATCTACAAGGCGGCACGCGACTTCGTACCGAGCCACAACGTCACCTTCGGCGCCTTTGCCGAGCTCTGCGTGACCCGCCAGGTAATCACCGCAGTGAAGGGCGCCGCCCGCCGCAAGCACCAGGCGCTCAACCGTTACGTCTCCATCTCGGGCACGACCACCGACGACAGCGATGAGTCGATGGAATGCCGCCTCGGGCTCTACTCGTCGAGCGACCCTGCGGAGGAAGTAGTAGCCCGCGACACCGAGGCCCGACTTCTCGCTTCGCTCACCGGCGTGTTGTCGGAGCTCGAGACCGATGTGCTCGACCTCTACACCGAAGGCCGCTCCTACGCCGAGATAGGCGAGCTGCTGGGCCGCCACGCCAAGGCCATCGATAACGCCGTGCAGCGCATCCGCCGCAAGCTCGGCACCCACCTCCGCCTGGTAACCCCCGATTTGGTGCCCGCTTAGTTCCTGGTCGATCCAGAGCCGGTGGTCGGATTCGAACCGACGACCTGACGATTACAAATCGCCTGCGCTACCAGCTGCGCCACACCGGCCGGCCCCCAAAGGTAGGGCCAAGCCGCTCACGTGAATGTTCGACCCGCCAACCGCGCCCGCGCGGTGGGGGTTTGCGGGTCCCCCACAGCACGCACGGAGCGAAGCGGACGAGCAAGAAACCGAGGATCCTTGTAATTCGTACCCAGGGTTGCCAGGCTGGCCGGGATGGCTCTTAGCGAAAAGGAACGCGCGGTCCTCGATTTCGAGGGGTCATGGTGGCAGGAGGGCGGGCCGAAAGAGGTTCGCATCCGTGAGCAGCTCGACCTTTCTCCCACTCGTTACTACGCCATGCTCCAGGAATTGATGGAGTCGCCCGACGCCATGGAGTACAGCCCGATGGTCGTGCGGCGCATGCGCAGGATGCGAGAACGCCGCCGCCGCGCCCGTTTCGAGGGACGGTCCGTCGCGTACCCGGGAGGTCGCAATCCGCCAGCCGGCGGCCAGCGCACCCGGTGAGCGATTAGACCAATGGCGATGAGGCCCGCCTCCCACGCTGCCGCCGACGGCTCCTTCGGCCGTTCCGCAGGAGTGGCGGCAGGCCGTGCCGCCATGCTGCTCGGGACGGCGATTCTGATCGGGCTGCTGTTATTGAACACCAGCGACGCCGAGGCACCTCGCGTGACGACGCGGACCAGTGTCGACGGGTCCGATGCGACTGTGCCCGGGGACGACGAGGGTCCCGTCGACACAGTCCCAGCGGCCCGGCCCCCGGGGGAGGTCAAGGTGCTCTCCGCGAACGCGACGCGCACCGAAGGCGCAGCAGGACGGGTCACCGAGAAGCTCCGTCTGGCCGGGTATCTGGTCGTTCCTCCGACGGATGCGCCGCGCCAGGACGCCACGGTCATTCACTTCGCGCCGGGCTACGAGGTCGAGGCGCAGATCATCGCTGAGGTCCTCGGCGTGCCGCTGCCTTCGGTCCGCCCGCTGCCGACCCCCGCGCCCATCCCCGACCTACGCGACGCGCATGTACTCGTGATGGTCGGTCCGGAGCTGGCCAACCCGGCCACCACCACCACGGCGGCGGCGGTCACCACCACCAGCTCTGCAGCGGATTAACTCACCCGCTTCGTAACGGAGCGCACGCGTACTTCCAGTGACCCTCCGAGCGCGGGTCCGATGTCCGAGCCGGGAGGCCGCAGCTCGAGGCTGAATCGCCCGAGACTTTCCGCTTCCGCCGAAACCACAGAGCCGTCCCCCAGGTCGTAGGTCGTCCGAGATCTGGTGGTCTGCTGACCCTCGATCGTCTGCGACGAGTTGGCATCCTCTGATGTGCGGCTCACCGGCAGCCGGTACGAGCTCCGCACGATGGCTACCTCCTTGCCGTCGATCACGTCGAGCGCTTCCAGCCGTCCCACGCCGTCGAGCGTGGCCCGCGGAGAGCCGGTGATCTGAACGGGATCGTCGACTTCCCAGGTGGTCCCCGGGCGGAGCGGTCCTTCCGGGGGCGCGCCCACGGCGGCAGGAAAGATCTCGGACAGGCCGAGGTCTCCGAGCACTTCTGCGGGCAGCCCTTCCACCTGGACCACTTCCGTGAGTTGCGCGGCCCGGTCGAGCCGTACCAAAAGCTGCCGCGGTTCACCACCCTCGGCCTCGAGTGTCACGCGGACCTCGCTGCCTTCGCGGTCGGTGCTCTGCACCTCGTGCTTGGCGCGAAGGGTGAAGGTGTTCGACGAGTGTCGGCTCTCCTGTCCTGCGACGCGCGTCGTTGTCTCCGATTGAACTTCGATGACGTAGCCGTAGACCGCGCCCTCCTCCGGGCTGAACGCGATCTCCACGGTCCCCGGAGCGCACGCGGCAAAGGTCATCACGACGACCCCCAGGGCGATCGAGGCGGAGCGATGCGTGCCCAGCCTTCGCGTCATGCCATGAGGTTATGGTCCTGCCGATGGCGGTCGTTCTCTGGGACGAGTTGCTGCGCCCCTTTCTGGTAGCCCCGCGCCGCGCCGCGGTCATCACCGATTTCGACGGCACGCTCGCCCCGATCGTCGACGACCCGGAGCAGTCGCAAGCCGTCGAGGGTGCCAATCGGCTGCTCGATCAGCTTGCTGACGAATACGGGTGTGTTGCGGTGGTGTCGGGCCGGCCGCTGCGGTTCCTTCGCGAGCGCCTGGATTGCGGCCCGAAGGTCAGACTGCGCGGGATCTATGGGCTCGAGTCCTCACGCGAAGGCGAGCTGACCGAGGACTCAGCCGCCGAGCAGTGGCGGGACACTGTGGCGGCGGTCGCGGCTCGCGGCGATGCCGACGCACCGCCCGGTGTGTCGGTGGAGCGGAAGGGGTTGAGTGTCACCATCCACTATCGGACGGCCCCGGAGGCTGCCCCGTGGGCCGACGCATGGACGGCGCAACAGGCGGATGCGTCCGGATTGCTGCGACATCCCGGGCGCATGTCGTGGGAACTGATCCCGCCCGTCCCAGTGGACAAGGGAACCACGGTGCTCGATCTGGGCGCGGGGTTCGACGCGGTGTGCTTCCTTGGCGACGACCGCGGCGACCTGCCCGCGTTTCACGCGCTCGATGAGCTGGCCCGCCGCGGGGCCTATGTCCTCAAGGTCGTCGTCGACAGCCGCGAGGTTCCCGCTGAACTTCTGCGCGACGCCGACCTGACCGTCGACGGTCCTGCTGGCGCGGTCGAGGTCCTGCGAAGGCTGGCGGTGACTTAGCGCCCTGCCGACGACATCACGGTCTCGAGCCAGTCCGATGGCGATCGCCGCGACGCAGCCGCTCGCAACGTCTTGGCGCGGGTGGCGCGTTCGGCCGGCTCCATGTCCAGGGCATCGGCAAGAACACGCGCCGTACCGGACACGTCGAAAGGATTTACCTCGAGCGCGCCGCCCTGCATCTCGTCCCACGCGCCTGCCTCATGCGAAAGGGCGAGCACACCGTCGACGGTGTTCAGCACCGGACCTTCCATGGCCACCAAGTTCAGACCGTCGCGCAGGGGATTGACCAAGAGCACGTCGTAGCGGGCGAGCGCCGCGGCGGACCGCTCTGGGGCGTCTGATGGGTCGAACACGATCGGCTCCCAGTCCGGCGTTCTCCACCTGGCGTTGATGCGCTCGACGGTGGCTTCGACGTCGTTCCGGTACTCGACATAAACGTCGAGGTTCTCCCGGGACGGATATACGAGCGCCACGAACACGGCAACGCCGCGCAGATCCGGCCGGACCTCGAGCAACTCATCGAACGCAAGAAAGCCGCGGATCAGGTTCTTCGACAACTCGATGCGGTCGACTCGTAGGACCAACCGCCTCCCCTTGACGGTCTCACTCAACCAGGCGGCGCCGGCTTGCCCCTCATCGGAACGCTCCAGTTCGGCCATCTCGTCTGACGCGGGAACGAGGGGCGCCACGAAAAGGGCGGGGGCACTCCCAATCCCGCGATCCTCAAATGCGGATTGGAAGCATCCGGCCCAACGCTGGGAGTGGAAACCGCAGGCGTGGAAGCCTGCCATTCCTTGCAAGAGCTCTTCGACGACGGAATCAGGGAGCACGCGCAATGCGTCCGGCGTGGCGAACGGCGTGTGGGAGAAGTGCACGGTCTTCAAGTCCGGCCGCTTCGCGGCCAGTTGCCCTCCGAGCAGTGCCAGGTGGTAGTCCTGCACCAGCACGGTGGCGCCTTCGTCGCCCACCTCGGCGATGACCTCCGAGAAGGCGGTGTTGTACGCCCGGTACTTGTCCCAGGCCTCCCACCACGATCGGTCAATGACCGGATTGCGCGCCCGGTCGAACAACCCGTGATGCGCGAACCAGAGCGTGGCATTCGCGATCCGGTCGTATGCGCCGGCGAAGGTCTCCTCGTCGAACTCCAAGAAGCGCACATCCAGCCCGTTCACGTCCACGGGCCCGCCGGAGGCGACCTCGCGATCGCCCTCGCTCATGGCGGCCGCGATCCAGGTGGCGTTTCGGCCGGTGAGTGCGGAGGAGATCGTGATCATCCCGCCGGCGCCGCGCTGGGGCGAGAGCACGCCCGCTTCGTCTCGGCTGAACGTGACCGGGGCGCGATTCGCCGCCACGATCAAGTTGGACACGCGGTCATCATTACCCGTGCCCAAACTCCTCTCCGCGCCCGACAAATGGCGGGGAAGTGCCTCCGCTACCGACGTAGCAGACGCGGTCGCTCAGGCTGGGTCCAGACTCGGTTGGGTCGCCGATCTGGCTCCGGTGTCCGACGGTGGTGAGGGTTTCGTGGAGGTCGTGGGAGGTCCCAACCGGACCGATCGCGTGACCGGGCCGCTCGGGGAGCCGGTCGAAGCCCGCTGGTACCTGCGCGGCTCGGAGGCGTTCATCGAGATGGCCAGCGCGTCGGGGTTGGATATCGCGGGCGGGGCGGCCGGAAACGACCCGCTCAACGCAACTTCGCGCGGCACCGGCGAGTTGATCGCTGCCGCGGTCTCGGCTGGTGCATCCCGGATAGTTGTCGGCCTCGGGGGATCGGCGTGCACCGATGGCGGCCTCGGCTGCTTCGACGTGTTGCGTTCAGATCGGCGCCTGGCCGGCATCCGTTTGGTCGGGGCCTGCGACGTGTTGGTGCCCTTCGAGGGCGCCCTGCGCTTCGCGGCGCAGAAGGGAGCGACGGCCGAGCACCTGGTCCCGCTCGCCGCCCGTCTTCGAGAGGTGGCCGAGATTTACGAGACCCAGTGCGGGTTGGACGTTCGCGGCATCCCCGGGGCCGGCGCCGCCGGAGGGCTGGGCGGCGCGTTGGCGGTGCTGGGTGCCGAGCTTGTCGCCGGAATCGAAATCGTGGCTGAGGAGCTCGAGCTTCAAGACCGCATTACCGCCGCGAACCTTGTGGTCACCGGCGAAGGGCTCCTGGACCCGCACAGTTTCGAGGGGAAGGCCGTCGGGTGGATTCTCCAGCGGGCCGCCGCCGCCGGTATCCCGACCTTGGTCATCGTCGGGCAGCGGGATCTCGACCGCTTGCCGGAGTCGCTTGTCGACGGAGCCGTCGAGGTCATCAGCCTGGTCGAGAGGTACGGCTCTGGGCGCGCCCTGTCCAATACCCTGGGATGCATCGAAGCCGTAGTCGAGGAATTCCTCACACACGAGGCGGGGCTCCGGAGCCTCTCGCCCAGGCGATGACCGAAACCCGGTGACCGTCTCCGCGCCCGTAGGTACCCGTATCCGGCGCGCCGGCGCGGTGGCGTGGGCGTTGGTAGGTCTCGCCGCGCTGGTCGCCCTGCTCGGCCTGATCGGCTGGGTGTTCCGTGTCGTGTTTGCGCCGCTCGTGCTGGCCGGGGCCATCGTCTTCATTCTCAACCCCGCGGTGACGGCTCTCACCAAGCGGGGGATTCCGCGAGCCATCTCGACGGGGCTCACCTACGTGGCGGTCATCGGGCTGCTCGCGCTCGCTGCCGTATCGATCTTTCCCCTGGCAGCCGACCAGGCGGATCAGCTGGCGAAGGACTGGCCCGACATCACCGAGCGCACCGAGAACTGGGTCGACGAGCTCTCCGCCGACTCCGAAGGCACGTTCTTCGAGTTCAGCCGGGCGGAATTGTCCGACGCGCTCGACGGGGGAGAGACGACGTTCGCGCAGCAACTGGCGCAGGCCCGCCGCATCGGGCTACTGATCTTCCACTTCCTCCTGATCATGGTCCTCGCTCCGATAATCGCCTTCTACCTGATCGTCGATCTTCCGCACCTGACGAAGGTGGCTGCTTCGCTCGTCCCCGAAGGGGCACGAGCCGAGGTCGATGTGGTCATGCGCCGGCTGAATCGGGCTATCGGCGGGTTTTTCCGGGGCCAGCTGATGGTGGCCCTCATAGTCGGCGTGATGGTTTCCATCGGCCTGGCGATCATCGGGCTGCGCTTCTGGTTCCTCATCGGGATGATCGCGGGCGTCTTCAACATGATTCCGCTAGTCGGTCCCTGGGTCGGAGGCGTACCGGGCGTGGTTATCGCGCTCACTACGGGCGACACGCTGCAGGCCATCGGCGTTGTGGTCGTGATGGTGGTGGCGCAGCAGGTCGACAACCATTTCATTACGCCGCAGGTGATGCAGCGGGCGGTCAGTCTTCACCCGGCCGCAGTCATCCTGGCGTTACTGGCCGGAGGAACACTCGGAGGTTTCTTCGGGCTTCTGTTGGCTGTTCCGCTAGCCGCCGCGCTGAAGATTCTGATCGGCCATCTGTGGCGCACCCACGTGCTCGGACAGCCGCTCGAAGTGGAAGTACAGGTTCAGGCGGCCGACGACGCAGGCCCGAAAGATGGCCTCGTCGAGGACGTGCTCCAGCCGCGACCCGCTGGGGAGGTGACCGCTCCGCCGTCAGGCGGGAAGGACGGTTCCGACCGCCGCCGGCCTACTGCGGTCGGGCAGAGCGATGCCGGCGCGCTGCAGGACCATGGCGATGATGGAGCGTGACTGGTCGCTGAGCTGATCGAGAGTGCGGTTGCGATGCACCCGAACCCCGAGGTCCGCTTGCGCGATCGCTTCCATCCCGTGGCGTTCGGCCAGGTCGATGACGAGAGCGAGGTCCACCGCGTAGCCGGGGGCAAAGTCGAGAGCCTCCAGCGCTTCCCGCCGACCGGCGCACTCGCCGGCGAGAGGCTGTCGAATGGCCGTGAGGTCCGGAAAGAGCAGCGAGATAAGAGGCTTGGCGACCAACTCGGTGACGCGTCCGCCGCCGTGCGGGTCGTCGTGGAGCGGACGGTCGTAGTACGCCTTTACGAACACCACGTCGGGGTCTGCCAAGGGTTCGATCAGTCGTGTGACGAAATGGGGCGCGAAGTTCCGCACGTCGGCGTCGCAGTAAACGACGACATCCCCGCGGCTCGCGGCGAGCCCGGTTCGCATCGCCGCGCCCTTGCCGGCGGCCGCCCCAGGCTCGGACCCGTCCGCGGCAACAACCCGGGCCCCGGCGGCCTTCGCGACCTCCGGGGTCCCGTCGGTCGATCCGTCGTCGACGACCAGGATTTCGTCCACGATCCCTCGGTCGACCAGCTCGCGCCCGATGGTTCGAACGATCCGGCCCACGGTCGCGGCTTCGTTCAGCGCCGGCAGGCAAACAGTCACTTGTCGGGGCTGCATAAACAAAGCCTGACATCTCGTCGCGGTCGGCCAAGCGCGGCTCACTCCGGGTCTGGCATCATGAGAGTCCCTTATTCAGAGCGGCTGAGGGACAGGGCCCGTTGAAGCCGCGGCAACCAGCACACCTCAAAAGTGCCAGGTGCCACCGCCCGAGCATGGTGGAGGCAATGGGCCTCCGCCAGCGACGATGAGGAGCTGCTGATGTTCGTTCTAGGACTTCGTTGTACCGACTGTGGCCAGGACTACCCGGCCGAAGCCCTACATGTCTGCGACAAGTGTTTCGCGCCACTCGAGGTCGTCTACGACCTGGACGCGGTCCGGCTCGAGATGTGTCCCGGAGCGATCGCCGCCGGCCCCAATTCCCTCTGGCGCTACTCCGCGCTCCTGCCGGCGAGTCCCACCGGACGGGTCGACCTCGGGGCAGGGTTCACGCCGCTGATTCGGGCTGATCGCCTCGCCGCCGAGTTGGGGCTCGGCGAGTTATGGCTGAAGAACGACACCGTCAACCCCACCGGTTCGTTCAAAGACCGTGTGGTGAGCGTCGCCCTCACCAAGGCGCGTGAGCTGGGGTTCAAGGTGGCAGCTTGTTCGTCGACGGGCAACTTGGCGAACTCCGTGGCGGCGCACGCGGCGAGCGCAGGAATGCGCGCGGTGGTTTTCATTCCGTCGAACCTCGAGCCCATCAAGATCGCAGCGACCGCCATCTATGGCGCAACGGTGGTCCCGCTGGACGGAACGTACGACGACGCGGCGCGGCTGTGTTCCGAACTGATAGAGGAGCTCGACGGGTGGGCTTTCGTGAACAACAACCTGCGGACGTACTACTCCGAAGGATCGAAGACGCTGGCCTTCGAGATCGCGGAGCAGCTCGGTTGGTCCGCCCCGGATCATGTGGTGATTCCGGTCGCGTCCGGCAGCCAGCTCACCAAGATCCACAAGGGCTTCAAGGAGTTCAACGCGGTGGGTCTGCTGCGCCAAGGCGTGGTGCCGCGGTTGAGCGGAGCGCAGGCCGAGGGGTGCAACCCGGTAGCCGCCGCATTCGAGGCCGGCGTCGACGGCTTCACCCCGGTGCGGCAGCCGACGACCATCGCGAAGTCGCTTTCCATCGGAAATCCCACGGACGGCGACCGCGTCCTTGATTCGGTTCGCGAGACCGGGGGCGCGGTCGGCCAGGTCAACGACGCGGAGATCCTGGAAGGCATCGGCCTCCTCGCCCGCACAGAGGGCATCTTCGCCGAGACGGCCGGCGGTGTAACGGTCGGCGTGCTGGCCAAGCTGGCGGCGGCGGGGGTCGTCGCCCGCGAAGAGCGTGTCGTAGCGATCATCTCCGGCAACGGACTCAAGACCATCGAGACGGTCGCCCCGACGCTTCCCAGCAGCGCGGTCGTCAAGCCCACGCTGGACGCCGTACTCGAGCTCCTGGGCGAGGGGGCCTGATGGCTGTCGTCGTGCGAGTTCCGACGCAGCTGCGTTCTCTGACGGGGGGCAGCAATCGTGTCGAGGTCGAGGCGGGCACGGTTGGCGACGTCGTCAACGCGCTCGAGACCGCGCATCCCGGCTTCGCCGAGCGCCTGCTCGATGACAAGGGCGCGGTCCGCCGCTACGTCAACCTGTTCGTCGACGATGAGGACATCCGCTTCGCCCAAGGCCTCGCTACTCAGGTGAAAGACGGTCAGACAATTTCTGTCGTTCCGGCGGTCGCGGGCGGCTGAAAGGCCGCGAACCGGACCTTTTGCCAGCAGGGCCGCGACGGCGGTGCGGAGAATGCCTCCTCGAGCGTCAGGGTGTCCCTATCATCCTGACGAAACCGAATACGTACGATCGGGCGCGCTCCAAGGAGCCGCGACTGGCTCCGATCCCTTAAAAAGCAGGGGAGACACGAAATTGATCACGTCCCAGCGCGCCGGCAAGACGCGGGCCGCCTTCAGGGTCGTCCTCGCGGCGGCTGTATTCGCTACCTTCGCCGGACTCGTCGCCATTGCCGGCGGCCCGGTCCAGGCTCAGACCGCTCCTAACGGCTACGGCGGATCTGCCTCCGTCGACCTCGTGCATCTCGACGCAGTGGAGATCCCGGGGACGATCAAGGTCGCCGACCTGAGTGTTGCGCCAGCCGATGCATTCGTGTCGTCGCAGACGGTCCCCGGACACGCGGTATCGCGGGCCACGAACCTCGACCTCGACCTCCTCAGCGGGACCCTCCCGCTCACGGGCCTGATCGTCGAAGCGGAGCAGGTCGCGCCGCCGGACAACGCGGAGCCGGTGGTGGAGGAGCTATTGAACCTCGACGCCAACCCGCTGGCCCGCGTTCTTCTCGCCCGCGCTACTGCCCATTCCAGGTGGCCGGCCAACGGCTGCGTCCCGGCCGGTACCCCGTTCTCGCTTGGTCAGTCCGAGGTCATCGACCCCGAGGTCCTCACGGGGGTGGGGGGTCCGGCCGGCACCGCGCTGCTCGCGCTCGACAATCAGCAGGGCTCGACGGTCTTCACCCGCTCGACGGTCGGCATGGTCGACGTCGCCGGCAGCCCGAACAAGGGCATCATCGCCGAGGCCCACACGCAGCTGACGGCCGTCACCCTTTTCAAGGGCACGACGAGTGAGCTGACCATCAACGTGATCGCGCCGCCCGTGGTGACCGCGATCGCGACCGGCCAGCCCGGGGGCGCCAGCGTCACTTACTCGGAGCCGATTCTGCAGATCGTCCAGGGCGGAACGGTTGTGGGTGAGCTCAACGCGGCCGACATCAATCAGACCGTCGTGGTGCCGAACGGCATTCTCGAGCTGAAGCTCGGCACCCTCGAGTCGACCACCGCGCCCGATGGCACTTCCGCCTCGGGGACCGCCAACCTTCTTTCGGTCACCGTGCTCGGCGCGCCTCTGCCCGTCGAGGTCATCGCCCCGCTCTCCATCGCCGCCGGAACCGTCAGCGCCAATGTGCCAGTCGGAGGCGTCGACTGCGGGGGCGGCGGCAACAACAACGGCGGAGGTGGCGACAACCCGCTTCGTGAGGTCCACAAGGACGCGTCGGCGGGCGATGTCCGTTCGGGCGGCACGTTCAACTACACGGTCGCCGTCCCCAACCGCGGTACGTGCACGTTGACCGGGGTGAAGGTCACCGACACGATCACCGGGCCGGCCGGCTCCACCATTTCGACGACCGCCCCGGCAGGCACTGTCGAAGGACTCAAGGTCACGTGGCCCGACATCGGGCCGATCGCGCCGAATGAGACGAAGACTTTGGTCATCACCGTCGCCGTACCGACGGGGTTGCCGAACGGAACGCAGTATCGAAATGACGTCGTGGTCAGCGCCACGTGCGACGGAAAGGTCTACGAGCAGCCGGCCGGCATTGCTGGGCCCGCCGTCTTCTCGCCGGGAGGCGGGGGCTGCCAGATCTCCGACTCGAACATGTCCGCCTCCCACCGCGAGGTGATCCCCGGGGAGACGTACAGCTATTACGTGCACGTCTTCAACTCCGGCGACAGCAACTGCAGCGGAGTGAAGGTTCACGAGGTGCTCGACCCGCAGAACACCTTCGTTTCCTGCTCGGACAACTGCACCAATTCGGGCCAGGACGTCGACTGGGTTCTCGGTGACCTTCCGCCGGGAAGCAGCCGCGACCTCGTGGTGACAGTGAAGGCGAAGGACGACGCCCCGGTCGGTCAACGCATTCCCGGTAACGCGGAGATCGACTCCACCGAGACGGGGGCCCACAAGGTGAGCACTCAGAATCCGCTGGTCAGCGGCGCTTCGGTTCTCAACGGTCCGGAGCTTCCCCGGGCCTCAGGTGTTCTCGCCAAGACCGGGGCTTCGCCGGTCGGGGCGCTGGGTTCGCTGGCCGCGGCTGCCTGGGTCGCCCTGCGGCGGATGCGGGCCGGGAAACGGCCGGCCCGGATCTAGCCGATGGGGGCCGGACGACCGGCCCGGATAAGAGACGAACCAGCTGAGGGCGGCCTGCGGGCTGCCCTCAGTCATTCTCGCCCTGAGCAGGCGTGTTCGGCGGGTGCTAGAGTTGGCACTCGAACACCGAGAGTGCTAGCAGCCGAAGCCGTCGATTGCCACGGACCGGCGAGAACCGATACGGGGCCGAGCCCCGGGGAACCACAAGGAGCTGCATAAATGCCGAAGTTGATCTCTTACAGGGACGACGCACGTCGGTCCCTCGAGTCCGGGATGAACCAGCTGGCCGACGCCGTGCGAGTAACGCTCGGTCCGAAGGGCCGCAACGTCGTTCTGGAGAAGAAGTGGGGCGCCCCCACGATCACCAAGGACGGAGTTTCCGTCGCCAAGGACATCGATCTCGAAGACCCCTACGAGCGCCTCGGTGCCGAGCTGGTCAAGGAAGTCGCCAAGAAGACTGACGATGTCGCCGGCGACGGCACCACCACCGCCACCGTGCTCGCGTGGGCGATGGTCCGCGAGGGCTTGCGCAACGTGGCTGCCGGTGCGAACCCGATGTCGCTCAAGCGGGGCATCGAGGCCGGTGTCGAAGCTGCGGTCGAGGGCCTGACCGGCCTGGCCAAGGACGTCGACTCCCGCGACCAGATCGCCCGCGTCGCCGCCATCTCGGCGAACAACGACGACGAGATCGGTGACCTCATCGCCGAGGCGATGGACAAGGTCGGCAAGGACGGCGTCATCACCGTCGAGGACTCCCAGACCTTCGGTCTCGAGATCGAGCTCGTCGAAGGCATGCGCTTCGACAAGGGCTACATCTCCCCCTACTTCGTCACCGACCCCGAGCGGATGGAGGCCGTCCTCGACGACGCCTACATCCTCATCGTCGGTTCGAAGGTCTCGGCTGTGCGCGATCTGCTCCCGGTCCTGAACAAGGTCACCGAGGTCAGCAAGCCGATCATCATCATCGCCGAGGACGTCGAGGGCGAAGCCCTCGCGACGCTGGTGGTCAACCGTCTGCAGGGCCGCCTCCGCGCCGCTGCGGTCAAGGCCCCCGGTTTCGGCGAGCGCCGCAAGGCCATGCTCCAGGACATCGCCATCCTCACCGGTGGTCAGGTCATCACGGAGGAAGTCGGCCTCAAGCTCGAGAACGTCGGCCTCGACATGCTGGGCCAGGCCCGCAAGGTCCAGATCACCAAGGACGAGACCACGATCATCGAGGGCAAGGGCACCGACTCCGACGTGAAGGGCCGTATCGCCCAGATCAAGATGGAGATCGACAACACCGACTCGGACTACGACCGCGAGAAGCTCCAGGAGCGTCTGGCCAAGCTGTCCGGCGGCGTCGCCGTCATCAAGGTCGGCGCGGCCACCGAGGTCGAGCAGAAGGAAAAGAAGCACCGCATCGAGGACGCGGTTTCCACCGCGAAGGCTTCGGTCGAGGAGGGCGTCGTTCCCGGTGGTGGAGTTGCACTTCTCCGCAGCCAGGCCAACGTGCTCACCCGCATCGAGAAGCTCGACGGCGACGAGGCCACCGGTGCACGCATCGTGGCCAAGGCTCTCGAAGAGCCGTTGAAGCAGATCTGCCTCAACGCCGGCCTCGAGGGTGGAGTTGTCATCGAGAAGGTGCGCAACCTCAAGGGCAACCAGGGCCTGAACGTGGCCACCGGCGAGTACGAGGACCTGCTCAAGGCAGTCCCCGACGCCGCCAAGGTCACCCGCTCGGCGCTGCAGAACGCAGCTTCGATCGCGGCCCTGTTCCTGACCACCGAGGCTGTCATCGTCGACAAGCCTGAAGAGAAGGCCCCCGCCATGCCCGGCGGCGGCGGCATGGACGACTTCTAGTCGGACCAATGTGATGGACGACTTCTAGTCGGACCAGTGATGGACGACTTCTAAGTCCAGCTCTTCGGCAGTACAGAACCAAGGAAGGGGCGGCCGAAAGGCCGCCCCTTCTTCGCGCCCGCCACCCCCCGGCGGGTTACAAATCGCCGATCGGGCGTGCTTGCACCCACCAGACGGGCACGAGTACGCCCGCTCGATCGAAAGTCCGCCCGGCTAGCTCTGCGGGCGCCGCAGGCGAGCATGCCAACCCAGGACGGAATTCATGAGCCCGTGGTCGGCGACTCGTCCCGCCTCTCCGATACGGGGGCGGTTGAGCCAGTAGCCGGCCGCGGCGATGGCGGAGGCGGCGGAGAGGAAGAGGGCGAAGGGGCCAGCTACGCCGGGCGACTTGGGAGTTGGCGGCCGGGTCCCTGCCGCGGCCACGCTCGATGACTTCTCCCGAGTCGTGGTGGTTGTGGCGAAGTCGGGCAGCGGGGGATCGGGAGGGCGCGGTGGCAGCGCGACAGCTTCTTCCGGCAACGCCTGCTCGCCCCCGAACGTTCCGGCTCGCGGTGGCGCGGGCACCGACGACTGTCCCGTGTCCAGCGTGAACAAGGTCGACTTGAGGCCGAGCCGGGCGTCGAACACGCGGCCCGTCACCTCCAACCGGCCGGCGCTGCCATGGAGCTCTACGGCCAGAGCGCGGCCCGACGGCCCCTTACGGGCGATCTTCACGTCGGTGAGCTCCCCCTTGTATCCCAGGGCGGCGGCTACGTCCTCCACGGAAACCCGCTCAGTCCAGGGCAACGGATCGCGCGTCATGTACGGCGCAGCGCGCAGGTAGGGATACGACTCACCTTCTGTGCCGAAGCCCTCCTCGCGCGTCGCCGAGTGACCGCCGCCGTTCGCGGAGTACACAGTGGAGGCGAGCTTGCCCTTGTGCGTCACCACTTGACCCGAGGTGTCCGCGACTGCTTTGTTCATCGCCGCGTACTCCGCTTGCGCGCCCAGGTAGACCTGGCACCGTTGATCCGCGCATATCTCTCCGCCGAAGGACATGGCGCGCAGCGCGTATGTTCGCGCCGCGATCGCCTGGGCGCGAAGCGCAGCGGCGGGCCACGACCCGTCCCGTACTTCGCCCATCCCCTTGAGATAGGTCTCCACGTCAACCGCGTTCACGAGTCGCAGAGCGCCGGTGTCCGACTTGACCTCCACGATCCCTCGGTAGCGACGCCCCGACGCGAGCGCGATCGTGCCTCCGCCGGCGGGAGTGGCCCGCAACGGGCCGGCGGACGAAGGTTGCGCGGACTCCGCCGACCGGTACGACGCCGAGACCGGCGGGCTGGAAGCAGGCGACGTCGGTACGGTGATCTCAGGTTGGGTCGTAGTGGTGGTGGATCCCGACGTCGTTGTGGTCGCGCCGTCGTCCGACGTTGTCGTCGTGGTTCCGGTCCCACCGCCTGTGCCCTCGCCCGCCGGCGTCGGACCCACTACGTAGCGACCGTTCTCGAAGGCCACGCGAACCTGCTCGCCGGGCGAAGCCTGAACCGGGAAGCCCCGACTCTCACCCTCGGCGTCGATCCGGCCTCCGTTCGGGAACGTGAGGACTGCTTCGGGTCCGGATGCAGCGCTGACTACGACGCGTACCTGTCCGCCCTTCTTCCCGATGACCGTGCCCGGATAGAAGGCGGCCAGCATCTCGGTCGTCGACTTGTTGGCTCGGCCCATCGAGTAGATCCCGTCCTGCGCCATCCCAACGCCGTGACCGAAGCCCTTGCCTTTGATCGTGACGACCGTGAAGGGGGCCGGAATCTCGCCCGCGGCGGGGCGAATGGCTCCGGGACCCCGCCATTGAGGAGGGACGGGGGGAAAGACAAGGACGGACAGGAGAGCGCCCGCCACCAACCACCGGCGCATGCCTAGAGGCTACCGACCCCCTCCACCTCCGCCGGCCACCCTGTCGCCCGACAATCGCTCCCCAACTGGGCGGTTTCACCCGGTCAGGAACCGGGTGATCCCGCCCGGTGGTGCGGTGGCGGGGGCTGTGGCGGGGGAGTGGGTCGGTTCACCCGGTCAGGAACCGGGTGAAACCGCCCGGTGGTGCGAAACGCTCAGTCTTCGCCGAGGTACGCC
>DATLBX010000099.1:0-4085 GCA_035526705.1 Acidimicrobiales bacterium | reverse complement strand
TCACTATAACGCCGTCATGTCCGCCGGCCTTCTACCTGCGCTACCCACGGCATCGCCCGCCGGGTAGTCCAGGGCGAGGAAGGAAAGCGCCAAGGGCGTGATCGCCTACTTCCCGGTCGCCGGGGGGCTCCCTTTGATCCGGATGGACCCCTGGCGGGCCTATTGGCGGCGGGCGCCGCCGCTTGCCCGTTGTTCGCTCGCTTTCACCCCGGCCGCGCAACAGCGGGAAATAGGGCGTCCCCAAATGACAGCCGTTCCAGAGTTCCGGCACTGCCCCGAAACGCCGGGTCCGGGAGCACGCCGCCGCTCAGGGACTTGCTCGCTCCCGAATGAACGCAAGAGCTGCGGGGAACACATGACAGAACTCGCTGCCACCCCACGAGTCGACGCCGCCGTGGTCCTCGAGCACGTTCCAGAAGGGTTCAGACGCGCGGAGGATCTCCTCTGCGGCCGCTGCGTCAACCTCCCAGGCTGTGGCGATGGCGGCAACGACCTCAACACGCGACTTGGGCGGCAGATCATCCAGGCGATCCATCCGTGGCAAGGTAGAGGAGGAGTCTCCAAGGGCGCCGGCATCAGGCGAGGTCCATGTCCTACATCGCTGGGGTCCCGGCGCAGAGGCGGGCTGCCATCGGCCTCTTGGTCGCTGAACCAGGTTCTACTCCGGCAGACCGGCGCTTGCCGATTCCGTGTACGCATCTGGTTGGACGGTGGCGCGGTCTGAAGCGCGCCGATCGCCGGGGCAGGGTGTTCGGATCTACAATTCGGTCGCTGACCGAGGTATCGGGAGTCGGAGCCTCAAGGCACGCTTGGGCCAGTCGGTCTCCGCCGGCATCGACGAGGAGGACGGGTCCATCGTGCGATGTGATGCGTTTCGCGAAGCGGCAGAGCGGGGCGACGTCGCGGCGACCATGGCAACCATGTCTCCGGGCGTCGTGTTGCGGAGTCCCGTGCGGGACGAACCTCTTTCCGGTCGAGAGGCGGTGACTCGCCTGTTCGCCGTTCTTCTTCCCGCGTTCGATGACCTTCGGTTCATTGAGTCATACACGTCCGTCAGGGGTGGCGAACTCCTTCACTTCGTGTGGCGGATCGGGAACCAGGAAGCCGAGGGTGTCGACGTCATGCACTTCAACGGCGACGGGCTCATCGAGGACTACCGGGTCATGCTCAGGCCGCTTTCGGCCGTGACGGCTCTTCGCGATGTCGTGTTCTCACGGCTTCCCCCGGGACCCTGAAGTTCTAATCTTCCCGAAGAAGAGACTGCGGCGAGCGAGCGGTCGGGCTCCCCGCCGTTCGCTCCCCGGTGGCGCGCAGCAGCCCACCCCCGGTGCACGCCGGGCGGAGCGCGAGCGGACTTCGGCGTGTCCCCTAGTGGCGGCGGCGCGACCGCACGGCCGCCATCCCCTACCGCCGGCTATGCGCACTCGTCATGGTTATCAAGCCAGAAGCGCTCCTCACGGCCCTTGGCCACCGCGCTCCATTCGCAGGGCTTCCTCACGCCGGGCGCAGAACGAGCCGACGGCGGAGATGACCTCCGTTAGCCGCAGTCGTTTACGAGCCTGACCGGCGCACTGGCACGTTTCTCGCGCCGCGGCCAGGCCGCGGCGAGGCCGCGAGAGGGTGGCAAACCACGTCACCGGCGGTCACGTCCGGACCGCGAAAGAGCAGGTCACGGGCTATCTCGTCGGAAAGAGGCAGGCCGGAGAACTGGCACGGACTGTTCCAGCCCAACTGGCCGTCCGACCGCTTGTAGGCCGCTGAACTCCGGGTTTACGCCTCGGCTGCGCTCGCCGGCCGCGGTAGAGGCGCGGGAGGAGCTCGCCGCGTGGGCGGGCATGCCGCATGAGGCCGCCCACCGCCTGGACCACCTCGCGGGGGAGATTGAGGTGCTCAACCTGACCTTCGGCGACGACTTCCTCCGGCCTAAACACGTCCGTGGCTTGAAGACCGCTGGCAGGTGATTGGTCTCCGGGTGGGCCCACGACTCGTACCGACCACGATGCTGCGGGACCCTTATCGCGGAGGGTCGTCCGTCCCCCCGTCGGCCCACGCTGTGCCAGTCCAGTAGCGCAGTGGCTCGGCGCTGGCGGGATCGCCGTACCAGCCCCGCGGGGGAAGGTCCGACGCCGGGGCGTCCTCGCCAATCAAACGGCGTTGCCCGACGATAACCGCCTGGGCTGGGCGGAAGTCGAAGTCGATCATGAGTCGATTTATCGTCGCCCCAACTGGCCGACTTGAGTGGTCCGTACCAACTCGTCCACGTGAGTGGGATTGCGCAGCGCCTGACGGTGGGGGTGGGCTGTGGTAGCCGTCGATGGGCAACGAGTTGCGCCAGAACGGCCAGGGGAGCAGGGGAAGAACGCCGTTGGAAATGGTCACTACTTCACCGATGCCGCCCCCAATGGCTAGCTACCTAACTCTTGGGACCGCCACGCTGTTGGCGGTTGGCCGGCGGAACTGGGGTTGAAACATTGTGGCAGCGGGGAGCTGTGCTTTCACTACCGGCGCCTAGGAAGGTGGCGTCGAACCCGGACAAGCATTCGGACCATCTCCTCAGCCAGGTCATCGTTGACGGCTCGCGGATTGTTGTAGAGCACGTACTCCTTTGCGACGAGGGTCGCCAGGTAGTCGAGGAGACCCGGCTCGTCGTCCCTCACCACCAAGTAGTCCTCGTGGCGGTCGTTGTAGAACACGACGCCGGTCTCCGCTTCGAATCGGCTTCGGGCCTGACCGGGATCAGGATCAGGGCTGACCGAGGGAAGATCGGTGGTGCGCCGCCGGTCCGGGCGCGCTTGTGGCTGAGGGCCGGTCGGAGTATCGGCAGGTTCGCCTTCGAGCTCAGGCAGCTCTGGGACCCCCGCGGGCGCGGTGGGGCTGCCCGATCCGTTCTTCGAGGGCCCCGTACCTGCCTCGGCTTGGGCCTCGAATAACCCTCCTGTCCCGGGCTCGTCGCCGACAGCCGTGCGCATCGGGTTGTCCAGATCGGCCAGCTCCTTGAGCACTCGACCGAAGACGCGCCGCAGCGTCTCGGCGAGGCGGTCCGCGGCGTGCGCGTCGACTTCGTGGGCAAGCTTCTCGGTCGCTCGCTGCACAGCGGCTTCGACGGCCTTCACGGCGTCGACGAACACCGGGAAGGCCTCGCGGTCGCGCAGGACCGCCCGGCGCCCGGCCGTCTGCTGCAGGGCGACGAAGACCACCTCGCCCGCCACCTGACCGCTGTCCCACGGCGGCTGCGCGAACTCCTCGATCTCCGCGATGTCGTCGACGATCGTGGTGCCTGCCCGACCGACGACGGCGACGCGCCGGCGCCGCCGGGGATCGGGTGGCGACACGTAGAGCGCGAACTCGATGCGCCCCCACAGCGTCGGACGAGCGGGAATCTCGAGCTTCAGACCCTCAGGCTTCTCAGGGGTGATTACTTCGACCGAGCGGCCCTCGACCACCTCGATGCTGTAATCGCCCCGGGCGAGGGCAGGACCTCGCCGGGCCCTGAGGTAATCGACGACCTTGCGTTGGGTGAGCACCCGCAGAACATCCGGTTCGAGGTCGGAGAGCACTACCGTCGTGCCAGGGACCTGGCGGGTCTTTCGCCGCTCGCGCTCCAGCTGGGCAGTGGCCTTACCGCGTTGAAGGCGCAGGACCCAGGTCTCATCGGAGCCCTCGGCCCTAGAGACAATGTCGCATCGGTTGCCGAGCTGCTGGAACGCGAGGACGCCGATTGCCTTCTCGCCGAGCGTTCGGTCGTCGCCGGCCTTCGCCGACTCGAACAGGTTGCGCGCAATCTCCCGGAGTCGCTCGGGCGACATGCCGCGACCGACGTCGTCGATGGCGATGACGGGGTATCGGCCCTTTCGGCGCAACATGACTCGGATTCGCTCGCCGCGTCGGCCCGCCTCGACGTACTCGTCGGCGGCGTTCGACACGAACTCGTTGAGCGCATCCTTCGGATCCTGGTAAGCCTGTCCCGATACGAGGACGGCCTTCGCAAGATTGCCGATCCGTAGCCGGAGCCGTTCAGGAGGCACACGCTCATGCTAGGGAGCAGCCTCGTGCGGCGCAGTGACCCCTCCGGCCGAGGTCAGCGC
>DATLBX010000098.1:0-2549 GCA_035526705.1 Acidimicrobiales bacterium | reverse complement strand
GTGATGTCCATCCCTCGGATCGCGTCGACCTTGTCGTAATCGATCTCGGGAAAAACGAGTTGCTCGTTCACCCCAAAGGTGTAATTACCTCGGCCGTCGAAGGCCGTGGCCGAGAGGCCCCGGAAGTCACGCATGCGCGGGATGGCGAGGCTGATCAAGCGATCGAGGAACTCCCACATGCGGTCGCCCCGCAAGGTGACCTTGGCCCCGATCTCCTGGCCCTCCCTCAACTTGAATCCAGCGATCGAGTTACGGGCCTTGGTCACGAACGGCTTCTGTCCGGTGATCGCAGTCAGGTCGGTGACCGCGCCGTCGAGCAACGACTTCTGCTGTGTGGCCCCACCGACGCCCATGTTGAGCACGATCTTCTGCAACCGGGGAACCTGCATCACGTTGGGGAAACCGAGCTGCTCCTGAAGGGCGGCGCGGATCTCAGTGAGGTAGCGCTGCTTCAGGCGAGGCAACTCGCGAGTGGGCGCCGTAGCAGTCATTAGACGTCACTCCCGCACTTCTTGCAGATCCGGATCTTGGTGCCGTCACCCTCGAAGCGGTAACCGAGGCGAGTAGGTCCGCAACTAGGGCAGAGCAAGGCGACGTTGGCCGCAGGTATGGGCATGTCCTTGTCGATGATGCCGCCCTGCATCGTCGCCCGAGTCGAGCGCTGGTGCTTCTTGGCCACGTTCACGCCGTCGACAATCACCTTGTTGCGTTCAGGAAGGACGCGCATAATCTCCCCGTCTTTGCCCCGGTCTTTGCCGGTCAGAACCTTGACCCGGTCGCCTTTTCGAAACTTCATCAGAGGACCTCGGGGGCGAGAGAGATGATCCGCATGAACCGCTTGTCGCGCAGTTCTCTTCCAACCGGACCGAAGATGCGCGTGCCTCGCGGCTGCAACTGGTCATTGATCAGCACGGCCGCGTTCTCGTCGAAACGGATGTAGGAGCCGTCGGGACGGCGGCGTTCCTTTTTGGTTCGCACGACGACGCACTTGACCACGTCGCCACGCTTCACCGACGCGCCGGGGATGGCGTCTTTGACCGTCGCGACGAAGATGTCGCCAATGGACGCGTAGCGCCGCTTGGAGCCACCCAGCACCTTGATGCAGAGCACTTCCTTGGCACCGGAGTTGTCCGCGACCCGAAGGCGCGACTCTTGCTGAATCACTGGATTCTCACGTTCGCACGGCTCACTTTGCTCGCTCGAGGACTTCGAGCACTCGCCAGCGCTTCAGCTTGGAGAGGGGGCGAGTCTCGACCAGACGAACCCGGTCGCCGACATTGACCTCGTTGGTGGCGTCGTGAGCCTGGTACCGCTTCGTGCGCTGCACCGTCTTCGCGTAGCGCCGGTGGCGGACGCGCTCGATCACCGCAACGACCGCGGTCTTGTCCATGGCGTTGGAGACGACGACGCCTTCGCGGATCTTGCGTCGGTTGGGCCGTTCAGGGTCAGAGCGATTCTCCGTGCTGGGATCAGCCACCATCTTCCTCCGGTGTCGTCGACTCTTCGTCGGTATCGGTACGCTCGGCGTCGGCCTTGCGGCTGGCGGCAACCCGCGCCCGCCGGCCACGACGGGAGTCGTCGACCTCCGGCTCGGCCTTGCTGGCCTTGGGAGCCGGTTCGGGAGCACCATCGACGCTTTCGGCAGCCTCGATCTCACGCTCACGAAGGATTGTCTTGAGCCGCGCGATATCACGCTTGAGGTCGCCGAGGCGCGAGTAGTTGTCAAGCTGACCGGTGACGTGCTGAAAGCGCAGGTTGAACATCTCGTGCTTGGCCTCGGCGAGACGTGTGTACAACTCGTCGTCGTTCATGTCGCGGATCTCGGCGACGTCGGTCACGACACCTCCTCGGAGCGGAGGACAACCTTGGCCTTGATGGGAAGCTTCTGAATTGCACGCGACATGGCCTCACGGGCAAGTTCCTCGCTGACGCCTGCGAGCTCGAACATGATGCGACCCGGCTTCACGACTGCGACCCAGTGTTCGGGGTTGCCCTTGCCTGAGCCCATCCGGGTCTCCGCGGGCTTGGCCGTCACCGGCTTGTCGGGAAAGATCGTGATCCAGACCTTCCCACCACGCTTGATGTGGCGGGTCATCGCGATACGAGCCGCCTCGATCTGGCGGGCGGTGATCCAACCCGGCTCCAGCGCCTGGACGCCGTAGTCGCCGTACATGATGCGCGAGCCACCCTTGGCCATGCCCGTAAGGCGGCCTCGGTGCTGCTTGCGGTGCTTGACCTTCTTCGGCATCAACATGGGCTAATCGTCCTCGGGACGGAAGTGAGGAGTCTCGTGGTGCTGGCGGGTGCGGCGCTCGATCTCCTCCTCGTCGGCAAGCAACTTCTCGAGCTCGGGATCGGCTTCCTTGACGACCGGCGCGGCGTCGGCAGCGGGGTCGTCGGTCGGCACCGGGGTCGCGGTGCCGGGCTCCTCGGTCTCGGGACGGCGGCGACCACCACCGGCGGAGATGATGCGGCGCGGTCGGGCCGAGCCGGACGTCTCGCCCACGGCCATGGCCGCCTCGCGGGAGATCTTGTCCTCGGTGGAGGTC
>DATLBX010000097.1:0-14021 GCA_035526705.1 Acidimicrobiales bacterium | reverse complement strand
TCGTCCAGATGCAGACGCGAGAGGGAGTTGCCGAGATCGTCGTCGATCGGAGGCTCTATGACTCGGCCAGCACCGAGGCGAACTTCGGAAGTGCCACCGTCCAGGTGATCCGCTCCGGATTCGGGACGCAGGGTTTCGCGTGTCCGGCGCAGTCCCCACCGGTTGGTTCTGGGCAGGGGACGGACTTCTGTGAGGCCACGGCCACCTGGGCCGACGTCGACTTCGACACCACGCAGACGGACGCGTTGCAGCCGGCCGATTACGGGCCCAACAGCCCCGCGCCTATCACCAGCTGCCCAAGTCCGGCGGTTCCCTGCTTCAACGGACCCCTGGTGGCCATCGACAAGGCCCGGGACTACTACGTCATGCAGCGCGGCGGCAGCCGCGGCGGCCACGCCTATGTGGTCTACGCGGTAGGCGGCGGCGGCGAGCCCTATTCGACGGACGCACCGGGGGCCAATCCCGCACCCCGGCCGCCGGCCGCTAGCGCCCAGGTCTTCAACGGCGAACGACCATCCGGCGCAGCAGATGAGTACTTCATCGACGGCCTCCGGGCTCCTGCGGAGCCCACGGACGATTTCCGATGCGGGTACTTCGCCAGGGTGGTGCAAGCGGGCTGTGCTCGCTTCGATGCCGCGATGACCTTCGACGACCGAATGGTGTACGAGTACGCGGGCACGGCGCCGAGGAGGACGCAGACGCATTTCCTCACCAACGGTGAAGCGCCCATCGGCGACTAGCCGAGGTTCGAAGTTCGGCAGAAGGCGGGTGGCTTCGGCTGCCCGCCTTCTGTCGTTGGACAGGGCTTTACGCCCTTGGCGTCGTATGGTCCGGTATGCGCTTCTTCCGTCGTGGGTCTGCCGCGATCGCCGTCTTGTCCGCCCTGGCCCTTCTGGCGGTAGGTAGCCCGACGAGGGCAGCCACCCCGGGGATCCGGTTCGAAGACCCCGTCGGGGACTCGATCGACACTCGCGCCTCGATGGACATCGTCGCCGTTTCGGTGGGGATCAAGCCGATGGCCCCTCGCAATACGCCGAGTCTGGTCGTTACCTGGGAGCTGTCGGCTCCTCCGGAGTCGACCGGAGCTGCATACGAGTTCTACGGCGAGACCGAAGCTTGTGGCAGCTTCCATGCGGCTTACCGCGCCGGCACGGCATACAACATCGTGTTCGGCGAGGTGGCGGGCCTTGGGATTTCCACTCACCAGGTGTCGGTCGACTGCGGCTCGCCGCCCGATGAGACAGGCAGCACCACGACCTTCGTGCAGTTGATGACCGCAGTGAAAGACAACACCGTCACGATGTGGACTCCGATCTCAGGCTTGCCAAAACAGTTCCCGCGTAGCGGCCAGATGACCGACCTGCGGGCGTTCAGTCAGTTTGCCGATCCGGTTACCGGCATCCTCGGTAACGGGGCTCTCGGACTCGAGGCGAACGACGAGGCAACCACCGAAAAGGTCTGGAGCTACTAGCCGCCCCGAGGGGTCTCCCGTTCGCCTCAGTCGAAGACCCCGGGGATGTGTAGGGGTTTGCCTTCGGCGCGGTCCTGGGCCATTTGTTCGTTCAGCTGCTCTAGTGACTCGTTGCCGCTGACTTTGGCCGCCTGTTTGAGCAGTCCGGCGATCGTGTAGTTCTCGTCCGGGGGATCGGGTTGGGCGGGGCGGCGGGCCAGTGCGGCCTCGACGGCCGCGGCGAGTCGCTCGTCCTTTTCCTTCTCGGCCTGGTCGGCTCGCTCCGCGAACTCCGGCAAAATCTTCGCGGCGAACAGCTCGATCGACTCGCAGATGTCCTCATGGCGGTTGTTGCCCGCTTGCAGCACGAAGATGAGCTCGTCGACGCCCGCCTGTTCGTAGCGCCGCACGTACTCCCGCACCTGCTGCACGTCGCCAACCGCGCCGCGCAAGCCTGCCGTTTCGCCGGCTGCCACCTTGGCTCCCAAGCGCTGCTGCTCGACCGCCGCGGCGACCTCCGGGGAGTAGCCCACGTCGCCTCGCCGTTCCTGATACTCGGCCCACACGTCGGTGCGGCCCGGGCGGTGCTCACCGAAGATGTAGTAGTGCCCGAGCGAGTATCCGAAGAAGTTGGCGCCCTCGAGCCCGCGTCGCACCGCTTCCTCCTCGGAGGCATGAACCATCATCGGCGTCACGCAGCTGAGGCGCGCGTTCACCGCGAGCCCGATCGGCGTGCACCGCTCCGCGAGGATCGCCTCGTACTCATCCACCCAGGTCCGAGCGTCTTCGGGGTCCATGAAGCTGAATGACAGCGCGCCCAGACCGTTCTCCGCCGCCATCCGGATCGTGTCGCGCCGGCTGCACGCGACCCACAACGGCGGATGCGGCGTCTGCAATGGCTTTGGCACCACGTTGCGGGGCGGCATCGATACGTAACGGCCCTCGTGCCCACCGAATGGCTCCTCGGTCAGGCACCGCACCGCGACCTCGAGGCCCTCGCGCCACATGTCGCGCTTCTCCGCCGCGTCCACGCCGAAGCCGCCGAGCTCAGCTTCCGACGACGACTCGCCCGTCCCGAAGTCGACCCGGCCGTCCGAGAGCAGGTCGAGCGTGGCGATGCGCTCGGCTATGCGGGCCGGGTGGTTGAAGGCGGGCGGCGTCTGCACGATCCCGTGCCCTAGCCGGATCTGGGAGGTCCGCTGGCTGGCAGCTGCGAGGAACACCTCTGGCGCGGAGGAGTGCGAGTACTCCTCTAGAAAGTGGTGCTCCACCTCCCACACGCGGTGGAAGCCGAGACGATCGGCGAGCTCGATCTGTTCCAACGCGTCGTGGAGCAGCTTGCGCTCCGACCCCTCCGCCCAGGGGCGGGGGAGTTGGTGCTCGTAGAAGAGCCCGAACCTCACTCCGGCGGACTCACGGGTGGCGGCCACTCGCCACGCGGCCCGGGCTGGATGTCGCCCAGGCTGTGGAACTCGGCCAAGAGGTCGTCCTTGTCGCTCCGGCCCTCGAGCGCGTGGGTGACCTCCGCCAGCGAGGCGATCAGTCCGTCGCGGCGCCGCACATTCAACGACTCACTCACCCCGCGGTCCCACATCCTGCCGACCACCTCCGCGCCGGGCCGCCGCTTACCGCTGTCGCCGATGAAGGTGCGGTCCCGGAGCTCGCTGAGCGACGTCTTCAAATACTCGACGTGCGGCGTCTCGTCCGACCGGATGTAGCTGACCAGCCGCGCCGCTTCGCCCTCGCCCGCCACCAGGTCCGGGTCGGCGAGCAGCTTCTCGGCCCACGCGAAGACATGGAACGCGGATATCTCGATCAACAGCAGCCGGATCATGCGGTCGATCAGCATCTCCAGCTCCCACGGCAGATCACGGAACAAGCGACGCTCCTCGAACTGCCGCGCCACGACCTCGGTGTCGATGCCACCGCTGCCCTGGCCCGGGCGAGCCAACCCGATCCGCTCGAGCATCGCCGCCGTCTGGTCCTCGGTAACGGGGTGCTCAAACGCGACATCGCGCGCCGCGAACCACATCTGCTGGTGTCCGCCTTCGGACTCGTAGCCTGCCTCGTCGCGGGCGTGTGCCTCGTAGAGACCGGAGGCGAGGTGGGCGGTCGCGGTTCCCGCGATGTCCTCGACAACGCACTTCCGCCAGTCGGGCATCGGCGTGAACCGGATCAGCGCGCCGAAGCCCTCGACGGTGCCGATGCGCGTCAACTCGGTGACGATCGGCTGGCGGATGCCGTGCCGCAGCAGGAACCGGGCCTGCTCGACGTTCGGCCACGCCGCGGGCCATGCATCGAGGCCGATGTCCAGCAGCTCGGTGCCGAACAACCGGCGCTGCTGCTCCTGCCACGCCTCGATGGCCGGTATCCGGTTCTTCGTCCGGGGCGACACGTATCGGCCTTCGGAGTCGAAGCCGCCGTGGCAGCGCACACCGCCCGCGACCAGCGGCCGTTCGATCTCATGGCCGGCCAACAACTCCCGTGGCTCGAAAACTGTCTGGGCGGTGCTCATCGCGGCGCTCCCATCACACAGGTATACCCCGGCGGGCATACTGCCGGTCGTGCCCACCCAGCCACCGCTGTTGCTTCTGGCGGGCATGGCCCAGAGTGGTCGTTACTGGGACCGCTTCCGGCCCTGGCTCGATGGCTTCCACCTGATAACCCCGGACAACCGGGAGACCGGCGAAGCCGGCCCGTGCCCCGAGGGGTTCACCATCGAGGATCTGGCGGCCGACGCGCTCGCTGCGGTCGACCGCGAGCTCGGTGGTGCGTTCACCGTTGTCGGTCATTCGATGGGCGGCATGATCGCCCAGGCCCTCGCCTTCGAGGTGCCCGAGCGGATCGAGCGCCTGGTCCTGGTCAGCACGCGGCCAGGGCGCAGCCACGAGGTCCCAATCGATCCCTCCGTGCTTGCGCCCCCCGCCGGACTCACCCTCCCGGATGACCCTGCAGATGCGCCCCGCGCCATTCGTGCCGCCTATTACGAGAAGTACATGGCGCCCGGCGAGGCTTCTCGCAAGATTGCGCGGGAAGAAGCCGAACGGGCGCACGGTAACTCCGCGGAGCTGGAGGGGCTCATGCGACAGATCATGGCGATGAGCGTCTGGGAACCCGGGGCCGAGTTGCGAGGGTTGGACACGGACATAGCCGTCGTGCACGGCGATCTGGACTCGCTGGTGCCGTACGGGAATGGCGAGATCGTCGCCCGCCTGGCCGGTGTGCCGCTGGTGACCCTTCACGGAGTGGGTCACATGGTGCCGTGGGAGGCACCCGACGAGTTGGCCGAGGTGATTCGCGGCCTTCAGTGAAGCGATGGGGCCTCGCCCCGACGAGGTCGGCGGAATCTCCCGAGACCTCGCACTTCAGGCTCCGCCGATGCCATCTCCCGACGCGCCGCCATCGGACCCAGGAGGCGCGGCACCGGGAGAGGCTCACGGCCCAACATCGCCGCGACGACCAGGGCCGCGAGCAGCACGACGAGTGCCAGCGGCCGAGGGTCGGTCGTGTCCTCCACGGCGGGCCCGCGGCCCTGCGCTATCGGCACGAACCTTCTGGGCGCCGCCGCGGCGGGATCATCGGCCGCAGTGGGCGGCTCCCCGAACGCCGGCACCCCCGGAACAAGGGGCGCGCCGAAAGCAACTCCGCCGTCGAATGCGCCGCTGGGCGGGACGAAGCTCTCCTCAGCGCCCGATCCGGTCGAGTCGAAGTCTGAATCGAGCCCAGTAGCGGGCGACGCTGAGGTCGTTCGCAACGAGGCGGCCGTCGGCGGCTCGAACGACATCTCGAAGGGATCGCTGTCCGGCGCGGGAAGAATGACGACGTCCAGGAGGCCGTCGGAGTAGACCGCTGAGAGCGGGAATGTCCACCCCGTGCCGTCCGGCGATGTCACCCCGATCACGGTGGCGGCGTCGCATTTGGCCTCGGGGCGGTCGTCCCAATTGCCCGCCTGGATGCCGAACCAGGGGCTACCCGAAGGGCAGGCCACCAACCCCACCGCACCGGACGCGAACTCCTCGGCGGTTGTGAGCGTCAGCACCGGATCGATCTCGTCGACGTCGAGAGCGAAACGGAGCGCGGCGACGGCGGAGGGACCGTCCGGTGCGTTGCCCACCGACAATCCGTTCGCCGGAACGTGCGGCGGCGGAGGCAGCGCGACGGTTCCGGTCTGGGCCCGCCACCACCATCCCGCGGTGTTCAGCTGAGCCGCCTCTCCCGGCGCGGTCCAGCTCGGCAGAACTCCTCCGATGATCAACAGCGCGCCTAGGAGATGATGGCCTCTCACGTCGGCGAACCCGAATGACGAACCCGTGCCCGCCGCGGCCTCGCACTCCCGTTTCCGCTCGGGGCGGGCCGGCCGGATCGGTTCACCACCGCCAGATCGCCGCCCAGATAAGAGCTGACCACGCGCGGGTCGCGGATGACGTCTTCGGGCGGCCCCTGCGTCAACGGGTGGCCCAGCTCCAGGGCCATGATCTGGTCGCTCATGGAGGTGATCAGGGGCATGTCGTGCTCGATCACGAGCAACGAGCACCCCGTCTCCTGTTGAATTCGCCGCAGGAGCGGGCCGAGTGCTTCGGTCTCGGCTTGGGCAATTCCCGACGATGGCTCGTCGAGCAGCAACACCTTTGGATCGTGGGCGATGCACATGGCGAGGTCGACGATTCGTCGCGAACCGGTCGACAGTTCGCTCACGAACTTGTCGCGGAAGGCCCCGAGGTTCATCAGGTCGACGAGGTCCTCCACGGTCCAGGCGACGTCCTGCTCCTGTTGAACTACGAGGGGAAGGCCCAGCGCGGACGCGACGTGATCTCGTTGCTCCATGTGCCGTTCCAACCCGATGGCCAGGTTCTCGGCCACCGTCAGCGACGGTACGAGCCGCGCGTCCTGGAACGAACGGCCGAGGCCGAGCCAAGCCCGCCGGTCCGGGCTCCAGTCCGTGACATCCACCAAGTTGGCGGATGGGCGCCCCACCCCGGCCGATGCGGAGGACGGGCCCCCACCCACGCCGGCCTGTCCGGCAGTGGCGGTCAGCAGTTCGATCCGGCCGGAGTCCGGTATCTCGAAGCCCGAGATGAGATCCAGCAGCGTTGTCTTGCCCGCCCCGTTCGGGCCGATCAAACCGAGGATCTCGCCATCGTGCAGGGTGAGGTCGACGTTGTCGACCGCCTGGATGCCCCCAAAGTGCTTCGAGACGCCGCTCAACTCCAGCACCACTTGGCGCGAGGCGGGCGGGCTCGATCTGACGTTTCGCACCGCGGCGGCGCGGGGCTCAGCCGCTCGACCGTTGGCCGATGCCCCGGCGCCTTCGAGGAAAACCGAGCGGATCAGGTCGCCGCGTTCCAACAGATCCGATGTCTGGCCTTCGAAGCGAACCTCGCCCTTCTCCATGAAGTAGCACCGATCGGCGATGGTCAGGGCCACATTCACGGACTGCTCCACGAGGATGACCGCCGTGCCCTGGTCCCGGATGCGCCGGACGATCTTCAGCAGCTGATCCACGACGGTCGGCGCGAGCCCGAGCGAGAGTTCGTCGATCATCAGGAGTCGGGGAGTGGCGACGAATGCCATCCCGAGGGCCAGCATCTGCTGCTCTCCGCCCGAGAGGGTTCCCGCCATCTGGTCCATGCGTTCGCGCAGCCGGGGGAACGTCTGCCACACCTCTTCGGTCGCGGTTCGCAGGCGCGCCGCGTCCTGGCGGTAGAGCCAGCCCGCGGCCCGAAGGTGCTCCGCCACAGTCAGAGTGGGAAAGATGGCCCGTCCGCCGGGCACTTGAACGATGCCGGCTGCAGCGGTCTGGTTGCCGTCGGAGTGGGTGACGTCGCGCCCGTCGAACCAGATGGTTCCCCCCATCGGTTCCACCAACCCGCTGATGGCGCCGAGCAGAGTGGACTTGCCCGCACCGTTCGTGCCGAGAAGGGCCACGATCTCGCCGGGCCGCACTTCGAGGTCTACGCCGAACAGCACCTGAACCTGGCCGTACGCCACCTCGACCTCGCTGCACACCAGTAGCGCCTGCCCGCCCTTGTCGCGCGCGTCGCGCACACCGGCTTCGGTCTGCAGAGCCTTGAGAGCCTGGAGGGCATCGCGGCGGACGTACTTGCGGCTGCTCATGTAGATGAGCCCCGACACCGCGACGATCACCGCCAACCATCCGATGCCGAGCCGGTAGCCGTGGTCTTCTCCGACCGTCGCGATGATGGGCGCGAGCAAGATCGCGCCTGCCGCGAACCACAGCCCGAACCAGGCGAAGGCCTGCGAGCGCAGCCGGGGCGGCGACACGGCCGCGACGAGCGGCAGGTTGTAGGACTGGAAGGCGGCGAAGAGTCCCACGACGAAGGTCAAAGCGACCGAGAGGCCGACCCACGGGGCAACCGCCATGGCGAGAAGCGAGACCCCGACGCCGACGAGGGTGAGGCCGCCGCGTAGCGCCAACCCCTCGGGCTCCCCGCTCATGATCGTGGCGGTCGACAGACGGCTGCCCACTTCGAGGCCGATGAGCGTGCCCAGTCCGAACAAGGCGACCACACCGGCCCGGCCCCAGGCGCCCGGACCCAGGTTGTATTCGTTCTCGTAGAAGAAGGCGAAGAAGCTGGTGATCGGAATGACACCGGCTCCCAGGAAGAAGGCCGCGACCCACGACCGCTTGAGCGTGGGGATGGCCGCCAGGCGGCGCCACGCTTCTCCCAGGGGGATCCGTTCCGCGTGCTCCTCGGCCGCGGTGGCGAGCCCCATGTTGATCGACGCGCCGCGGGTCGGCTCGGTCAGCCGGCTGACCAGGAGAAGAGCCGGGATGCTGGGAAGTGCGATGAGGACGAAGGTCCACTGCCAGCCGACCAGTTGGGTGAGAGTGCCGGCGCCCAGCACGAGCATGAGGCCTAGCGGATTGGCCATACGGTGGAGCGAGAAGACCTTGCCGTGGCTTTCCGGGGGGTAGTAGTCGGCCAGCAGGCTGGCGTGCACCGGCTCGTTCATCACCCGCCCCAGGCCGGAACCGAACCGGGCCACCGCTAGCAGCGGTAGGAATCCGACGAAGCCCGCCAGACCGGTGGCCATACTCATCGAAGTCCAGAGGATCGCGGCCAGGGCAGTCATGCGAACGCGGCTGTAACGGTCCGCGAGGTAACCGATGGGAACGATGGCGGTGATCACCAGCGCGCCGGCGATTGTCGTCAGCGTGATCGCGGTCGACTCGCTGATCCCGAAGCTGTCGGCGACCTCCGGAGCGACGACTCCGAATGCGACTTGGTCCAGCTCGTCGACCAGGTTGAGGACGAACAGCAAGGCGAGCGGCAGTGCAGCGCGCCCGGCCGTCACGTCGGCGAACCGCCGCAACTTCACCGCACCGCCTCCATCGACACACCCGCGTCGGCCACCACCTGCTGCTCGTCACTGTTGTCCAGGACGAGCGAGTCGGCCACGAGGCTCGGAACGTGGATGCCCTGTCGTTCCGCCACGCGGCGCAGCCAGCCGTCCCTGAGCCGGTAGAGGCCCTCGATCAAGCCCCCCGGGAGTGCCATGAGGATGAGTAGAACCCCGAAACCTGAGGTGAGGAGCTCGATGAACTGCACGTCGCGCAGCACGGGCAGCAGCGGGATCCCCAGCACGTAGACCGCGCCAAGCACCGCGCCCGTGAGCGAGGACGCCCCGCCGATGACGGTCATCAGGAAGATGGCGACCGACTGCTGCGGCAGGAACGCATCGGGGTCGATCTGGCCGAACTGGTACGCGAACAGCGCGCCGCCGATGGCCGCTATGAAACCGGAGATGGCGAAGGCGGCGAGACGGGTCCGCGCCAGGTTGACGCCGTAGGCCTGCAGCAGGCGCGGGTTGTCCCGCACGCCGATCAGGAGGCGACCGGAGCGGTTCTTGCGAAGCGAGCGCGCCAGATAGAGAGCCAGACCCAGGAACAACACGCAGAGGTAATAGAACTTGGCGTCAGCGGACACGTTGACGGGGCCCAAAGGCGTCGGCTCGGTGAGATCGAAGACGCCGTAGAGGTTTGGCCGATCTGCGAAGGCCCGCTGCTCGGGAAGCAACCAGCTGAACCACTGCCGGCGAAGCACGAAGTCCGTCATGGTGAAGGCGAAGGCGAGAGTCGTGACCGCGAGGAAGAGGCCTTGGATCCTGAGGGCCGGCAACCCGATGAGCACTGCCACTCCCGCGCCGCACGCGCCGGCCACCGCGATGGTGAGGAAGAAGTCCCAGTTGTGATTCGCGGCCAGGCCGCCCGCCACCGCGGCTCCCAGCGCGGCGATGCCCCACTGGCCAAGGCTTATTTGGCCGGTCCACCCGGTGAGGATCACCAGCGACACGCCGACGATCGACACGATCGCGATCCGACTGGCGGTATCCGCGCGGGCGGAGCCGACGATCCAGGGCGCCAGCACGACCACCAGCCCGACCACCACCTGCAGCAGGGCGCGGGCCCGGCGCACCACCGGGAGGTCGCGCAACTCCAACGGCACGGGCCGGAGCTCGGCGGCCGCCTGCCAACTGCCGGCTGCGGGGTCCAGGCCCCGGGCCAGATGGCTGCGCTGCGCCAGCAGGGCGATGACTATCACCACCAGCAGTACCGGGCTCACCAGGCCCGGAGCGCTGCGGGTGAACACCACCGACTGCTCGACGATCCCGATCAGCATCCCGGCGGCGATGGCGACGTACATGTGCTTCATTCGGGCGATCACCGCAGCGGCGAGGCCGTAGAGCAGAAGCGTCGGTCCGACGAAGCCGGTGATGGGGATGCCGACCAGCGGGCCGCGCAGGAACACGCCTATCGCGGACAGCACCGCAGCCAGGGTCCACACGACGGTGGACACGCGCTTCACCGGGATGCCCAGTAGCGACGCTCGGTCGCGATTTTCTGACGAGGCTCGAACCGCAATGCCGAGGTCGGTATAACGGAAGAACGCGGCGAGCCCCACCGCGAGACCGATGACCACGGCCAGCGTGAAGATGTGATCGCCACTGAAGGTCAGAGTGCCGATCTGCTGGCTCCACCACCGGGAAAAGGGTGTCTTGTACTGCGCGGCCACGGACTGGAGGAACTGGTCGCCCACGATCCACTTCTTGGTGAAGAACTCGAGTGCCTGCAGGACCAGTCCGATGCCGATGGTCACGACGGTGAGGATCAGTCGCGGCGAGCGGCTGAACCGTCGCACGAACACCATCTCCACGGTTCCGCCGACGGCGCCTCCGCCGATGAGCACGAGCGGGATCACGGCCAGGTAGGCCCAGTTACGGAATGTCAGGAGCATGAGCGCCGCGGAAGCCGCAACCGCGCCCAGCTGGGCCTGCGCGAAGTTGATGATGCGGTTGGCCCGGTAGACGAGGATCAGCCCCAGACCGATCAGGCCATACAACGATCCGACAACGGCTCCGTTGAGGAAGATTTCCCGGGGGATCGGCGCGTTCCGCGACCCGATCGCCGGGATCAGCGCGAGGTCGATGCGGCCGAAGACCCCCTGCAGCACGATCTCCACCAGCATCAGGTAGGCGACCAACCCGGTCGCCAGCGCGGCCCCCGCCCGGATCGGCCACGCCGTCTCGGGCATGAAGAAGCGCGACCACCTGTCCACCGCGTCGCCGAACCGGCGGCGGATTTCGGATCTCACTCTGTTGCGGGCGGGCGGGCGCCGCCTACCGGCCGCTCGGAAGCGTGGGGCCCCACCCACGCCCGGGTCACTGGGGTTTCACCGGCACGCGCTGCTCGAAGCCCCCGGGCAGCTCGCCTTCTTCGTAGCGCCGCCCGCCATTCAAATTGACGTAGGACGGCGGGGCGCCGTCGATGCTCGACGCGGTCGATTCGTTCCAATACACCTCTTTGAGGTCGTCGATGCCTGTGTAGTCGCCCGGGCCGAAGGAGATCCGCGGGACGTGCGGGTTGCCTCCGGATTGCTTCCAGCCGCCGACCCCTGGGCCGGATAGCGCGCCGCGCTCGACGTTCAGCGGATTCAGGTCGGGCCCGGCGCTCTGGATGAAGCTGGCGGCGAGTGCGACATAACCCCACGGCAGGTTGCAGCTCTGGCAAGGCGTTCCGCTGCGGCCCGTCGCTCGCCACATCCGCGACGCGTCGCTGTCCTCGTGGCGGGGCTGCACCTGCAGGTGGCTGATGCCGAAGGCGTGGGTCCACTGGCTCGGCTCGTACAGCCGGCCGAGCTTGTCGAAGTCGAGCAGCCCGATGCCGGCGACGAGGTGCTCGGGGTAGTAGTCGTTCTTGGTATAGGAGCGGGTACCGAACGCGGGGGCGATGGGGTCGCATAGGCAGGCAATGGTGGTGACGCCTGCGTCGATGTAGGCGGCCGCGGTGGCGTCGGCCTGCTGGCTGGCCGTCTCGATGTTCGATTGGTACGGGCGTATGAACGGCGGCTTCGCTCCGGGGTCGCACTTCTCTACCAGGTCGGCTAGCAGCCGGGCCGTCCGCAGGTTGGCGTCGACGTCCGGCACCGAGATGCCAAGTCGACGACGCACCGTGCCGCGGGCGCCGATGCTGTTGTGGATCCGGACACCCGTGTGCGTGGCGTTCTTGCCGGCCAGGTTCTTGCACCAGTACTCGGCGAGCATGCGGACGGACTTGGTGCCGTCCATGAAAACGTCGTAGCGGAAGGGCCGGAAGTCCGTGAAGTACTCCGCCGAGAAGTGCCAGCCGCCGAAGGTGACGACGCCCAGCCGGGCGAACTCGTTGAACACGGTCGGGTACAGGCCCGAGTCCCAAAGCACCATGAAGGGCTTCTCCTCGGCCACGACTTGCCGGGCCGCTTCGATGCAGGCCGGGGGATCGGGAGGAGTTTGGGGGCAGGGGTTGTCGTCGCGCTCGACGATCTTGATCTTGCGGCCGTAGAGCTCGTAGTTCTTGTTGACGAAGTCTTGCGCCGCGGCGAACAGCGCCCGTTCGTCGTCTTCGGTGCGGGCCAATCCCTGCGGGGCGAGAATGGCGTCCACCGCCGGGTTGGGCGTCGAGCCGAAGAACACGATCTTGATCTCGTCCTTCGTAACGCCTTGATAGGTCGCGCCGCCGTTGTCGCCGCCAGGCCACTTGGGAACACACGGCGGGTTTGCGTGCAGGATGTCGAACTGCCGGTCCCCCTTGCAGTGGGACATGTCTGCGGAGGCCCCGGTCGCGGACGATGGGCCGCCGGTTCGAGCCGCGGTACCGCCCGGCTGCCCGGTACGCGCCGCCGTGCCGGTGGGCTGGCCGCTGGCGTCGACTGGTATGCCTTCGGCAGTGACGAGTTGGCCGGTTTCGGGGTCTACGAAGACGCCCTCGACATCGCTCGGCACGAGACCGCTGGCAAGCGGCGCCTGGGCCGAAAGCTTGTCGTTGGAGGGGAGCGACGGAGCGACGGCGATGAAGAGCGCTTGCGCGAGGAGCACCGCCAGAAAAGGCCGATAGAGCTTGAGCTTCGAGCTGCCCATCGTTCTCCTTCGGTTGTAAGCGAGCGCTACCGGCGTGGTGACGCCGGTCACATCCGGCGAGAGCATACGCATCCCGCCGCCGACGGGGCTGGTCGGGACGCCCCCGCCTAGCCCGCCTCGATCGCGTAGAGAAGGTGGGATCCCTCGAGGCCGCGCAGCTCGACTGGCCGGGGTTCGCCGAACCTGAATCTGCCCGTGGAGGCCACCAGGGCGCGGACGAGGTCGGACACGAGTACTTCACCGGGCTGCGCGGCGGCCGCGACACGCGCCGCGACGTTCACGGTAGTGCCGAAGAGGTCGCCCTGATCCTTCACCGGCTCTCCGGCGTGGATCCCGACTCGCACCTCCAACGGTGTCCCGTCGGGGAGCAACATCGCGGTCGAGGACTCTTGGATCGCCACTCCACAAAGCACCGCGGCGCTCGCCGAGCCGAACGCGGCCATGAAGCCGTCGCCCACCGACTTGACCGCTATGCCGTCCCACGCTTCGAGTTGCTTGTGCACGAGGGAGTCGTGCTGGCGGAGTACCTCCATCCATACGTTGTCGCCAAGTTCGGACGTGAGGTGAGTCGAGCCGACGATGTCGGTGAACATGATCGACACCGTCCCGCCCAGCCGCTCGAACGGATCGCTGAGTTGGGTATCTCGCGTTGCTGCCGAAGCAACAGCCTGGAGACTTCCCGTCAGCTCTGGTCGCCGACCGACATGGTTCATGGCGACGTCGACCGGCACCGCCCCCGTCAGCACGTGATTGCGGATGCCGTCGTCGATCGAAACGAAGTCGGCCCCAAGCGCCTCTCTGATGCCATGAACATCCGCACCTTGCTCCAGAGCGGCCGCCAGTCGAGGGCTCATCGTCACCAGCTCCGTCACGATCATTCGGCCCTTGGAGCCGCGGCCGTCACAGCTTTCACATCCTTCATTCGCCACTACTTCGACGCCTGACGGGGGGAGATCGAGCCGCTCGATCTCCTCCTCCGTGGCGGGGCGCCACCTCTGGCAATCGAGGCAACTCTTGGCCAAGAGGCGCTGGCCCATCACCAGGTTCAGAAGGGAGCAGACGAGCGATGGGTCCACCCCGCCGTTGATGAGGCGATGTAGCGCGCCCGGGGCATCGGGCGCGTCCAGAACCGAGAACACCATGGTTCCGTTGCGGG